>JANQFB010000201.1 GCA_028278085.1 Chitinophagales bacterium
TGATCAGTAATCGTGGCGGCTTGATCATCTTATGCGGCGTGGTGGTTTGTTTGGTAGGCATTGCTATCTGTGGATGGGCTGGTGTTTCGAAAGAAAAAGAACTAACCGATGAAGAAAAGAAAGCCAGTATTGAGGAATTCAATCTCTCCAAGGGATTGGTCGTGGCCGTGGTCTGTGGTATTCTTAGCGCTTGTTTTGCTTTCGGAGTGGCCGCCGGTAATCCGCTGGCCGACCTGGCCATGGCCCACGGCGCCAAACCCCTTTGGAAAACGGGCATTACCTATATCCCGATCCTGGCCGGGGGATTTACCCTGAATTTTATCTGGTGTGTCGTCCTGAATATCAAGAACAGCACCGGCCGCAATTATCTCGATCGACAAACGCCGATGGCATCGAATTACCTGTTCTCTGCTTTGGCCGGTATCATCTGGTACCACCAATTCATGTTCTATGGGATGGGCACCTCCTTTATGGGATCGTATGATTTTGCCAGTTGGACGCTTCACATGGCCTTTATCATTGTTTTCAGTACCTGCTGGGGCATCTTTTTTAAGGAATGGAAGGGCGTCAGCAGCAAAACCAGGGGCTTGATCACTACCGGTTTGCTGGTGGTGATCCTTTCCACCGTGATCATCGGTATCGGCAATTATCTAAGCCCGGGCTAATCCGGATACCTGTTGCGCAACAAGTCTTTCATATAACAATTGATATCCCACTGGCTGGCAATAGGGCGATCTGTTTGAGGATCATGAACCATGTATGGCGCCGGGCCGAATTCCGTGGTAAAGGTCAGGAATTCACGCTTCTTCCGCCGGCTGCTTTCCACGATCCTGTCCCACCAGCCCAAAAAAGCCTCCAAGGCCTCCTGCCATCTTTCTACCCGCGGATCCGGGACCTGGGCGCTTTGCGTATGCCCTACCCGCGCATGGACATGTTCCGCCCGGTCGATAGCCGCTGCCACCGTAGCGGGAAAACCCTCCAGGAAACTTTCGCTGACATTGCACCAATGGGAAAGATCGGCGGTGATCATCAGATCCGGAAAAGCATCGAAGTATGTTTGGGCAACACCCGGACTATATGGAAAACGTCCGCGGTGGGTTTCATGGGCGATCCGCAGATTACGCTCCGCCCCTACTTTAAAGCCGATCTCGATCAATTCGCAATTCTCCTTAAAAGTAAAATAATCCTTGCCGGTATGCGAGTTGATCAATAGTGGGTTCGCATCGGCTGCAAAATTCAGGTAATACTCGAAAGAACTTTTAAAGGCATCGAAGCTTTCCCCATGAGCCTGGTGCTGGTGAGCGACGATATCCAATTCATAGGTTTCCAGCAGATGGAATAAAGTATCCCGTTCGCCGGGATCTTCCGGGATCCACACATCCACACCGTCATAGTCCGCTTCCTTTACTTTGGGGATAAATTCGGTCAGCGGAAGATGTTCATGGCCCCATTGAGGGCATAGGATCTTTATTTTCATGCCGGCACCTGGGTCGAATAGATCAACGGGAACTTTTCATTATCATCCAATACCTGACCGACCTCCAGTTGAGCGAATTCCCGGTCGTTCAATATATTTTGTTGTCCGTTGAAAGTAGACCCATCCGGCATATAGGCGCAGGTCATCGCCCTTCTCGGATAAGGGGTCATATTGGCCCCGGCGGCATGTACCACGGATCCGGAATGAAAGGAACAACTGCCCGCTTTCATGGTGACGGCAACCGTATCCCGCGAACGGAATTGGGGATAGTGTCCGAAAAGAGAAGCTATTTCCTCGGTAATACCGGGATTATCAAAAGAAGTTTCCTCCTGGGTGCCGGGCATGAAATATAAACAGCCGTTTTCTTTGGTGATATCGTCCAAGGCTACCCAAATCGAAATGGCTTGCTTCGAACTGAACGACCAGAAAGGCACATCAAGGTGCCAGGCTGTGGGTTCCCCGAAGGGAGGTTTCACCAGCGCCTGATCATGCCAGATCCTTATCCCGTCAACACCAGCCAATTTAGCTGCCATTTTGCCCAACCGTTCATCCAGCATCAGTTTCCGGACCCTTTCGTTGTCTTTCCACAATTGAAGTCTTTGTGTAAATACCTTTTCATAATAAACCTCATCATCTCCGTGACCCACCCATTGACGGTCCGGCAGCTTCATTTTATCCCGTTTATTCAAGGCCTCTTCTACAGCCGACCGCCATTCGGACAACGCTGCCGCTTCCAGGAAATCATCGATCACGATATATCCATTTTGCCGGTAGAAATCAATTTGTTCCGGATCCAGATGGTTTTTCATATAAAAAGGATTATGCTGGAATATCGAAGATAAGAAATTTTAGGGGTAATCCTTAAGGGGATGGTAAAGCCATAATTGTCGAGCCGGGAACTATAAAAATCTGACTTCATTATATATATTTGTTCGCACATCCCTATTATTATTGAAGTTATATCATAATAATATGTGATCGGTTACATGTATCCCTATTTGAAAACAACTTAAACATTTCCTTATCCATCATGAGTTATGCTATTGATATTTCGGCTAAAGAAAACCTGGTAGCGACAGGCGCCGGTAAACACAATTTCGAGAAAAACGACTTTACCATCCAATGCTGGATCAATTCCAATGACGCCGGGCCGATTATCGCATCGGCCAATTTATCCCTTATCTTTCAGCCGAATGGCGGTCTTCAATTTACCGCCGGCTACCAGGATGAGCAGATCACCCTTCAAACCGAACGATCCGGCTTAAACGACGGTCAGTGGCACCATTTCACTGCCGTAAAATCCGGGGATCAGTTATCCCTCTACTTAAACGGAAAGATACTGGCGGTCCATGAAAGCCGGACGCCTAAGAAAGCCACCAAAAGGAAAGCCTTAACTATCGGAAGGGAGGAAGAAGGACCCCAATTAAGCGGTCAATTGGGTACGATGACGATCTGGAAGAAGGCCCTGAGTCCCCAACAAATTGAAGATTATTTTATCGAGCCGGCCACAGGCCAGGAGAAGGGTTTGCTCAGCCATTTCCCGGCGCCGAAAAAGGTCAAAGATACGGGCTTCAAATACAGCGGGCCCACGAAACCCATGGGGCCCTTAAAAGTGAGCCTTACCCTTAAAAATGATACGGACCGGCCCTTGAAGAAATTAAAGATCAAGAAGCCTAACCTCTATCACAAAGATTTTCCGGATGCGATCCCAGCCAATGATTTTGTCGAGGTGGTGCTGGAAAATACTTCCACACCATGGTCGGTGATCCGTTGCCAGGTCGAATATGAAAACGCTGTCGGCGGCGTCGAGATCGACCTCATCAAGACGCACAACCCCTACGATTCCGGTATCGTGGCAAGGGTTCATAAAGACCTGGTCAGCCAGTTGAATATCCAGCATAACGATAAAGACGATCTCGTAGCCGATCTGTTGCTGGCGGAAAGTATGGTGGTCGTGAATATGCGGAATGTCTATAATTTTCTAAACGCCCTGAGGGGAAAGCTCAACAGGGACCAGATCGATGCCGGTGGCGGGAATCTTATCGATATGATCCGATACAACGAAGCCTGCCAGATCTTTAACCGCAAGTTTCAGCTTAAACCCTTTGTCATTGTCTATGTCGAATCGACGGAACAGGTGCAACTGGTTTACAATACCGCCCGCGAAAACAACCTGCCGATCCGGGTACGTTCGGGCGGCCACGATCATGAGGGAGAATGTTCCGGCAACAATACGATCCTGATCGATATGTCGCGGATAAACCATGTAAAATTTACCAAGGGCAGCCGCAAAGGTTCTCCGACCTATGCCCATATCGGCCCGGGGATCCGTTTTATCCAGTTGACGACCATTTTGGCCAATAACAATGTTATGATCCCTCACGGTACCTGTGCCACGGTGGGTATTGCCGGATTCACCCTCGGCGGCGGTTGGGGCCCGTGGACCAGGATCGCAGGCATGTGCTGCGAACGGCTCGCTGGCGCTACCATCGTATTGGGCAATGGCGAGATCGTAGAACTCGATGCCAGGGACGGAAAACAGGTTCCCGACCTGCTCTGGGCGCTTAGAGGGGGCGGTGGTATGAGCTATGGGATCGTAACCGAACTGGTGATCGAAACCTTCCCGCTCCCGCCAAAGCTGATCAAGTTCGACCTGGTATGGAATCCCTATCCGACTAAAAAAAGATCGCCAAAGAAAACACCTACCCTGGATGTATTGAAATCCTGGGAAAGGGCCATTAAGTCTCCCAACACTAAAAAGCTGATCGGTACCAACTTGAAAATAACGGCTATTCACTGGCCTTACGATAATTATGATAAATTCGACGAGCATAAAGTGACCCATAATTGCGTGATGTACGGTTACTGGCAAGGCGATGAAAAGAGCCTGCAAAAGTTCATCGATACCGCATTTAAAAGCGCCAAGCCGGCCGAAATTAATATCGAAGGCAAAGGCGGGCGAAGAAGAAAATACGGATCCAACCTGATGAGCTCGTGGGACCGGGAATCCTTTTACAATGTGAAGCGAACGGCCAGGGGATTGACCGGCAAACCCTTACCGCCTGACCTGGATGCACCTGCGCCTCACAAGATCACTTCCCGTTTGGTGGAACCACAGGGATTGAAAAAAGAGGGTTACCGGGCTTTTCTTAAAAGTTTGACCTCCCCGCTGGTGCTGGAAAACAACCGGCTGCTGGGGTTGTTTAACTATGTTACCCTGGGCGCTATCACCGGAGATTTTTATCAAAACATTTCAGCCAAAGCGAAGAAAAACAGCGCTTTCCCCTACAAAGAAATGCTTTACACCATCCAATATCAGACCTGGTGGAACGAAACGCTGGAAGAAAAAGAAGAGGGGCAGGAAAATCCCGTATGGGTCAATACCAACCGGGCTCTCGACTGGATGCAGGTTTGCCGTAATTTCAAGATCCCGAATACCTCCGGGGCTTTTATCAGCTTTAAAGACAGTTCGATACCTACGAAAACCTATTTTGCCCAACACTATGACCGGTTGAAGAAGATCAAAGAAACCTATTCCAAGGATCCGCTCAACCATTTCAGAACCCGGAAAACGATTATTTAAGCGGCAGACCATATACAGCTTCCGATATAGGGATAATTTTCTCCGGATACGGACTTTCCGGGTATTTGCCGAATGGCCTGAATTCTTTAACTTAGTTCGCGGATGTCGGGAAAGAATAATGAATGGTGAATGCTGAAGGTTGAATGAAGAAGTATTTTCTTCATCATTCATCATTCAATCTTCCCAGTTCATCATTCCATTTTGGAAGAGGATCCCAAATCCTGTCGCGAACTAAATTGCCCGGACCCTGGAAATCATGCCGGAAGATCTGAAAATTCTATCTTATCAGCACATCGACGAAGACATATAAACATGTAGCTTACACCTGGGATGAAAAAAAAGCCGGAGCCCTGGAAGGCGATGAGGTCGGCTTATTCCTTTACCGGTCGAATGTTTTGGGAGCGGATCTGCGGATCACGAATTACGGCGGTGGCAATACCTCCTGTAAAACCTTCGAAAACGATCCCCTCACCGGTGAATCAACGCCGGTTTTATGGGTAAAAGGATCCGGCGGTGATATCGGCACTTTACAGCGGAACGGCATTGCAGGGTTATACCTGGACCGGTTGAACCTGCTGAAAACCAAATACCGCGGATTGGCTTATGAAGATGAGATGGTCGGCTTGTTCGATCATTGTATTTTCGACCTTAACTCCCGCGCCCCTTCGATCGACACGCCTTTACATGCCTTTTTACCCTTCAACCATATCGATCACCTCCATCCGGATGCGGTCATAGCGATCGCCGCGGCCAAAGACAGTGAAAAGATCACGCAGGAATTATGGGAAGGCAC
>JANQFB010000206.1 GCA_028278085.1 Chitinophagales bacterium
TTCGACATAACTATGATATCGTGGGGGTGATCACTGCAACCGACAAACCTTCCGGAAGAGGATTGAAAATGCGGAGCTCACCGGTCAAAAATTATGCAGTTGACAAAGGATTGAAGGTGCTGCAACCTAAAAACCTGAAAGCGCCGGAGTTCCTCGAAGCGTTGAAAAGCCTCCGGGCCGACCTGCAGGTCGTGGTGGCCTTCCGGATGCTGCCACAGGTTGTTTGGGATATGCCTCCCCTAGGATCGATCAATTTGCATGCTTCCCTGCTGCCCCAATACCGGGGTGCGGCGCCCATCAATTGGGCCATTATGAACGGAGAAACACAAACCGGGCTGACCACATTTTTTATCCGGCAGGAGATCGATACCGGCCAGATGATCTACCGGGAAGCCGTAAGCATCGGCGAAGACGAAACTGCCGGGGAGTTGCACGACCGATTAATGGTGAAGGGAGCCGAATTGGTGCTGAAAACAGTGGATGCCATTGCCAGCAATAACTATCCCCAGGTCGATCAGCCGGCCACAGAAGCCCTGAAAAAAGCACCGAAACTGTTTAAAGAAGATTGCCGCATCGATTGGTCAAAAACAACCCGCGAGGTCTATAACCACATCAGGGGATTAAGTCCCTTTCCGGGCGCCTGGACAAACCTCGAGGGTAAACAGCTAAAAATATTCCGCGCCGGCCCTGAGCAAGGTCGAACAGGGATGGAAGCAGGCCGATGGATAACAGATCAGCGATCATGGCTCAAGGTAGCCACGGCCGATGGCGCTATCCTGATCCATGAATTGCAGTTGGAAGGGAAACGAAAAATGACGACGGAAGAATTCCTGAGAGGCTACACCGTTCCCGCAGGTTGATCATGATCCACCGGAGCCATTTGGCAAACGGACGCTTAAAACCATTCTTTTTTCAGGAAAAACCAACCCAGCAGTACCGATAACATCCCGGAGAACATGATGGTGAAAACAAAGGCCAGCCCGTGGTCTTCAAAAGGCAGAGGTACATTCATCCCGTAAAAGCTGGCTACCAGGGTGGGAACCATCAATACAATGGTTACCGAGGTCAGCCTTTTCATCACGCCGTTCAGGTTGTTGGAGATAATGGAAGCAAAGGCGTTCATGGTACCGTTGAGGATATTCGAATAAATATTGGACATTTCCAGGGCCTGGCTGTTGTCGATGATGATATCTTCCAGGACATCGCTCTCTTCTTCCTTGTCACGGATATTCAGAAAATCCGTCCGTTGCAGCTTCATCATCATCAGTTCGTTGATCCGCAGGGCCGTAACAAAATACACCAGGCTTTTCTGGATATTCATCAACTTGGTCAATTCCTCGTTACGCATCGAATTATCCAGCTCCTTTTCAAACAGATTCCTTTTATTATTGATGTCCTGCAAATGATGCAAAAAATAATAGACCGTACGGTCGAAGATCTTCAGGATAAAGCCCTCTTTCCGGGAGGGATCGAAATTCTTGAGCATTCCCTTGAGAAATGATCCGATAATCGGATTTTCAAAAGCACTGATGGTAATGAAGACATCGTCATTAAAAATTATACCGATCGGAACCGTAACATAAGGGGCTTCGTTACCGCCTTCGATCTCATTCAGGACGGAGCATTTGATCACGATCAATTTTACGCCTTCCTCGTCTTCAAAACGGGATCTTTCGTCAATATCCAGGGAATCGATCAGGAAGTCGAAGGGGATCTTCAGATCTTCGGATAACTGCTTGAGCTTTTCGTGATTAAAGGGTGGGTATATGTTGATCCAGGTGCCCTTTACCGGCTTTTCAACCTCTTCGATCCTACCGTCTATTTTGTTGTAGTAAGCGATCATTGCTGCCGGTTTAGCGCAAATGTACAAACTAAATCCCTTCCGTCTTTAAAAAAGATATTAAATTTTGATTTGTTCCCCATCCATTGTAAATTAGCAAAATTCAGTTTAACAAACATTGCTAATCTATGAACAGTAATCAGTATCTGATATACTGTTTCTACTTTTCTTTTCTGTTATTTTTTACGTTTGCCTGCCAATCCAACCAGGAGCAGGTGGAAGAGGAAGATATTATTCCCGAAGAGGAATTGATCAGTACGGAAACAGATATCAAGTTGGACCTGGTGATCAACGACATGCCGTCACCTATTGACCTGACGGCGCAGATCTCGGCAACCGGCGCACCCATTAACAAGAGCATTCTGAATTCACCCAGGAATGCCAGCAATTATGCCACCAATTACCAGAAATCCCTGAACCTAGGGATCTATGTGGCAGACCTCGGGTACGTAACGGCTTACGAACAGGTCCAGGACGCTACCGGTTACTTGAGATCCGTGAAAGAGCTATCGGACGACCTGCATATATCCGGCGCCTATGACCGGAAATTCATTGAAAAGTTCGAGCAATATATCAACAACAACGATTCGTTGAGAGATCTGCTGAAACAAGGTTATGCCAAAGTGGATAAATTCCTGAGATCCAATGAACGGGTCAGCACGGCAACGCTGGTGCTGGCCGGGGGTTGGGTGGAAACCTTGTATATCACCACGCAAATTATCCAGGATGAAGAAAGAAACGACAAGAATGATATCCTATACCTGAATGTAGGGGACCAAAAGTTTTCTTTGAATAATCTGCTCGACCTGCTCGATCTTTATAATAAAAGTGCAGATCACAATAAGCTGATCATGGAATTGAACGAGCTGAAAACATATTACAGCGGTATCAATCAATCCCACAAGATCCGGTTGAACCATATTCAAAAGATCCGGGAATACATTACCCGGATACGGAACAATATTACCGGCTCATAGCTTATCCGGCTACCTTTCCCTGGTAAACGAAAGTCGCCATCCCTTTCAGACTGATATCCAGGAATTGTTCACCGGAAGTCTTCCGGAAGGAGATCTCCAGGATACCGCCTTTGGTATGGACGGGGATCCGGTGATCTTGATCGGCCAGCGCCAGGTGCGCGGCAAGGCTTACAGCAGTGGCTACGGCTCCGGTTCCACAGGCCCAGGTCTCCGCCTCCACCCCGCGCTCATAGGTCCGTAGACGCAGGTTGCCCGGATCAGCGGTGGCGAAATTAACATTGACCCCTTCTTGCCGGAACCGGTCGTTATACCGGATGGCTCGTCCCATGGCATATACATCCAGGTGATCCACTTCCTCCATAAAGCATACATAATGGGGAGAACCCGTATCCAGTACATAAAAGCCGGGGCCTTTTTCAATGGTATTGACCGGCGCCATTTTCAGCAGGACCGCTCCATCCGGATCGATGCTTGCTTCATGTATGCCATCGAAAGCGGTAAATATGGCCCGGTCGCGGATCAATCCGAGCATTTTCGCGAAAGCCACAACACATCTGCCGCCATTGCCGCATAAGCTGCCTGTTTGTCCATCCGCATTAAAATAAGCCATGGAAAAATCCGTATCCGGCTGTTGGGCTTCTTCCAGGAAGATAATCCCATCCGCACCAATACCGAACCTGCGGTGGCAAAGCCCACGGATCCATTCGGGATCCCCGCTGGAGAGCTGCCCATCCCGGTTATCAAACAGGATGAAGTCATTTCCGGTTCCGTGATATTTATAAAATTCCTTTAAATCCATGTATCTACAGGTTCATTATTCGGGAGGTCAGGGAAGCCGGGTTAAAACACTTTCTCGGGAGGTTCGTTTCAGCATATAATCCGTGGCTTCATAACGGAGGATCATACCCTCGGGATGAGGTAACAATTCCAGGCCGGGAACCATACCGAGCCCACGGATCCGGATCAGGGAATCGGTCCAGCTATAAATCGGCGGCAGCGTATCGTGATCGATGAATTCAACCTTGTACGGAGGCGTTTCTGCCTGACCTATGTGGAGCATAACGGTGCTAACGGGCTCCTCCTTTTGTTCGGCAAGGGTTTGAGCGGGGAGGAATTTCATGTCTTCCGGCTGTGTATTGTCAAAAAAATAGATCGCTATGCCTGTCAAAATGATCACACCGAGGAAAAAAAAGGTCATTTTGGTGCCCCAAATATTACTACGGGGAACGCTTTCCTGCAATTTTGACAGATCCTGCTGGTCCGGCTTTTCCATAAACTGTTAAAATATGTTAAAACCGTGGGAACTCATACCAGAGAAATTCGTTTAAACGTTATAGGCATGATTTTTGAACGCATAGGTAGTGGGTGTTCATCATCCTTTTATCGATAACCAAAATTGAGAAAAATATGAGAGCTAAAACAATCCTTGGCATGTTAATGATCTCTTTGTTCAGTGCTTTATCAGCCGTTGTCATTTACAGGTCCGTAGAACCGGAACCTCAATCGGTAACGGTACAACAAGCTCAACCGGTTAAATTCACTACTTTAACTGCGAATCCTACCAGTCCGGTCGATGTACCCGTCGATTTTACCAAAGCGGCAGCAGCTACCACCTCTGCAGTGGTTCACATCAAAACCGTATTCATGCCCAAACCCTCCCAGCATCAATATTATAACCCTTTCCGTCAGTTTTTCGGAGATGATTTCTTTTCCATTCCCTATGGCGGCGGTTATAACCAGCCTAAAGTGGCTTCGGGATCAGGGGTAATTATTTCGGATAACGGGTTTATCGTTACCAATAATCACGTTATTGACAATGGCGACGAAATTGAAGTGGTGCTTAATGATAAGCGGTCGTTCAAGGCAAAAGTCATCGGTAAGGATCCTTCGACCGACCTGGCACTGATCAAGATCGAAGAAGAAGGTTTGCCATATGTCAGGTTCGGGAATTCCGATAATATCAATGTCGGCGAATGGGTGCTGGCTGTCGGCAACCCCTTTAATCTCGCTTCAACCGTTACGGCCGGGATCGTTAGCGCCAAGGCCCGGAATATCAATATACTCAAAGGGGATTTTGCCATCGAGTCATTTATACAAACAGATGCTGCCGTGAACCAGGGCAATAGTGGCGGCGCCCTGGTCAACATCAATGGCGAACTGATCGGCATCAATACGGCTATTGCCACGCCTACCGGTACCTATGCGGGATATGCTTTTGCCGTACCGGTGAATATCGTTCAGAAAGTGGTAACCGACTTGCGGGATTTCGGGAAAGTCCAGCGTGGATTTTTAGGCGTATCTATCCGGGAAATCAATAGTTCCCTGGTGGAAGAGAAAAAACTGGATAATTCCGACGGTGTTTATATCGCCGATGTGATCGAAGGCAGCGGTGCGGATAAAGCGGGTATGAAGAGAGGTGATATTGTTACACACATCGGCGACAAAGCGGTGAATGCGGTACCGGAATTACAGGAACAGGTGGCGCTTTACCGCCCGGGCGATGAGATCAAAGTTAACATCATCAGGGGCAATGAAGATCGTACCCTATTGGTCAGGCTGTTCAATAAAGACGGTGAAACGACGCTGAAAAAGGTGGAAAGACCTGATGCGATCGATCTGTTAGGCGCCTCCTTCAGAGAGTTGACCAACGAGGAGAAAGATAAGCTGGCCATCAAGGGCGGGATCATGGTAACCCGTTTGGGACGTGGTATTTTAGCCCAGCATACCAAGATAAAGGAAGGATTCATTATTACCAAGCTCGACAAGCGGGAGATCAATCGCATCGGAGACCTGGAAAATGCCCTGGAAAACAAATCCGGCGGCGTGATGATCGAAGGTGTTTACCCGGATCAGCCCGGGGTATATTATTATGCTTTCGGATTGTAAGATCCGTTCTTTCCCAAAGTAATATTAACAGGGGCTGTATCGAAAATTCGGATACAGCCTCTTTTGTTTTTACCCATCTGCCGGCTTACCACGCCCCGGCTCTGTCGGTATTTTCCTGTTGGAAAATAAAAAAGGCGCTATAATTTCCTGTTTATGCTCCCGTTTAATTAATATTGGTACGGCTACTATATTTAAAGCTATATACTATTGACTGCCCGACACAAACATTTGCACATCCTGAACGGTGATGCGACCACCCGCTCCTTCAAAAAGTCAGCTATTCCGGGCGACCGGCTGGTTTGGCGGGAAGTGCTGGCCGAAGGCCCGGTAACGCCTGATCCCGAGTCAGAGGATTTCTGGGATCAAAGAATGGAGTTTATCCGGGAGGCCTATGGGGGTAAATCCATCGATTTTCATGAAAAGGTGATCAGCGTATTCCTGAAGCTACGGGAATTCAACGTCTATGATGAAATAACCCTGTGGTTTGAGCATGATCTCATTTGTCAGGTCAATATGCTTTTTTTATTGCAGTGGATGTCTGTGTACCGCCACCCGGATACGGTGATCTCCCTGGTCAATATCGACAGTTTTCCGGGCGTCGATCCTTTTCATGGGCTGGCGCAACTTCACCCTGACCAATTGGCAAGCTTGTTCCCGGATCGCAAGCCCGTTTCCGATGATACGCTAGACATCGCCGGGCAGCTTTGGGAGGCTTATGCCGGACATGATCCCAATGCCCTGGTACCCTGGACCCGGCAGGAAATTCCGGGTTTACCGTTTATGCGGCATGCGATGAGCCTGCACCTATCCAAGTTCCCCAACACCACCAATGGCCTGAATGCCATTCAAACCTATATCCTGTCAGAATTACAACTAGAGTCATGCAATTTCAAGCAACTCTATGCCGGATTCATGGACAAACACGGAGACTATGGCTTTGGTGATAGCCAGCTAAAGTATTATATCCAGGGATTGAAGCCCACCTATATCAAAGGAAGCCACAAGATCACCGATCGTGGCCAGCGTCTGCTGTCAGGGGAAGCCGATTGGCTGAAGGAAACTGATCGCAGCTATGCTATCGGAGGAGTAACCATCCATCCGGAAAATCCCTGGAGATGGGATACCCGTAAATTTAGCCAGGGTTAATAATTGATCCGGGTGAAAATGGTGATGCAGGAACCGGTTCGAATGAACTTCAAACCTGGAGAGCCGGCTTTGCCAGCGATTCATGCCTTCCCAATTGTTTCAGCAACCTGATATGTGAACCGATAGCTCCGAAAAAGGTTTTGCTTTCGTGGTAGGGGATGTTGAATTCTTCACAAGTATTTTTCACAATTTCGGAAAGCTTGGTATAATGTACATGACAGATCTTCGGAAAAAGGTGATGTTCTACCTGGAAATTCAAACCCCCGCAGAAATAATTTGCAAATGGATTTTTACGGGCAAAATCAGCGGTCGTATTCACCTGGTGGATCGCCCAGGCATTTTCAATGCTTCCTTTATCATCCGGCAACGGGAAATCCAGGCCTTCAACGATATGGGCCAGCATAAAGACAATCGCTAAGGTCAGCCCTTCGAAAAAATGCATGAGTAAAAACCCGCCTAAAATCGCTAAAAAGCTTTGTTCAATAAAAACAAAAGGGATAACGATATACAAGACATAATGGACAGCTTTGAAAAAGAACAGGTTAAAATATTCTACAGGCGGATGGGTTTTATTATCATAGTTCCCAATATTTTTCTGGAAGAACTTTTTATAGTCTTTGATGAAAACCCATGAAAGCGTAGCAAATCCATAAAGCAGGAAAGCGTACCAATATTGATGCCGGTGTACTTTCTTAAGCTTTTGATGGGGCGACATCCTCAGCAGCGGCACCGATTCGATATCTTCATCCATCCCTTCGATATTCGTATAGGTATGGTGAGCGATATTATGCATGATCGACCACATATAGGCATTTGCCCCGGCGATATTGAACAAAAAGCCCAGGGTTTTGTTGACTGTAGCATTGGTAGAATAGGCGCCGTGGATCGCATCATGGCAAATATTCAAGCCGACAAAAGCCGTGAAAACGCCCAGGATAGCCCATAATAAGTAAAAAACGACCAGGTTGGGTGCGCCGACGATCAACCAGGTCCAGGAGCCGACTACTACACTTAGGATGAAGATGGTTTTGATCACCATCTCCGCATTAGCATATTTGCTGATACCTTTATCGACGAAATATTGATTTACCCTCGATTTGAGAACGGTATAAAACTCGGAATCACGGGCATTTGCGAACTTTACTTTTTCAGCCATGAAGCGGTTTTGGTGAGAAATAATGCCGAGGCAAAGTTACGTAATTAAACTTACAGAAGGGCAAACACACCAAAGTTTTAATGAACACCGCCAAGTGGATAAGCCACAGCGTCCTATACAAGCTGCTGCCTCCCTTAATACCGTATCCCGATCACCAGGATATCGTCGATCTGTTTATGGCCTTTTTTCCAGTCTTCGATGGCCTGATGTAAGATCTCCTGTTGCTGTTTCATGGAGCGCTCCTGGTTATCCGTCAATATTTGCTGGAAACGTTTATAGGTAAACTTTTTGTTGTCATGACCGCCAAACTGATCGGCAAAGCCATCTGAAAATATATAAAAGGTATCGCCGGGCTGCAGATCAAAATGATGATTCGAGAAGCTCCGGTTCTTTTTCAGGGAGAATCCGGCAACCGGGAAGCGGTCGCCTTTAACGATCTGCAAGGCCCCATCCCTGAAAAAATACAGGGGGTTATAGGCACCGGCAAAATTAAGGCTTTGTTGGGTTTTATCCAGGATACAAAGGGCGATATCCATCCCGTCTTTCACAGAGCTATCGGAAGCCAGGTGATACCGGGCGGTCTGTTCATCCGATCCACCGGAGTTGTCAGATGCGGGATGATCTTCATTTTGCTGCAGCACCGCTTGAATTTCCTTGTTCAGATCATCCAATATATCCGCAGCCGTATTTTTTCCTTTTTCTACCACCGACTGCCGCAGGGTGGCTGCTCCGATCATCGACATAAATGCGCCCGGAACCCCATGCCCGGTACAATCCGCAGCCGCCACCACTATTTTGCCGTCCTGGGTGGTTTTCAACCAATAAAAATCGCCGGAAACGATATCCCTCGGCATATTCAGGATGAAATGCTCGGGCAAATGACGATCCATCTCTTCATCACTGGGTAAAATAGCCTCCTGTATCCTGCGGGCATAATTGATGCTGGCAGTGATCGACTTGTTCTTTTCTTCGATCACTTCTTTTTGCTCCACCACTTCCCGGGTCCGTTGCCTGACAATAACTTCAAGAGCTTGCTTTTCTCGTTCCAGCCTTTTGGCGTTCAGTTTGATGCCACCGTAAAACGCTCCCCCGGCCAGGATCACATAACCGATGATGGCCCAAATGGTCAGGTACCAGGGAGGTAATACCGAGAATACATAAGGCTGTGAAATGCTTTCGGTTCCGTATACGTTCCGGGATCTGGCCAGGAACCGGTATTCTCCTGCCGATAAATTCGTATAGATGGCATTCCGCTCCGGCCCCCACTTGCTCCAGTTTTTATCATAGCCGACCAACTGATAGCTGAAGGCCAGTTGCTCCGGTTTTTCATAATAGGCGGCTGCGAACTCGAATTTGATATCGTTTTGATGATAGGTTAATACCGGGAAGGACGTTTGTTCGCTGCTAAAACCGGCCGGATAACCGAAACTCCCGCCGAAAAGCAAGGAATCCTGTCCGGCTTTCACGGTTCTTATCAGTGTCGAATATGGCCGGTCGATGTCTTTGTTTTTTTGGTGATCAAAGCGGGCCAGGCCGTCATCCCCCCCGATCCACGTAATGTGGTGATTACGGCCTTCAGGGCCAACATCCGGGAAAAAAGTATTCACCTGTCCGATGTCTATCGCAGCAAATGGGCGCACCAGGCGCTGATAACTCCCATCCTTTTGGGGTATACATAAATTGATACCGTTCCCCTCCCCGGCATTGAGCCAAACCATCCCATCCGGCGCGGTGGTTAGGCGGAATACATCCATGGAACCATCGGCAAAAACATCTCCGAGCGTCGGATCCGGTTCAAATGTTCCTGCAATCTTACCATCACTAGGGTTATATCGATACAAACCCACATCGGTTCCGAAAACCACCCGGCCGTTCAGGCGGAAAGGCCTGACCTCCCCGGCCGGCAAACCATGGCTCGAGTCGAAAGCCGTGATGTGATAGTCGTTGTAATCATTCCTGAAGCTGACCAAAAGCAGGTTTTCGGACCGTAAGCCCAGCCAATAATGTTTTGCTGCACCGAAGATAGCCGTATCCGCTTCCTGGATATTCAGGATCTCATCCGGCAGATCGCTGACCAGTTTTTTCCTGACCCACTGCCCCGACCGCGCTTCCAGCACTATCAAACCGCCCAAACCACCGGCAATGATAAGATCCTGATCCGTCCCGGGTTCGGCAAAGGTACATCCGACAAATCCGTCGATCTTATTCGCCTGCAATCCATCGATCCGGAAAACACCCTCATTACTCACCACCAGTATCCCATGACCAGTCGATCGGAGTTTGAAGGATTGGTTATCGATACCGGCAACCTTTTCCATCACCGAAGTACCTTCCCGGCTCATTTCATCCCGGAACCGGTATACACTGTTGTTAGTAGCCATATATTGGTACCCCCCTACCCGGATCATATCCAAAACAGCGCCGGTAAAGTTTTTTCCTTCCCGCGCTATTTCCACAGGATCCCGGTGGGCAACCATGCCGATCCCATTATCGAGGGTCAGCCAGATATTACCGCTCCCATCCTCTTTGGCATTGGTTACCTTCTCATTTAACAAGCCTTGCTCCCTGGATGTATGCCGGATCAACGCCCCCTCAGGGCTAAATACCCACATACCGGAAGTTAAGGACGCCAAAACGAGATGACCATTCCGTAACTGTGTACCACCATAAACCTTTACCTCGGCAATTCGAGGACAACATTCGGGTTCAAAGGGTATGATCTCTTCTCCCGCTGTGGCTCCGGGATCAAAAACCACCAGATCCCCATCCTGGATGGATACCAGCAGCCTGTCCGCCGCCGAAGATCCGTCAGGGTGGAAGGGTATCTTGGCAATCGTATTTTTATGGGCAAAAAAATCGCCGCCGTCCATCATAAGCAGGCTATCCTTCTCGAACCGGAGAAATCCAAGATCATGATCGTGGATAACCAGGCGCTTATTCAACACGGCTGATTTGGAAAATACCGAATGCGGCCGGATCACCCGGAAAGTATCGTGTTCATACAGGAAAAGGTAATCGAAAGCATTGAAAAAAACCTTATCTCCAATGGCATGTGTTTTCCAAACGGCATTAAAATCCTGCAGCGAATCGGGTAACTGATCCGACAGCGATACAAAACCCAAACTGCCGGTGCTATCCGGCCGTAGCAGCCCGAATTCTCCCCAGGCACCGACAAACACCGTTCCGGACGAGTCGATATCCAGGGATAATACATAGCGCTCCCCGGTGGTCCTGATCTTTCGCCAGCCTCGGCCGTCGAATTCCAGTACACCATCGCCATTGGCAAAATATTTGACCCCACGAGGGTCCTCCACCATGTCGAAATTCTGCGCCAGTCCCACATAGTCTTTGGGAGCATGATTGTAAACGGGGGGTAATGTAGGTTGTGCGGTAGCGGTATAGCAGCCGATGAGGATCAGCCATAAGCCATAAAACCTTTGCTTAAATTTCACTGTATCGAATTAATTAGGAATTTAGCATATAGTCTTAACAGGTGGCTTATTTCATTAGGTTTATTAATACTATTTATTGCAAACTGGTAGTTTAGGGTTAGCGTCTACATCAGGTTCAGGCCACGTACATCACATTTTTAACAGCCTGAATGACCTTTTTGGTACTGGGTAAAAATGCTTCAACCAGGTTCCCGGCATACGACATCGGCACATCGGCGCCGGTTATTCTCCGGACAGGGGCATCCAGGTAGTCAAAGGCTTCCTGTTGTACTTTATAGGCAATTTCCGAGGCTATGGCGCCCAGGGGCCACGATTCCTCGACAACGACCAGGCGATTGGTTTTTTTGATCGACCGGATAATAGTTTCATAGTCCAATGGCCGGATGGTCATAAGATCGATCACCTCAGCACCGATCCCGTCTTTGGCCAGTTCATCCGCAGCCTCGTGAACGACTTTCATCATTTTATTGAAGCCGACCAGGGTAACGTCATTCCCTTCCCGCTTAACGGCGGCTTTCCCGATCGGTAGCAAATATTCCTCATCCGGGACCTCCCCTTTATCACCATACATCATCTCGGATTCCATGAAGATAACCGGATCATCATCCCTGATGGCAGATTTAAGCAATCCTTTGGCATCATGAGGATTGGAAGGAGATATCACCTTGAGCCCCGGCGCATTGGCATACCAGCTTTCAAAGGTTTGGGAATGGGTGGCCCCTAATTGCCCGGCCGAACCGGAAGGCCCCCGGAATACCACCGGTACGGAGAATTGTCCGCCGCTCATGGTCAACATTTTAGCCGCATGATTGATGACCTGGTCGAGTGCCAGGACAGCAAAATTGAAGGTCATGAATTCAACGATGGGCCGCAAGCCGTTCATAGCAGCTCCAACGGCAATACCGGCAAATCCCAGCTCCGCAATCGGGGTATCTATCACGCGTTTGGCGCCGAATTCCTCCAGCAAACCCTGGCTGACCTTGTAGGCTCCCTGGTATTCCGCAACTTCTTCGCCCATCAGGAGGATCCTGTCATCCTGTCTCATTTCTTCGGCCAGTGCATCCCTTAAAGCTTCCCTATATTGAATGATACTCATGGATCGATATTTTTAACAAATTTACAATTTATAGCGGTAATCGAAAATACCTTTGGATCACGGATGCAGCAGGGCTTCGCTCAATGCTATCGGGCTGAAACGGATCTTATGATCAATGCCCTCAGCGATAGCGGGGCCGCAATGGCCTCATTTCTACATTTAAGGGTACGTAATTGTCGGAGGTCTCCAACAGATGGATGATGGTTCCGGCTACCTCATCGGCGCTCATCATCGTTTCATTGGCGGTAATCCCGGGATAATGATCGAAAAAATCCGTATTGACCGCACCCGGATAGATACAACTGACTTTGATCCCAAAACGCTTGAGTTCTTTGTACATCACCTCGCTGATCCCGCGGACAGCGAATTTGGTACCACAATAGGCTGAAGCCTCTTCGATCCCGTTTAACCCTGCGGTGGAGCTGATGTTGATGATATGGCCGCCTTCCTGTTGCTTCATCGCCGGGATAACAGCACGGGTGGCATGGAACAGGCCGAGCACATTGACATCGAACATTGCCTGCCACTCCTCAGTGCTCAAGGCGTCCATTGCTTTGAAAATACCCAGGCCGGCATTGTTGACCAGGGCATGCACCGCCATGCCGAAATGTTCTTGGGTAGCTTGCATCGCTGCCGATACCTGGTCCATATCTTTAATGTCGGTCGGAAAATGACGGAGATCCGGGTGATCGATCTCGGGGTTCGTTCTCGACCAGGCGGCCACGCGGCTACCGCGTTCCAGTAGCTGCTGTGCAAGGGCTTTGCCGATACCCCTGCTGGCGCCGGTTACGACTATGGTTTTATTGTTCAGGTCCATCAGCGCAGGATTTTCAGCCGGATCCATTATGGCCGGCTATCGCAAATATAACAGCTTCCGGGTGATATTGTTACCGGAGAAGCTGGCAACAGCCATATAAATGCCGGTGGGAAGTGAAGCATCGGGTGACCAGCGGATGGTGTGTTTCCCCCGGGGATAATTACCCTGGACCAGCGTTGTCAAATGCTTGCCATCCAGGTCGAAGACATTGACCGATACCGGTCCGGCTTCGGGGAGTTGGAAGGACATCGAAGCTATGGAGGAGAAAGGATTCGGAAAGGCCATAAACCGGTAGGCTTCACGGGGGGTGGAAGCATTGTCCCCGATACCTACGGCGTGAATATTGGTCGTTTTCCACAATCCGCCGGAAACCCCCGCCGCCCATACTGTTTTCCCTGACGGATCATTGGGGTCGACCATGATCGTGCGCGTTCTTCCGCCGATATTATTAGGGCCTCTTTCCTCCCATTGTATCGCATTGTTCAGACCATCCGGATCCAGGCGGCCGGTAAACAATCCCCGGCCGTGAGTGGCTGCCACAACGGTGAGATCGGATTCCCTGATCCTTAGCATTTCCACCCGTACATTGGCCAAACCGCCGTTAGTAGGCTTCCAAACGGTATTTCCTCCATCCAGCCGGTCGGTATAGAATACCCCAAGGTCGGTGGCGAGGTAACAAACCTCCGGATGATCCGGATGGAGCATGGCCCAATTTACCGGTAGATCGGGCAAATTACCTTCAACGGCCTTCCACTGCGTGGAATCGGTCATCGCATACTGGCTTTCCCAAACACTGACCACCCCGTAATTACTGTAAGTGATGACCAGATGATTGGCATCATTGGGATCAACCGCAATGGAGGAACAATAAAAAAACGGATCTCCGGGTGGATTATTAGGCAATTGTGCAAAGGGATTCAGATCGACAGCCACGTAGTTTTGATCGGTTAAATGGGCAGTATCGACCCTCAAAATAGTACCATTCCGGCTATGGCGCCCATAAAACACCGTATGCGG
>JANQFB010000276.1 GCA_028278085.1 Chitinophagales bacterium
ACGGGGCCATCCCCATATTTGCGGATGTGCTGCCGGAAACCGGTTGCCTGGACCCGGCATCCATCCGGGACAAGATCACCTCGCGTACCAAGGCCATTATGGTGGTTCACCAATTCGGGATGCCGGCAATAATGGATGAGATCATGGCCATTGCCAGGGAACATGGGCTGAAGGTTATCGAGGATTGCGCCCAGGCGCATGGGGCTACTTACCGCGATCGATATGTCGGTACCTTCGGTGATATAGGTGTATTCAGTCTCAACGTGAATAAATCCATCCAAACCGGGGAAGGGGCGGTTGTGGTTACCGATTCTACCGACCTGAAATATCGCCTGGAGCTCATCCGGAATCACGCCGAGTCAGTGGTTGGCCCGGCAGGGTATGAACAGCTCACCAATATGATCGGATTTAACTATCGCCTGACCGAGTTGCAGGCAGCTATCGGCATCGTCCAATTGAAAAAACTGGATGAGCTCAACCGGATCAGGCTCGAACTGGTGGATTTTCTCAAGCAGGAATTGGGCAGCTATGATTTTATTGCATTGATGGATCAGCCGGATTCTCATGCCACCTATTACCAGCTTCCTTTCCGGTTTTTACCCTCAAAGGCCGGAATCAGCCGCAAAGCATTCATCGATGCGGTCAATGCGGAAGGGATCCTGTTTTTTCAGGGTTATGTCAAGCCGCTTTATCTGCTGCCGGTTTTTCGGCAAAAGCTGGCTTTTAAGCATGGATATCCCTTCAACGCTCCGGAAAATCAGTCTATCCAAACGAATTATGAGCCCGGCGCCTGTCCGAACGTGGAACAATTACATTTTGAAGAACTGGTGTCTAACGAGCATATCCGCTATCCCCACACCCTGGCCGATATGGAAGATATTGTTAAAGCTATCCGGAAAGTGGCCGGCGATTAAGCGGAAGCAAAAGCCCTTGAAAATATGGAGAGCAGCCATGTAAGCGCCGGCATCCTGCCTATTCTAAGCGACCTGGATCAGCGGTTGGCGCAATTTCCTTCGCTGGACCGGGAAGGCCTGATCGCTAATTCTCCCGGTCTTGCCCGGTGGTTCGGCCCGGAGGAGCCTGAGCAGCGAAAAAAAACCAAGGCATCGGTACTTAAGGAATATGAAACCGACAAATGGGCGCCATTGCTGCAGCGGTACCGGGATAACCCGGAGATCAATTTTGAGGCCTTACGAGACCAATACCAGGGGAGTGAGGAGCCTATGGCTTGCTTTTGGAACGGTCGGTTCTTCCTGACCTCTGAGAAGATCATGACCGGGATCCGGGCCGATCTGCTCAGCAGGCTCGCAGCCATCTTTTTGCCGGTAGATCATATTGTGGAATTGGGCTGCGGCTATGGAGCGATGTTATTGGACCTGGTGGGCCGACCGGTTTTTAATAACGTTACTTTCCTGGGCGGTGAGCTGTCGGTTTCCGGAGCGGAGTTGTCCAATCTGCTGGCTGAAAAAGCGCAGCTCCCATCGAAAGCCTATCCCTACGACCTGGTGGCGGAAGATGATCAACAACCTTTTATCCCTCCTGGCGCCCTGATCTATACCAGCAATGCTTTAATGTATATCCCTCTTATCCGCGAAAGCCTGATCAGGAAGCTCATCCGCTATAAACCAGCAGCGGTGATACATTTGGAACCCCAGTTGCCGGTCAATGAAAGGGAGCATCCCATGGGCCCGGTGCTGGCCAAATATTTACGGGCAAACGACTATAACCGGAATCTCCGGGAAGTCGTCCACCAGGCACAACAGGAGGGTTTGCTGGAGATCCTGTATGAATCGGGTCCGCTCCTTGGGGTCAATCCGATCCTTCAGGATATTTTATTAATTTGGCGGCCGGTTAAAATTTAGGGGTTAAAATGCACGCCGGTTTGATTAATTTTACATCAAATATCTGCCCTGCCATATTAACAGAATAGCCAATTCATCCGAACAAACTGTTTGAAGCCAAACTTGCGATCAGCAACTGCTTGATTTGCTTTCAGGGATTTTCTACGATATAAGCATATATGATCAAGAAACTATTAGCCAGGAACCGGTGGATTACCAGGAATTACAATAATGTTAAGTTTCTCCGTGATTTCACCTTCCGGTATCATAAGATCCTGAGATATTTCGAGGAGGCCTATGTGGCGCACAACGGGGAAGCGCCGGTGGCTGTGATCAATACGCCATGTGTTATGCCTCCACTGGCATTCCTGTTTGAAAGCCTGATCACCACCAAGCTTAGCCAGGTCGGATGCAGGGCATACTTGTTATTGAACGACCGGAAATTTACCAAGTATGAAGAGATCTCCATTACCGATACCTTCAAGGATTTCGATCTCGATCTGAAAGGCAAATATGCCGAATTTCATACCCGGAATAATCCCTTTATCCTGAAGTATTCCCGCTTCCTCGATCCGGCAACCCTTGAAAAAGCCAAGCAAATTGCCGCCGGCCTGATACAATCGGAAGCATATGTTTTTCAAGATATCGACCTTTACCCTTATATCGATGCCTCCCTGGTTCGCTTTTATAAAACAGCGCCGGGCTTTTGGCAGGCAGAACCCGACCACAGCGAATTCTTCCGATCCTATACCGAAAACGCCGTGATCAGTGTATTGCTGGCAGAAAAGGTGGACCATATGCTGGATCCTACCTATATATTCACCTCTCACGGCATTTATTCCACCTACGGCCCTTTTTACAAATACTTTAAGAACCGGCAAAAGAAAGTGGTGGTATATGATTTCGGGCATTATAAGCCGGGTGGTTTTGTTTTGACCCAGCAAGGCCTGGTATCCAATTGGAATGATGATGGCTTCTTAGCGGCAAAAATGGCTCAGATCGAGGATACTATGGCAGCAGAATTTGCCGGCCGCCTCATGGGTGACCGGACCAAAGGGCTGGCCAGCGACCTGAAAAAAATGAAAGTAGGCAAACGGGAAGACAGCCTGCTGGAGCAAATAAAAGGCAAAATTCAGGGCCGTAATGTTTATGCGATGTTCACCAACGTATTGTGGGATGCCAGCAATACGGATTCGGATCATTTGTTCGACAACTGGTCGGAGTGGATCCTGGAAACGATTGCATTTTTTGTCAAACAACCGGATAAATTCCTGATCATCCGGGCCCATCCCGGTGAAGCCGAAGTTATGCCGGCAAGGGTAGGGACAAAAGATATCATCGAAAGGAGGTTCGGGCATCCGGCCGATAACTTCGATAATGTTTTCTTTATCCCCAATGATGCCGATATCAAGAGTTACAGTCTGTTCGAATTCCTCACCATGGGCCTGATCTACAACGGCACCATTGGCCTGGAGATGATGTATGCCGATATACCGGTGTTGATGGGCGGTACAGCCCCTTATTATCATATGCCCTTCAGCACGCAATGTGCGGCTAAAGAGGACTACTTTAAGGCCATTTCCCAACCCGGATCAATATTGGCCTTACAACAAAAACATCGTCAGACATTACTCAAGTATATCTATTTCTATTTTCACATCAATGAGATCCCCCTGGAATTCAGCTATGAAAACATCCGGATCAAACCACCTACCAGGGCAGGCATTGGCAGGATCTTAAACGATCCCAACCTCGACCACATCGTGGATACCATAGTCGACAAGAAAGATTTTTTCCAGGATTGGGAACAAGCCTCAAAAACAGCAACCGCAAAATAATGCCTGGTGAAAATTCCGGCGAAACCGCCACCAAAGATATCAGAACCGTCGCCACCCAATCGTCCTGGGGTTTTCTCGGTAATCTCTTCCTGTATTTCTTTGCCTTGATCGCTAATATTTTTTACGCCCGGATCCTGGGAGCGGAACAATATGGCATCTATGTAGGCATCATCTCTTTATTTACGGTGATCGCTGTATTCGTTCAATTTGCCTTTGAGCGTAGTTTGCATATCTATGCCACCAAAAACATTTTTAACCGGGAATACCATAAACTGAAGGGAAACATAATCCTGGCAGTCGGCATATGCCTGGCGCTTTACCTGGTTTTTGCTACCGCTGTATATTTGCTGAAAGATATTGTGCTGGTAAATTATCTGCCAGGCGCCAAAACTTCCCATTATTTTTTGTATGGCTTTGCCTTTTTATTGCTGACGGCACTTGTTGCGATAAATGATTCATTGATCACTGCTTTTAAGAATATCAAATTGCTTTCCATTTCGAAGGTGGTCCGGAAAGCCTGGATATTAATTGCATTCCTGATCTTCTCCTTTTTCTTTTTCGAAGACCTGGATAGTCTTTTCGTAGCTCATTTGACCTCCCTGGGAATCGTATTTCTTGTTTATTTCTGGGGCATGAGGCGCTCCTACTTTAAAATTGTAACCGCCCAAAGCGACTTTAGCCAGGTCAATCCTTTGTTGAAGTTGTCGGCTACATTTTTGTTCGTTACCTTATCCAGTGTGGTATTGCGAGAGGTCGACAAGGTAATGTTGGGATATTTCAGCGGATCCACGCCGATCTCTTTCTATGCTGTTTCGAATAAGATCAGTTCTACCGTTGGATTTTTTGGTGCTTCCCTGGCGCTGATCTTCAAGACAATGGTCGTGGAAAAATTCGAGGCCAATGATATGAAAGGCCTCAGTAATCTCTACCATATCACCACCCGGTGGGGTTTGGTGCTGACCATGCCCTACCTGATATCCCTGTTATTTTTGCCGGAAAATTATTTATCCTTTTTTGGAAGCGAGTTCAAAGCATCCGGACCTACCTTATTGACACTGGTCTTTGGCCGGTTATCAGAATTGATATTCGGCTTAAATGGGATCATCATCGTAATGAGCGGGAAAAAAAGACTGATCCTGGCCTTTTCCATTATTGGCCTTGTTTTGAATGTCGTTTTAAACCTGGTGCTCATTCCCAAATACGGAGCCTTTGGCGCTGCCCTGGCTACCTTGTTCTCCCTGATCACGGTGAGTACGCTGCGAACGATCGTTATCAAACGATTGTATGGGATTGTCCCTTATGCCAGGCAACAGGCCATATGGCTATTCCTGCTGTTCCTGTTTACCGCTCTTCTTAATTACTTGTTGTTGCGGATCGATATATCCCTGCCGTATTGGCTGCCCATTATCGGGGTTGTTATTTTCAACTATATTATCGTGTTTGGCATATACTACCGGTGGATCCTGATGGATGAGGAAAAGCCTTTGATTAATAACTTTTTAAGTAAATTTGGGATTAAAGCCTCCCTGAAATCCTGATGAATACTGACCAGACTCATCCATTATCAAAAGCGGTGATCGAGGGATTTCTACAGGCTGCAGCCAGCTATCCGGATCGTCCGGCCCTTGACGTTGAGGATCAGCGATATACATACCGGCAATTAGCCCTTAAAGCAGCCGGTCTTGCCGGGGCCATCGGCGAACAACCCTTTCAACATGATCTTGTGGCATTTTTGGCCAACCGGAGTATAACGGCATATGCGGCGATTGCAGGGATCCTGATGGCAGGAAAAGGATATGTGCCGCTGAATCCCAAATTCCCCAAGGAACGATCGACCAATATGTACCGGCAATCGGGCTGTAAAATGCTGATCGTAGGCCGGGAATGCCTGCCTTATTTACCGGAATTCCTCGAAGCCCTCGACCAACCGGTTACCCTTCTTTTACCAGAGGTTGAGGATCCTGATGATCTGCCGGCCATACCGGGTCAGTACACCCTGATTATAGCCGGAGATCTTACAACGCCTGAAAAACTCCCGGCAACGCCTGAAGTTGATCCCCGTTCGACCGCCTATTTGCTGTTTACGTCCGGATCGACCGGAGCGCCTAAAGGTATCCCGGTACCCCATGATAATCTCCGTTCCTTTGTTGCTTACATTTGCCGGCGCTATGATTTTACACCGGATGACCGGTTTTCGCAGGCCTATGACCTAACTTTCGATCCCAGTGTATGGGATATGTTTGTCTGCTGGCAATCGGGCGCCTGTTTGTGTGTGGTTCCGCCGGCAAGCGTTATGGCTCCGGCCAAATTCATAAAGGATAAAGAATTGACGGTATGGTCTTCAGCGCCATCGGTACCTATTTTTACCGCTAAATTGAAACTCCTGAAACCCGGTGCTTTCCCCGACTTACGGTACAGTTTTTTTTGTGCCGAGCCCTTGCCGGTTTCCATAACCCGGCAATGGCAACTGGCCGCACCGAACTCGATTATAGAAAATTTATACGGGCTCACTGAAACGACCATTGTGAATACCCATTACCGTTGGGATCCGGAAAATTCGGAAAGCAAGAATAATATTGTGCCCATCGGGCAGGTGTTCTACAACCACCGGTATTGTATTGTCAATGAAGACATGAAGCCTGTCGAACCGGGTATTTCCGGAGAGTTGTGCCTGTCCGGGCCGCAGATCACCCGGGGCTATTGGAAGGATCCGGAAAAAACCAGGGAACAATATATTGCGATCCCTGGCCAAGGGGAACGGATATGGTTTAAAACAGGAGATGTGGTCCAGGAAGATGATGCCGGATGCCTGTATTTTTTAGGCCGCGTAGACCAGCAGGTTAAGATCCGGGGATTCCGCGTGGAATTGCAGGAGATCGAATGGGTATTGCGGCAGGCCACACGATCGGATGCCGTTATGGCGGTACCCTGGCCTGTGAAAGAAGGCATAGCCGATGGCATTGTGGCTTATATTTCCGGGGTGCCGGGAGATCGCGAATCAGAAATATTGACTTATTGCCAGGAAAAGCTTCCCGATTATATGGTACCTAAAAGGATATTTTTCCTGGAAGAACTGCCGCTAAATGTCAACGGGAAGTATGACCGCAAATTATTGACCCAACAATTGGAGGAAGGAATATGACGGAACTCGAACAAGAGATCAGGGAATTTATTACCACCAAAGTTAAAAAGCGGCTGGAACGCTTTGGGCTTACGGATGAAGCGATCAATGACGAATTCAGCCTGACCGAATCCGGTGTTTTCGATTCGATAGAATTCGTGGAATTGATGACAGATGTGGAGCATCAATTCAATGTATCGGTCAATTTCGAAAATTATGACCCCGGTGAATTTACCACCTTGGGTGGTTTTTCAAGATGCGCAGCACAGGGTTAAGCACCATGGCGAATTACCAGATCCAGCTATTGGCTCCCGGTGATCATCGATTGGATGAAGTGGCGGAGCTGTTCCGGAAATTATACGACCTATCCGACAGTCAGGGCTCGCTGATGCCGCTGGCAGAGAATGGCGAACAGATCTGGCGGCGCGGTATTGAAAAGACCCTGGGCCGTTTTTCGCAGATCTATGTAGCTGCTATGAGTGAGCAAGTCATAGGATTTGCCTGGGGTTCATTGAAAATGTTACCGGAATATGTCGGCGGGCATGTTGTGGGCCATATTAACGCGATCTATGTATTGCCGGAGTTCAAGCAGCAGGGGATCGGACGGGAATTGATCGGCCGGCTGGAAGAATGGTTCAGATCCAGGAAAGCCAGGTCCTTTGAATTGCATGTGTTCCATCAAAATGACCCTGGCCTGGCATTTTGGGAATCGCTCGACTATAAGAAAGAGCTCTATCAAATGCGAAAATTTATGTAGCCCGTCCGGATACCTCAACCGGCGAACCAACGATTGATCGATCCCATGCTTTATAAGCTCGAAACTGCACTGAAAAGCAAGTATTTTAAGCTCAAAGGACTTTTGTTGAAGATCTATTTGATCCTCCATGGCTGTAAGGTTGGGAAAAACCTGAAAGTACGATCGTTCCCAACTTTCCGGACGGTACCCCGCGCAAATATCACGATCGGTGACAATGTCCGCCTGGGGCATCATATCACTTTTCAAATGCTCGGTGAAGGAAAGATCATTCTGAAAGATCATGTCAACCTCACCCAAAATATCCTGCTCAGCGCTTCGAAAGAGATCTACATCGGTAATCATTCCGGTTTGGCGGAATTTGTCAGTGTTCGTGACAGTTACCATGAAATGAAAGCAGATGCATACATTGACGGCCAACGCATTCTGTCCGAGGCGGTAAGGATCGGCGATGATGTAGGCATTGGTCGCGGATGTGCCATTTTTCATGGGGCCCGGGTCCCGGATGGAGCGGTTATCGGTGCACATTCGGTTATTACAAAACACACCCGCCTGATTGAAAAGGGCATTTATTTCGGAACGCCTGCCAAATTGATCAGCAAACGCACATGAATATCGGCATTGTAACGACCTGGCACGAACGTGGAGCCGCTTATGTATCCCGGCAATACCGGGAAGTGCTGGAACCCAAGCACCGTGTTTTTATTTATGCCCGGGGAGGCTTGTATGCCAAAGGCGACCGGAAATACAATGATAAGCAGGTTACCTGGGGAAAAATGTCGCCCATTCCGGTAACCTCTGCTATCGATTTGAAGGATTTTAAAAATTGGATCTCTGCCAACAAGCTGGATACCGTATTTTTTAATGAACAGATCTGGTGGGCACCGGTTTTGCTTTGCCAGGAAATGGGGGTGAAAACGGGTTCCTATATCGACTATTATACCAAAGAAACCGTACCCCTGTTTGATAATTTCGATTTTCTCATCTGCAATACCCGCAGGCATTTCAGTGCTTTCCCCGATCACCCTCAACCGTATTATATACCTTGGGGTACGGATGTCGATCTTTTTCAACCGGCCACCAAAGAGCTGGTTCATGGCCCGGGCGTTACCTTTTTTCATTCCAGCGGTTTCAGCCCGGAAAGGAAAGGTACCGATCTACTGATCCGTGCCTTCGACCGATTAACCGGTAATGGCCGCCTGATCGTTCATGCCCAGGATAATATGCCCAAAAAAATTCCCGGTCACGAGAACCTTATCAGCCGGTTGACAGGACAGGGGAAAATGATCTATCACCAGGGAACCGTGGAAGCGCCCGGCTTATATCATTTGGGTGATGTTTATGTTTATCCCTCGCGGCTGGATGGCATAGGCCTCACGATTGCCGAAGCGCTGGCCTGTGGTTTGCCGGTTATTACCACCGACAACGGACCGATGAATGAATTTGTCAACGAGGATGTGGGGGCCCTGGTAAAAGTTGACCGTTTCTTCCCGCGGTCCGATAATTATTTTTGGGATAAATGTGAGGTGGACCTTGACGATCTCACCCGGTGTATGCAACGCTTTGTGGATCAGCCGGAGAAGATCCCCGGGTTTAAGGAGCGGGCCAGAAAACATGCCGTAGATCATCTGAATTGGACAAGTCATGCCCCTGAATTGCTATCCATATTTGAAGGTGCCACTCATACGGATCAGGCGATCAAGTCTGAGGCGGCCCGTAAAGCCAGGGAATATGAACGCTTACATGCTTCCGGGAGAATGAAATTATACCACAATTATCCATGGGTATTTAAAACCGTTTACCCGGTGATCAGGAAGTACAAGAGAATGTGGAAAAAACGTTAAATGTCAAATTGAGTCAGATCTGACATAAAATTACGTCAGAATTAACACAAATCATGCACACCAGGCCTGAGAAAGTCTTTATCATTACCAATATACCGAATCCATACCGGGTCGCCTTGCTCAACGAGATACATGTACAATTGTCTGCCCTGGATATCCGGTTTAAAGTCATTTTCGGTGCCCGTTCGCATAGCCGGAGGAAATTTGCCATGGATATGGAGGAGTGCCATTTCGATTATATGATCCTAAATGATGGGACGGTAGGTTCTGGAGATGCCGAGAATGTAATGCTCTCCTATCCGGGTTTGATCAAAGTTATCCGCATGGAGCGACCGGATAAGGTGTTGATCGTGGGTTTTTCGCAGGGAACCATGAAATTGTGGTTCCGTTCCTGGATCCGGAAAACCCGATACATCCTTTACGGCGGCAGTTGGGAAATGGAAGGCCGTAAAGACAGCTTTTTAAGGAAGATCCAGCGTAAGCTGCTGATGAAAAGGGCTGCGGGTTGTGTGGCTTATGGCAGCCTGGCGAAAGATTATTTTATCCGATTGGGCGCCAAGCCGGAGAAGGTGGTTATCGGTATCAATACGGTCGATACGACTTTTTTCAGGGAACAAACAGACTTACTGCGAAAGCAGTTACCCGTCCGTAAACCTCCCTACCGGCTTATCTATATCGGCTATCTGACGGAACGGAAGAATCCGCGTCAGTTATTAAAAGTTATCAAAGCCCTTTCGGAGCAGCGGCATGATTTTATCCTTGACGTATTGGGAGACGGACCGGAATTAGAGCATTTGGAAACCTACGTTAAGCAGGAACAAATTGGTAATTTTGTAAAGTTTCACGGGTTTATTCAAAAAGAAAAGCTGCCCGAATATTTGTCGGTGAGCAGTTGTTTTTTGTTTCCGACGAATTACGACATATGGGGTTTGGTGCTGAATGAGGCCATGGCAGCCGGACTCCCTTGTATTGCTTCTATTCACGCCGGCGCCACCCACGATCTGATCCGGGAGGGAGAAACGGGTTTTGCGGTTGATTTCAACGATATTCCTTTGGTCGTGGAAAAGATCAACTGGTTGCTGGACCACCCGGGAGAAGCCGGCCAAATGGGCCAAAAAGCCCGTGAATTGATGAGAGATGAAGTGAATCTGAAAAACAGCGCCGCGGCTTTTATCCAGGCATTTACAGCGTTTTAGCAGAGATGCTGCATTTTTATTATGGCTGTTTATTTCAAACAAAAACTGAAACACCTGTTTCAGTTTTCTAAAAAAGTAAATCTGAAACACCTGTTTCATAATTGAGGAACGGTTCAAATAATGAATAAGAATATAGTTTTAACTAATGCTTACCGGCAGTTATTGAATGATGTGTTGCAAGAGATCATGCGGCACAAGATAAAAGCTGCACAAGAAGTAAGTATTACTATCATGCAGCTATATTATGCCATAGGAGGAATGATTGTCAGAAAACAGCAGGAGGAAGGTTGGGGTAAAGCAGTAGTTGAACAACTGGCGTCCGATCTGAAAACGGATAAAACATTGGGAAAAGCAGAAAGCTTTTAAAGCAGGTATTTATGGTATATGAGACAATTTTACATGGAATATGCAAACAATGAGGAACTAAGGGCGCTGGCTTTCCAGGTTCCCTGGGGGCAAAACATATTATTGCTCTCCAAGACTAAAGACGATCAGGAACGCCGGTTTTACCTTGAACAAACAAAAGAAGCTGCTTGGAGTCGTAAAACGTTGCTCAATATGTTAAAGGCCAATACCTATGAGAGGCAACTAAAAACACCTAAAAAACATAATTTCAAAGAAACACTGCCCATACATCTCTCCGAACAAGCCAATGAAATACTAAAAAGTAAATATACGCTTGACTTTCTGACCGTTGAGGAGCCCATACTTGAAAGACAACTCGAAAACAAGATTATTGTCCATATCAGGGACTTCATATTGGAGTTGGGCTATGGCTTTACCTACATCGGCAATCAATACAAGCTTTCCCTCAACGATAAAGAGTATTATGTTGATCTGCTATTTTTCCACCGAAAGCTGCAATGTCTGGTTGCCATTGATCTGAAAATGGGTGAGTTTGAACCGGAATTTGCAGGAAAGATGAATTTCTATCTCAATTTGCTCAATAAAGAAACTCGTATGCCACATGAAAATCCTTCAATCGGCATAATTCTGTGTGCAGAAAAAGATCATGTGGAAGTAGAGTATGCATTAAGTGGAATCCAAAACCCTATTGGCGTAGCAGAATACTCTTACAAGAAAAAACTTCCTCCTAATTTAAAGGGTGAATTGCCGGGTGTAAAAGAATTAAGGGAAAGTGTGCAGAAAAAGATAAAACAATCAAAAAAGTCAATATAGAGCCATTATCAAACCAGTAAAATGTTTTAACCAACCCGCAAAAGAAGTTTTCTGAAATCGATTTTAGAGACAGGCAATAAAAAGCAACCATGCTAAAAAAAGAACTGTTCGAGGTTATTAGCTGCCCTTCCTGCGAGGAATCGGCGTTTGATGTGTTCGATCTTCCCGATGAAGGGGAGTTCCGGGAATGCGGGGCTATTGTGTGTAAAGGTTGTCAGGCTTTGTATTCCTATCAAAATCAAATATTGAGTCTCCTGGCTCCCGAATTGGCCGACGCCGACCGGGAAATTAAACTCCTGGATCATTACGAGACATCTCTTCCGGCGGCTGCCAGGGCCAGAAAAGAAGTCATCCTTCAACAGGCGAAAAAGGGGACAGATGAAACCTGGAAAATCGCGGAAAAAGAATTTTGGGATCATAAGAAATATGGCCGGCAAATCAGTCGTAATCGCAGGCATGCCTATGAATACAATCGTTTCGAAGTCAGGAAAAAGCACCTGACCGACCCTATCAGGCATGAGATCGAAGGTAAATTTGTTTTGGAGGTAGGCGCCGGTAATAGTGCAACGCTCTATTATATCCTGAATCCCGAAAAGTATCATTATCATTTATTTGTTACGGAGCTATCCTATAATGGCTTGCTGCTGGCCCGGCAGCTTCATCCGACCGGTTATTTCATTCAATGCGATGCCACTCAGCTTCCATTCCGGGAACAAGCATTTGATGTGATCTTTGAATTTGCCTTGTTACATCATTTGCCGGATAATATCAACGCCCTCGAGCGCCACATCGATTTTCTCAAGCCGGGCGGATATTTGGGAACCCATGATTCGACCAACAGGAGAGGCGCCTTTCTGGCCGGCATGCGTTTTTTCAAGAAATACCAGTTGGAGCAAAGCGAACACAATGAATTTGTCGATGAAAAAGCCGCCATCGCCATGTTGGAAAAGAAAGGAACGATCGTCCATAAACATATAGAATACTCACCGGTCAGGAACTGGCTGATCAATTTTTCCGATCGTTTTATCGGGCTGAACAATGCTTTTTTTCATTTTGCATTTGTAACCATCGATCAACTGATCATCCGCACCATCGGTAGGATATGGAATAAAATGGACGGAAATATCCTGATTGTCTTATGGAAGAAATCATAACAAGGAATACATTGTTTTGCCATTGCCGGTTTGTTAAGCAGACCCCTAAGCGCCATATGGTTCGAAAGTCGACCACCATAAAAGTAGTCCGATGACATTTAAGGCCTGGAAACATTGGTTTTATCATTTACCCTGGTCGCTGAGGTGGTTTGTCGTTCTTGTATTGCTGCGGCCGGCGATCGATAATTTTTATTTTCTCAAAGAGATCTCACCTTTTTTGTCGCCGCTTTACATTGTGGGCGTATTAACGCCTTTTCTGGCAATTTTCAGTTTATCGAGGTTGAAAAGACCCATCGCTTCCTCCCTGGATATCTATTTCAAGTTCTGGAGTATCCTGATCATTCTCTCCGTTATTTTTTTATTAGTGGAAGACCCTGAGTCATTACGGACCCTGGAATTATTGTTTAAATTAACCCTGCCTGTCTACCTCTACTTTTATTTGCGGGCCTTTATTCGGTCGAAGGAGGACCTGGACGGTATATTATTTACGTTTTTATATTCCTGCATCCTGGTATCCGTCTTGTTTTTATATGAGTTGATCATCAATCCCATCCGGATCGAATACAGCCGGGGCCAGGAACGGATCATGGGAAATTTTGCGGATGTGATGAATTATGCCACTTATCTGACCTTTGGTTTGCTGGTCTGCGGATATTATTATTTTCACCCCGGAAAAAATAAATCCTTCCTCCAAAAAAACAGGAATATCCTGCTGGTCTTTATTTTAGGGGTATTGATGTTATTTAAGATCAATCATGTGGCGACATTTGTTGTTTTCTTAGCCCTCTTCGGTTTGTTTTTCCTCTTCCTGCTTCAAAGAAAGCAAGTCGGCATCCTCTTCTTTTTAATGGCAGGAGGATTGGTCTTGTATTCCTTTGGTGCAGGGGAGTCGGTTACCAAGCGGGTGAATCCTTTGATCGAAACGGATCTGGCCGTTTATGAAGGCGACCGTGCCGAACGTTTCTTATTACATGGACGGGTGGGCCGGTGGCAATATATTTTTGAAGACTATGGCGATAATCCGGTAGCCGCCATCCTCTTAGGCCTCCCTTTACGGCTCAAGGGCCCTTATTTCGGATTGGCCATCTCTGCCCACAATGATTTTATCCGGATACTCCTGTTAACGGGTATTGTGGGTTTGGCAAGTTATTTAGCCATTCTGTATAATCTTTACCGGAAGATCAGGTATCTATGGCAACATGACCGGTTTTTAGGCTATGGAGCTTTGTTGATCGTTGTGATCTATTCCGTTACGCTTACGCCAACCATGTATGCCAATATGCTATATGTTGTTTTTGCTATTTTTGCCTATATGGGCTTGCCGCAAAGGAAGATCATTTCCGCCTGACTACACCCATAAGATATCCGCTTCCACAGCCGGTGAAAAAAAAGAAGATCATGATCCTGGGCAAATTGCCACCTCCTTATATGGGGCCTGCTATTGCCACACAAATTATTCTGAATTCCGCCTTATCCGATCATTTTCAATTGATCCATGTAGATACCAAGGCGAGCTTTCATATCGAATCGCTGGGCAGGTTCAGGATCAATAAACTTTGGCGGAATCTTGGGTTATATATCCGGTTCAAAGTCAAATTGATGCGCTACCGGCCGGATCTTGTATTGATCCCTATCAGCCAAACGACCATGGGCTTCCTGAAAGATGCCCTGTTCATTCTGTTGGCCAAGCTCTTTTTCAGAAAAGTTTTGTTGCAATTGAGGGGTAGTAATTTCCGGAATTGGATCAACCAAAGTTCCGGGATGACCCGTTTGTTCGTGGGCAAAACCCTATCCCTCACCCAGGGGATCATCGTCTTGGGTCATAACCTTAAATATTTATTCGAGGATTATTACCCGTCCGACCGGATCTATGTAGTGCCTAATGGGGGTGATTATGAAATTCCGCCAGTCGATCGTTCCCATCAGCCGGTTCGTTTACTGTATTTTGCGAATTTATTAAAAGCCAAGGGCATCGAGGATGTCTTGAATGCCTGCCGTTTATTGCTGCCGGCCGGTAATTTCCAGTTGGATGCGGTCGGATCATGGTATGAACCGGATTTTGAGGCCAAATGCCGGCGGCTGGTGAAAGAGAATAGCTTGCCGGTCAACTTTCATCCTTCCCAGTCCGGGGCGGCCAAGTGGCAATTTTTTGCAGCCGCAGATATCTTCCTGTTCACCCCTAATGCACCGGAAGGACATCCCTGGGTTATTGTTGAAGCCCTGGCCGCCGGATTGCCTATCATATCGACCGACCAGGGGGCTATTATCGAATCGGTTCTGGATGGTGTAAATGGCTTTATCGTACCTTCAAACAGCCCGGGTCAAATTATGGAAAAAGTTCAGTTACTTTTGCAGAACGATCAATTAAGGAAAAAGATGGGACAGGCCAGTCTGGACCATTATCATCAACATTTTACCGAAGAGAAGCTGGTGAAAAACCTGAAGCAAACCTTTGAACAGCTCATCTGAGCCTGCAACGCATTCATGAAAAGTTTAGAACAAGTTGAAAATTTCTGGAACGACAATCTTTGTGGTCAACACTTCATCACCGCCCGCTATCCTTCCGAAGAATTTTTCAGCCAATACCGCAACTTCCGGTATACCAAAACCCACCACCTGGATACCTATATCGACTGGAAGGGAGCTGTGGATAAAGATGTGCTGGAAATAGGTCTTGGCGTGGGCGCGGATGGTACCCGCTGGGCGGAACATGCCCGCAGCTATACGGGCATCGACCTGACTGACGAAGCCGTCATCGCCACTCAAAAGCACCTGGAAGTATTGGGGTTACCCGGACAAACCCGGAAGGGAAATGCCGAAGCACTGGAATTACCCGATGATAGTTTCGATATCGTTTATTCTCATGGCGTTTTGCATCACACCTCGAATATTGAAAAGACATTTGACGAGGTCTACCGTGTATTAAGGCCCGGCGGGCAATTTATCGTGATGTTGTATTGCAAGCATTCTTTCAATTACTGGATCAGGATACAGACCTATTTCAGGATACGGTTTTTGTGGGCCTTATGCATGTCGCAGATAGGCGGTAAGCCGGGCTCTCCCTGGAGGGAGCATTTGGCCAACTTCCGGGAAAAAGGCTGGTCTTACTTTTCCTGGTCGGAATGGCCGCATCATTGTACCGACGGGCCGGATTGCGAGATCGCCAATATCTATACACCTGCCCGGATCAAAGCGATGCTTCGCCGCGCCGGATTTACCGTTAAGAAGACCAAACAAGCCCATTTCCCTGCCGGGCTATCCCCCGGGCTCGAACGGTCACTGGCGGCATGGATTGGTTTTCATCATATTTCCTGGGCCGTGAAATCTTAAGATCCTCAAGCTAGTCATGTGTGGCATCGGTGGTTATATCAGTGAAAAAGAGTGGAATGGCTCCAAAATGCTCGATGTTCTTCAACACCGGGGGCCGGATTTTACCGATGCCTTTGAAAAGATACAAGGGAACACCAGGGTATTTTTGGGCCATACCCGGCTTAAGATCATCGACCTGAGTGACCAGGGCAACCAGCCGATGTATTCGCCGGATGGGAATGTGGTCATCACATACAACGGCGAAGTCTATAACTATCTGGCGCTTAAAGACCAGTTTTTAAAGGATACTGCCTTCAGATCTTCTACCGATACCGAGGTTATATTGGCATTATACGGAAAGATGGGGATCAAATGCCTGGATCATTTGAACGGTGACTTTGCGATCAGCATTTTCGACCAGGCCAAGCAGAAATTGTACCTGGTCAGGGATCGGGCGGGTGTAAAGCCGTTGTACTATTATCATCAAAACGGCACCCTGATCTATGGTTCGGAGATCAGGAGCCTGATCAGCGCCGGCCTCAAACCCAAATTAGATCCTTCGAATATTCCCCTGTATTTTGTGTTTAAATATACACCGGGATCGCAAACTTTATGGGAAGATATTTACCGGGTTCCGCCAGCCCATTACCTGGAATACGACCTGGATTCCCGACGGCTGGAAATAAAGCCCTACTGGTCGCCCAGGCCGGATGAGTCGATCCGCCGCCTGTCGTATCCGGATGCCAAAGCGGCTATATTCGACTTGCTCGAGGATGCCTGCAAGATCAGGCTGGTAGGCGACGTCCCCATTTCAACGTTTCTATCCGGTGGCCTGGATTCTTCCATCATTGCATTTTTCCTGAAAGATTATCCTGAGATCGCCCACTATTGTGCCAAAAAAAAGGAATCGGACCTGAAAAAGGAAGGAACTACTTCGGATTACCATTATGCCCGGAAGCTGGCAGATACCTGGGGATTGAATTTCAGCGATATACCTATCGGAAGCGAAACCCTTACCCTCGACAAACTGCGGACCATCCTGAAATATTCCGATGACCTGATCGCCGACGGTTCGCAATTACCCTCCTATCTGATCACCAGGGCTGCTGCCGAACATGGTAAAGTCGTGCTGACGGGTATGGGCGCCGATGAGTTATTCCTGGGCTATGCCGGCCACCAGATCACCCTGATCACCCATTATATTCACCGGTTGCCCCGTATGGTTGCCCGCCCGTTGACCGGATATTTGGCTTCCCTTCAACCCGGTAAAGGAGTTTTTAAAGCCTATAAGCGCTACCTGTTTAAGATCGGACGTTATACCCGGTATCCCGATTACAAATACGGCTTGTATAATATCGTCGGCGACTTTGATAATTCGTTAAGCGTTTTCCCCGGGCATCGGGAAGCGGTGGTGAATTATTTAACGACCTATTTCCCGCAGGGCATCGATCCCTATGAGGGCTTGAAAAAGTTCGAATACGACAACTTCCTGGTGAAAAACCTGCATTACGTCGATCGCATGTCGATGGCCAATTCCCTGGAAAGCCGTGTTCCTTTCCTCGACCACCGGGTGATCGAGTTTGCTTTTAACCTGCCCAGGAAATATAAACTAAGCCATACCGGTAAACCCAAAAAGATACTGAAAGACACTTTCCGTCCTCATTTACCTGCTTATATCCTGGATCGCAGAAAGGCAGGCTTCGGCATGCCGCTCCGGAGTATTTTCAGCGATCAGCAAAAGGTCGACCAACTGCTGGACATGGAATTTTTTGCTAATTTTGGCGGGTTTTCCAACGACAATATCCGCCGGGTCATCCAAAATCATTTACAGGGAAAGGAAGATAATTCCTCGATCATATTTGCCTTGCTATCGTTCCAGGAATGGTATAAAATGTATTTATCTTAACCACAGTGAAATTGGTTATTGTTGAATTTATACTTGATCAACGCTAAATACCAATGTGAAAACATATTTTGAGAAAGATGTTATGTAAATATGTTTGCAATCTACTACGAATCGTGTAGTTTTGTGCAAATAAAATGACAAAAGAAAATCCATCATATAAATACATCGAAGATTATCTGAAAGAAATCCAGGCAAGTGGTAGGATTGCGGTTACATTAGATGAACTGAACAACAAATTTAATATATCTAAAAAGGCCATTCTTCAAAACATCTACCGTTTGAAGAAAAAAAACCTGCTTGCACAAGTCCGTAAAGGGTTCTATGTCATTATTACGCCTGAATACTCCAAAAGGGGTATGGCTCCATATACACAGTTTATAGCTGACTTAATGGCGTTTCTAAAAAGAGAGTATTATGTCGGATTGTTTTCAGCAGCCGCATTACATGGAGCCGGACATCAACAACCAATGGAATTCCAGGTAATCATAAAAAAACCTCCCTTAAGAAGCGTCAAGAACAAAAAACTCAAGATCAGTTTTTTTACCACGGAAAATTGGCACCAGGATCAAATAATTGAAAAAAAGACGGAGGCAGGTTACCTTAATGTTTCATCTCCTGAGTTAACTGCATTTGATCTAATTAACCATAGCAGGAAAATTGGTGGCCTGAACCGTATTGTTCCAATTCTTGAAGATTTAGTAGAGCATATGAATGCATCAGTCATCGGAAGAGTAGCCAAATCTCAAAAAACACCCAATATTCAACGTTTGGGATATATACTGGAAGAATTGGGAAACCATTCGATGGCGGAAACCTTATATCGTTCCTTTGAAAAAAAGAACCACAGGAAGGTGCTGCTATCTCTTGCGCATAAAAAGAAGACAGGAAAAGTAAATAAAAAATGGAGCGTAGTCCTTAATACTGATCTGGAATTTTAATGTTACCAAGACGATATATACAAGAATGGAAGGCGTTTGCGCCCTGGCCGGAAGATGCGCAAGTAGAACAGGATCTTGTCATAGAGAAAGCGTTATTGGAATTGTTTAGCGAACCCTTTTTACAGGAGCGATTGGCTTTCCGCGGTGGAACCGCATTACATAAGTTATTCTTAAAACCCCAATGCAGGTATTCCGAAGATATTGACCTGGTTCAAATCAAAGGAGAACCTATTAAAGACACATTGAAAGCCATCCGGCAACGCCTAAATATACTTGGCAAGCCAGTTGTTAAGCAAAAAGAAAATAATAATATCCTTGTTTATCGTTTTGAGTCGGAAATACCACCGGTAATAAATTTGAGGCTAAAAATTGAGATCAATTGCAGGGAACACTTTTCAGTATTAGGATACAAAGAGATAGAATATACCATAGAAAATACTTGGGCCAATGGAACATGTAAACTCATCACATTTGAAGTTGAAGAAATGTTAGGGACTAAATTGCGTGCATTATTTCAACGTAAGAAAGGCCGGGACCTGTTTGATCTTTACTATGCCATGACTAACCTAAATTTGGATACAACTGCTATTTTAAGGTGTTATCAGAAATACATGGCTTTTTCCGTAACTAAACCTCCAACGCAAAAGCAATATTTACGCAATATGGAGAGCAAACTATCTGATCCTGATTTTCAGGGTGATATTTACGGATTATTGCGCCCCGGATTGACTTATGATCAGCGTAAGGCCTATGAATTGGTAAGATCCGAACTCATAGAGAAAATATAAAAAACACACTATACTATAAACCCGTACATGAAATTAAATCTCAAAAAAAATAATCCCCTATTCTACAAAGCCGCTCCCTGGTCGTGGAAGTTGAAAAGGCTGATCAGCAAACCCCTGTTCGGTACCCTGAACTATTTGTCGTTTCAATTCCGGATGTTGAATGCCGGTCAAAGAGCATTGCCTGATTATCTCATTATCGGCGCTGCAAAGTCGGGTACCAGTTCCTTATATCGTACTCTGGCACAGCATCCGAATATCGCACCGGCCTTGAAAAAAGAGATCTACTTTTTTTGCCATTACCAGAATTTTGACAGAGGATTGAATTGGTATAAGGCACACTTTTATGCTCCCCTGTACCGGTGGTGGAAAAAAATGCGCGGCATAAATAAATTGGTGACAGGCGAATCCACCCCCATTTATTTATTAACCCCATTTGTGCCTGAAAGAGTCAAAGCAGTGGTGCCCGGGGTTAAGATCATTGTGATGATGCGCAACCCCGTCGACCGGGCCTATTCCCATTTTTATCATGTCTACCGGCCGAGGCGGGAAACCCTTGAATTTAAAGAAGCCCTGGAAAAAGAGGAAGAACGGATCCGGGACGAATACCCGATAACCAGTAATGGAGAGGGCTATGAATTCCATAACTATCCCACCTTTGCCTACAAATATGGCGGGGTGTATGCGGACCAGTTACAACCCTGGCTGTCGGCATTTCCGAAGGAGCAATTTCTGTTTATCCAAAGCGAACGGTATTATAAAGATCATCAACAGGTTTATAATGAGGTGCTCGATTTCTTAGGATTACCTCATTATACGCCGTCAAAAGCCAAAAAGAAGATCTATCCCTCCTATACGAAAATGGATCCGGACATCAGGGCATCCCTGGTTCAATTTTTCAAGCCCCACAACCAACGGCTTTATGAACTCCTGGGTCAAACTTTTGATTGGGATAAGTAGGCGTTTAGCCACAGTTTTTTGATGTTTAATGTAGTATCTTTGTTCCGGATGTATCATCCCTGGTACTTGTTGGATCATGGAACAACTCACTCAAAATCTTAAGGACGGTTTTATGCAATTGCTGGAAGTGCCCTTTCCGGCATTGAATAAGGGATGCCTGTTGGTGCGCAATCATTTTTCAGTGATCAGCGCGGGTACGGAAGGCAAAACGGTCAGTGATGCCCGGCTGGGGTATATCGGAAAGGCCCGGGCCCGGAAAGAGGAAGTGAAAAAGGTTATTCAGTCCGCTAAAACCCATGGCGTGATGAAGACCTATGAAATGGTAATGAACAAGCTGGAAGCGCCGTCGCCTTTGGGTTATAGCTGTGCCGGGGAAGTGATCGCCGTGGCGCCCGATGTAAAGAATTTTAAAGTGGGTGATCTGGTAGCCTGCGGTGGCGCCGGTGCCGTTCATGCCGAGGTGGTAGCGGTTCCGGTTAACCTTTGTGCTAAAGTCGATCCGGTTATCCCCTTGCAACATGCCGCTTTTGCTACCATCGCAGCCATTGCCTTACAAGGCATCCGCCAGGCCGACCTTAGGATCGGGGAAAACTGTGTGGTGATAGGGTTGGGTTTGGTCGGTCAGCTAACGATGCAGCTATTGAAAGCCGGG
>JANQFB010000371.1 GCA_028278085.1 Chitinophagales bacterium
TTTTTAACCAGGGGCATGTCTGTTGCGCCGGATCCCGGTTATTTGTCCAGGAGTCCGTGCATGATACGGTTGTCCGGAAACTAAAAGACCGGATCGAGAACCTTATCGTCGGTGATCCGTTGGATAAGAATACCGATGTCGGCGCGATCAATTCCAGGCAACAACTGGATACGATCAACAAATACCTGAAGATCGGCCAAAATGAAGGCGCTGAGATCTACCAATCGTCCTGTCCGGTGCCCAAAACCGGCTATTGGTGCAGACCAACGCTGTTTTTGAATTGTACACAATCCCACCGGATCGTGCAGGAAGAGATTTTCGGCCCGGTGCTGGCCATACAAACCTTCCGAACGGTAGATGAGGTCATTGAAAAGGCCAACAATACACCCTATGGCCTGTCCGGAGGTGTCTGGACCGATAAAGGTTCTAAGATATTCCAGGTTTCCAGCAAGATCCGGTCGGGTGTTGTTTGGGCGAATACTTACAATAAATTCGATCCGACATCACCGTTCGGCGGATATAAGGAAAGCGGCATGGGAAGAGAAGGCGGATTACACGGATTGCTGCCTTATTTGAATTTAAATTAAACAACGGTAAGGATCCCGACGGATCCAAAATCATAATCATACAACATGGCAAAATCAGCATCAACCAAAGGCCAGCCTGCAAAACCCAAGATCGCTAAAAGTCTTCAAAAAGACGTTAAGCAGGTAGGTCAAAATGGCAATGGAACCCCTACCCGATTGAATGTCCAAAAGACCTATAAATTATACATCGGCGGCAAGTTTCCGCGGACGGAATCCGGGCGGTATTACAAGCTGAAAACACCGGAGGGTGTGGTCAGTATAAGCAGGGGTTCCCGTAAGGATTTCCGGGAAGGGGTCCTGGCTGCCCGTAATGCCTTCAAGGGGTGGTCGGGGAAAACCGCCTACAACAGGGGGCAGATCATCTACCGGATCGCAGAAATGATGGAGGGGCGCAGCCAGCAATTTGTGGGGGAGTTGATGCTTCAGGGTAATACTGCCGATGAAGCCCGCCTGGAAGTTCAAACAGCTATCGACCGCCTGGTATATTATGCCGGATGGGCCGATAAATACCAGCAGATCTTTAGCAGTGTCAACCCGGTTGCTGCTTCTTACTTCAACTTTTCCATGTGTGAGCCCAGCGGGGTGGCGGCCATCATTTCCCCCCAAAATTTGGGCCTGATCGGCCTGGTTTCCACCATCATACCGGTAATCGTCGGCGGTAACACCGCGGTCGTTTTGGCAGCCGAAAGCAAGCCTCTTTGCGCCATTACTCTTGCGGAGGTGTTGAATTCTTCCGATGTGCCGGGCGGAGTGGTCAACCTCCTGACGGGCTTCCCGAAAGAGCTGGCCGGCCATTTTTCCAGCCATATGGACGTCAATACCATCGTCTATTGCGGCAATGATCTGGAATTAACCAAAAAGATCCAGGAAAACGCCACGCTAAACGTCAAAAGGGTTGTCCGGCATAAAGACCGGGATTGGCTCAGCGCCGATGCTCAAAGCCCGTACATGATCCAGGAAGCACAGGAGATCAAAACAACCTGGCATCCGGTGGGGGTTTAACTAAAACGCCGATTTAAATTCCTTGAATTGAGATTTAATATGCCGTATCTTTGCAATTATGGAATTATTGGATAGAATAACGGTCGATCCCGCCATTTGCCACGGTAAACCTACAATACGGAATACTCGTATGATGGTTGAAAGTGTACTGGAATATCTTGCCGGAGGAGATAGTTTCGAAACTCTTTTACAGGAATTTCCGGACCTGGAACGGGATGATATATTAGCCTGTATAGCATTTGCCAACCGGATCATTAAGTTCAAGAATACTTCTTTTGAGGCGGCATAATGAAATTCCTGGTTGACGCTCAACTACCGCCTTCATTAGCAAAGCTGCTTGTTGAATTAGGACATGATGCCATTCACACGGTCATTCTTGATCAGGGCAATGATACACCTGATCCTACGATCAATAAAATAACACTGGAACAGAAAAGAACTTTAATTACAAAGGACATCGATTTCTATCATTCATTTACCGTTAAAGCAGAGCCATATAAGCTTTTAATAGTCCGGACAGGCAACATTAATACTGCCGATCTAAAAAACCTATTCCGGAGAAATATGGATAACATATTAACCTCTTTCGAATCAGGAAGATTGATAGAACTTACCAGAGAAGAGATTCGAATTGTGTTTTAGGTGCTTTTAGTGAATGATCAAAACCTTCTCCCGCAATACGTGATGTTTCATCTGCAATTCCAGGCGGTATAAGCCTGGTTCGGTACCCCGGGGATCCAGCCATAACAATTGAGGGCCGGCAGCAAGCTCGTAGTTACGATCTATCAGATCCTGTCCCAGGTTATTCCATAATCTCAGGTTTATCTGCTGTTCTATTTCCAAATTAAATTGTATCCGTATTGGCTGTCCGACCGATGGGTTGGGGTATACCTTTAAAACAGGTGTGTATGCGGCCGAGTCATTCGTTGCCACACTAACTTCTTCGAAACTGAGGCCGGTCCGGAATTCATCGATATATATGGAATTGACACTGTTGATCGCCTTATTCCTGTACAGACCCAATTTCAAATACGGCGAAACGGCATTATACAGGTTTGGGCCATAGGTTCGGTAACTGTCACCGGACCAGACGGGTTCGCCATTGATCCAGGCTTCAAAAAATCCTGCTTCCGTCCGCGACCATTTAATATGCCAAACCACATCATACCACTGCCCTTTTGTTATGTCGAAAGTTCCGACCCCTCTTTTGTTCAAACCTTTCAAACCATAGGCTAACTTTCCCAAACGGGAGCTTCCGTCGTATTTATAGGTCAGCACGATCATCGGTTCGGCGTCATAGGTATCCCAGGTTTCTCCTTTTTCAAAATCGGGAAGCATATGGAATTGAGCCAAGATCTGCGCTCCCAGCCCGGTCGTATCCATAAAATCTTCCGGGATCATAAAGCTCCACCCATACCAAACCTCGCTTTCGGGAGCATCGTAATTGGAAAACTTCATTTCCGCCCGGTTGCCCCGGCCGACATCATCACCCGGATGCAAGGTCACTTTAACACAACCCTTACCGGCCCTCGCTTCTCTAGCATCGAATTTGATCCTGGATGGCGTCGCCCGCTCATACTTCCAGCGCGACGAAAAGGACAATTGATCAAACCGCTCTTCAAAATATACCGGGTATTGGGCATAGGTATGTATTGAAAATAAAACCAGCCCAAAGAGAAAACAAACAATTGTGTACCGTCGACCGTTCATGGATGGAAACCTCTCGAAATCCGGGTAAAGATAAGGACAATAAGCTTTAGGGCTGTGCCTCAGCGTAAAAGGATCAGTTTTCCGGTTTTTATTTTTTGCCCATAGCCTACCTGTACGATATAGATACCATTGGTAAGGTCATTGAGTTCCAAATTGATCTGCTGATGTCCTTTTTTCATCCGGGGATAAGTCTTAGCACGATGAACCCTGCCCTCCGTATCGATGATCCGGACAGACAGATCATCATTCACGGGGATCTGAAAATAAAGCAAAGATCTGTCGAAGCCGTTAACCGGGTTAGGAAAAAACCTCAGATCACTGATCGTATCGTTGAAGATCCCGGTATTCAGGATATTAACTTCCTCATAGGTATTACCGATCCTCAATTCATCGATATAGATGGTATTGGTAGTGGTAACTTCTTCCGCCCGGTAGAGCCCCATTTTTAAATACGGCGGGACATAGTTATACATATTCCGGCCGTAAACTTTATGGTCCTCCCCGTTAAATGGGGTAACCTTTTCGCGGTTTACCCAGGCCTGAACAAATCCCGAATCCGATTTGGACCATTTTAGCTGGAAGGTGAAGTCATACCAACGGCCTTTTTCAACCGGAATTTGGGCCACCGGCTCCTCGTTCTCGTATTTCAGGCCATAATGGATGTAGATATGCCGGTCTTCACCGTTGAAATTGTAGATCAGTACCAGCATGGGTTCTGCATCATAGGTCCCCCAATCTTCTCCCTGATCGAAATCAGGAAGCATATGGAACTGGCTGAAGATCTGCTTACCGAAATTCACCGTATCCTGGTAAGATTCCGGTACCATAATACTCCAGGAATACCAGACTTCCTGGTTAAGCGCATCTTCGTTAAAGATCTTCAATTCCGCGCGGTGTCCGTGGGCGGCAAAATCACCGGGTACCAGGGTAACTTTAACACAGCCCGCCCCCAACCGGGAGATCCCTTCCTGGTATACGATCCGGTCAGGCTCAGCCTGTTCAAACATGATCCGGGGTGAAAAAGGGTGTAAGTCGAAAGTCTCCCAAAAAACTTTGGGGTATTGCCCTTGTACCATGGCCGACAGGCATAGTCCTACGAAAATCAACAGTAGCTTTTTCATCAACCCTACAAAATTAGGGAGTTTTCAAGCGAAACCGAAACAGTGTGGGGTGTGAGTGTGGAGTGTGAGCAAGAGATTTGAGGGATCTCCCTCTTCCTCACACTCAAACTCAAACTGTTTACTCACTCTCACCACTTTCGAGGTATTTGATCACTGCGGTACGAATATCATGCCTGGGGTCGGCCATATCCGCAGGATCGGGTTCTATAAATTCGAGGATCAGCGGATTATCCGGGGTTAACATGGCAAGACCTGTTTCCTGCCCGGTCATCAGGAATTCCGTTACCGCCACCCGGTAAGTGGTATTGGTTTGGAGCGCCTTTCCATCAACCATCCATTGTCCGTTACCGGTATCATGAGTAATATTGCCCCATTGGAGGTAACCGCCGGTTCCTTTATTGGCCAGCCCCGTATCCAGGATGGCATTGAGGGTGCTGCCCTTAACGGCTATCTCCACAATAGCGCCCCCAAACGGAAGGGTCCGGATGATATCGAATTCGGTAATATTTCCGGACAATTGATCATCGACACGAACGGAACCGCTGTTCATGATAACAGCATCGACAGACGAGGCGGCGGCTTTCATGGCAGTGGTGATGACCTCTCCCAAATTGGTTTGATGATGCCTGATACTGCTTTCCCGTCCATCCCAGGGTTCATCTTCGGGTACCACAGTCAATACCTTATCCGGATCAAAACCCTGTTCAACAAAACTCTTATTGGCCCGTGCGGTCCATTTTCGAACCACCACAGCAGTAGCGGAATCCTCGGCGATCTCATCGGTAACCGGTACCAATTCGGATTTTAGGTCTATGATGCCCGTCTTTTTATCAAAGGTGATCCGGTGAACATATACGGTTTTGGCATTGGCATCGGCTTTGGCCACAAATGACTCGCCGGCGGATTCATACATATTGTCATGATCATGGCCGCCCATCAAGAGTTTCACCTCCGGGATCTTTGCAGCCAGTTTCAGATCAT
>JANQFB010000389.1 GCA_028278085.1 Chitinophagales bacterium
TCACCTGTTCCGGCAAAATGACCTTTATTTCAACCGGGATCACAGCGGCTTGATGAAGACGGTCTATGGCAGTAATCCGTTCCAGGATCCGGTCGGCTATTTCCCGGCACTCCTGGAACGGATTACTGCCATAGACCGTCTTCATCAAGCCGCTGTGATCCCGGTTGAAATAAAGGTCATTTTGCCGGAACAGGTGAAACAGCATCAAAACCATTATCGATCCTCCTGTTACAAGCTTTGCCGTCCGGGGTTTGACCATTTGCAAGAGGTTTCCTGCCAGCGAAGCAGCGAGGAGTGAAGCAGCCGGAAATAAAAGAATAAAATAGTGTCCGTGAAAAGTAAATCTTGGCAACACCCCGCCGATGGATACCAAGGTCAATCCTGCCAGCAGCCATTTGACCTCCTTTGTCTTTTTGATGGCCGGTAACAATAGCAGCCCGGCGAGCGGCAATAGCCACCACTCCCAATAACCTGCCCATAGGTTGGACAAGACCAGTGACAAATAACCCCAGGCTTCCCTCAGGGGCACATCCTGCAAATACAGGAAAGGATAAGTGAACGACCAATACACAAATGCCTGCCATAAGCCGTGCAGCGACAGCCAAAAAACGATCAAGGCAGTGGGGGCGATGACAGCTCCGGTATACACAAGCAATTGCCGCACCAGTCGTGGCCGGGATAGCTGCCACTTATTCCTGTTAACGGCAAGCAGGTAAAGGGCGCCGAAGCCCACCAATAACAAACCGTTTTGCTTGAGGAACAAGGCCCCGCCAAAACATAAACCACTACCGGCAATAACCACCCACCGCCGGGTATCGCCGGTTATCCATAAAACACCTGCACTGACCAACAGGATGATCAAATGCTCCGGCAAAACACTAAGCCCCCCGGCATGCGGATTCAGCGAAAGGAAGGCAAAGCATGCCGCACCCGCCAGACCGGCCATATCTCCGAATAAAACCTGTCCGGTGCGGAACAGGACCAGGATGGTTGCCCAGTTGACCAGGATAAATGCTATATGAAGTCCGGTAGTGGATGGACCGAAAATAGCCATAATGCAGGCATAGGCATAAAATAGCCCCGGGGGCTTGGGGTCGTAGAAGGATTGGTAGGGGAGCTTACCGGCCAGGATCAATTCACCGAAATGGGCATACAGACCTTCGTCCCGTTCCATGGGGAGGTCCAGAAAATGAAACCGGATTATCCCGGCCATCCCAAGGATGCCTGCCAGGCAAAGGAGGGTAAGCCCGTATTTGCCGGTGAAATTTCTCATGTAAGCGGTCGGAAAATATACGGATTTATTTGGTTGAACAGCCTATGATCCTGGCTGTTTGAAAAAAAAAGTGAAAAAAACCCCCAAGATATGTAGTTAGCTACATAATTTTTGCTAAATTTACGTAGTTAACTACATAAAAATGTCGAAACTATGTTATCGCAGACTGTTCACCCACAAAACTACCGTACCATGAAGCAGCACCATCTAACCGCAGACCAGGTTCGGATCATTACCTTTGAAAAGCATCACACCGAAGATTTTAAGCGTCTGAATTTCGAATGGATCGAAAAGTATTTCGAGATCGAGGCACATGATATCGATATGCACAAGGACCCTTATACTTCGATCATCAAGCCCGGGGGCCAGATCTTTATGGCTTCGGTGGAAGAAGAAATTGTCGGAACCGTGGGGCTGGTCAATACCGATGAAGAAACATTCGAATTGATCAAAATGGCGGTCAGCTCCAAATACCAGGGGCTCCGGATTGGCAGGCAACTGATGGATGCTGCCATTGACTATGCCCGGAAGGCAGGGAAGAGGAGCGTGGTCCTGGAATCCAATACCAGTTTAGTCGCCGCTTTGAATTTATATATCAACTCAGGATTCAAGATCATCCCGATGGCCGAAAATCCGACTTACAACCGGGTTAATGTCCGGATGGAATTAAAGCTAACCCATTAACCTACCCGGAAACACCTCAAGCTCCTGCTATGGAAAAAGATAAAGATTTTTTAGCTGCCTTAGGCTACCTGACCTTTAACGTCAGACTGAAAAGGATCAACGATAAAATGGTACAAAGCGGCAGACGGATGTACCAGGCATTGAAGATGGATATCGAACCCAACTGGTTCTTGATCTTCAAAATGTTGCAGAATTACGGAAGCCTGTCGATCATGGAAATCGCGGAGAAACTCAAATTTTCCCATCCATCGGTTATAACTATCGTGGACAAAATGACGAAAAAGGGATATGTCCGGTCGGTTCCCATGGAGGCCGATAACCGGAAGCGGTTATTATCGTTGACGCCTAAAGCCCGTCAGAAACTACCGGAATATGAAAAAGTATGGAATGCCGGTATCAAAGGCGTTGAAAAGATGCTGGAAGGCACCGATATTTTGGCCATGCTGGATATTATCGAAGAAAGGCTGGACCAGCAGGGATTTATGGAACGTACTTTTCAGGAACTGGACCCCAAGCAGTCGGCAGCCGGATAACTGTTTATCTACTCAAACATCATGCAAATACTGGGTTATATAGCGCTTGGCTTGAGTTTATTATCCATGACCATGAAAACCATGATCTGGTTGCGGGTGTTACATGCCACTTCCTGCCTGGTATATCTCATATATGGCTATAGCATTGCCGCCTGGCCGATTGCCGTCGGCGGTTTGCTGTTATTTTGCATTCATGCCTACCATTTGATCTACTTGCTAAAACCCGGGAAATAGTGTCCGGGGTTTCACCTATTTTTTTAGTGCAAAATTTGCGGGAGATCGATTTTTTTCCTTTAATTATCCCCACAACCGCCGGTCGACCGGCATAATTTACTAATCTCCGGCCAGAGATCCGGAACCCGACGCTTCATTTACGAAAATCTGCAATTTCCAAGCCCGGCCCTGCAAAAATCAGTTTCCGAAATGCCGGTTTGGATATTAACTTTGGTTGAAACAAACGATATCCCCGACCTTGCTCATGAAAATTCCAACAATTCCAGTTCAGCAACGAAAGTTCCAAACGATCATGGACCTGTTGTCACATGCTTGTCAACACCATGCAGCACGCATCGCCCTCAAATATGATGGAGCAACGCTTAGCTACGGAGAGCTGGAAAACAGGAGCAACCAAATCGCCCGCCTGCTGAATGCCCGCAGCCAATCGGAAAAGATCGTTGTGTGCATGGACCGGTCTCTATGGCTGATCC
>JANQFB010000403.1 GCA_028278085.1 Chitinophagales bacterium
CCCCTGCGGCCCTTGTTCGGAGATCCATATAGATATCCGGCCCGAGGCGGAGCGGAAAAAGGAGGATGGGAAAAGCCTGGTGAACCGCGATCATCCGCAGGTGATCGAGATCTGGAACCTCGTTTTCATACAATTCAACCGGTCAGCCGACCGGAAATTGTCACCCCTGCCCGAACAACATGTGGATACCGGTATGGGCTTCGAACGCTTATGTATGGTGCTGCAGGGAAAAACCTCCAATTATGAAACGGACCTGTTCACGCCCCTGATCACACAGCTTGAAAAAGTAACCGGCCAAAAATACGGAGCACAGGAAACGACTGATATCGCCATGCGCGTGGTGGCCGACCATATCAGGGCCGTAGCCTTTTCCATTGCCGACGGACAGTTGCCCTCGAATACCGGGGCCGGATATGTGATCCGCAGGATCCTCAGACGAGCGATCCGGTATGCCTATAGCTCCCTGGAGATCCGGGAGCCGGTAATATTCAGTATGATACCGGCCCTGGCCGAAGTATTCGACGATATCTTCAAGGAATTGACGGACCAGCTCGATTTCATCCAAAAAGTGATCCGGGAGGAAGAACAGACCTTTTTAAAGACCCTGGAAACGGGTTTGCAGAAGCTCAGCCAGGTAACGCAAGCGATGAAAGGCCAGGTGATCGACGGGAAGATCGCTTTCGAATTATACGATACCTATGGGTTTCCCTATGATCTGACGGCCTTAATTGCACGCGAAAACGGTTTAGCGATCAATGAATCCGAATTCCAGGAACTGTTGCAAGGCCAAAAGGACCGGTCGCGGAAGGCGACGGCTATCGAAGCGGCCGATTGGGTTTCCATCCATGAAAATGGCAATGCCAATACCTTCGTCGGGTATGACGAGCTGGATAGCGAATCGCAGGTGCTGAAATACCGGCAGATCAAGTCGAAAAACAAGGTGTTGTATCAAATTGTGCTGGATCGTACCCCATTTTATGCCGAAAGCGGCGGCCAGGTGGGTGATACCGGTACCCTGGAGCTGGAAAACGGGGAACGGATAAAGGTGATCGATACGAAAAAAGAAAATGAGCTGATCGTTCATTTTGTCGACCGCCTGCCGGCTGAGATCCCGGGTAAAGTACGGGCACACGTGGACCCGCGTAAGCGAAAATTGACGGAAAACAATCATTCCGTAACCCATTTATTACATGCGGCTTTAAAACAGATCCTCGGCGACCATGTTCAGCAAAAAGGCTCGCTGGTCGATGCCCATCATCTGAGATTTGATTTTTCGCATTTCGAAAAGGTGAGCGAGGACCAACTGCAAGCCATCGAACAACTGGTCAATCAGCGGATACGCGACAATATAAGGTTGGATGAAAAGCGGGATATTCCCTACCAGGAAGCCCTGGATCTGGGCGCAACAGCCCTTTTCGGCGAGAAGTACGGCGACCGTGTCCGGGTAATCACTTTCGATCCGGATTATTCCATTGAATTATGCGGAGGCACCCATGTCCCTTCAACCGGGCAGATCGGCCTGTTTAAGATCACTGCTGAAAGCGCCATCGCTGCCGGGGTCAGGAGAATAGAAGCGATCACCGCAGCAGCAGCCGAGGACTGGGTGAACAACAAGCTGGCCGAATTGAACGAGATCGGTAAGCTGGTCAAACAAAAGCAGCATATCCTGAAAGCCGTTAATGACCTGCAACAACAAAACCAAAGTTTGCGAAAGGAAGTCGAAAAGCTCTCGGCCGTCCAGGTAAGCGCCTTGAAGGATAGCCTGGTTGAGCAGCAGGAAATGATCGGACCGGTAAGGTTTATCGGAGCCCGGATAGCCTTGAACCAGGCGGATCAGATCAAGGATCTCGCCTTCACTTTAAACCGGGAGGTGGAAGATCTTTTCGGGATCCTGGGGGCTGTTGTCAATGACAAGGCTAACCTCACGGTGATCATCCATAAGGACCTGATCGAAAAATACGGGCTGCATGCAGGGAAATTGATCCGGGAATTGTCTTTACATATCAGCGGCGGTGGCGGCGGACAGGATTTCTATGCCACTGCTGGCGGGAAAAACCCGGATGGCCTGGAAAAAGCCATCGAAGCCGCCAAAGAAATGATCGAAAAGCTATGAAAAAGGACCCCGATATGTTGAACCTTAATAATGAATATACCTGTAAGTTTGCTATTCCGGGATCATGCCGTAAATTGTGCGCCAAACCGGGCGCTGAACTTAAATTTTTCACCGATTGTTGAAACTAACACGCACCGGGTGGCCGTTTGAGCCTTCCGGTGAGCTAAACAGATAAATTATACAAGCAATGAAACAGTTGATAATGGCCGCGGGATTGATGGTAATGGCTCTGCAGGCCTGCAATAACGAAGCCGAGGATCTCGATCATAAAGGATATATCGTCAAAGGATTGGCCAAGAATGCCAAGGGCAAAAATGTATACCTGGAATCTTACGTCGATGTGGCCCCGGCTATTATCGATACCGTCAGGGTTGAAGGGGGCAAATACAAGCTCAAAGGTTTTGTTAAGGAGCCGGGTATCCATGCGATCCGTATCGGCAAAGACAAGTATATCTTCTTTCTTTTGGACAACTACCATGTAAAGATCGATTTCGACCTGGAGGATCTCGACAATTATTCGATCACCGGATCCCCTTACGGTCAAACGATCAAGGAAATGCTCAAACGGTCCAAAGAAAGCTCCAAAAGGCTGAATGCGCTGACCCAGGAATACAGGAATGCTCAGAGAGCGCCCAATTTTATGGCGGAAGCCAGGCGTATTCAAACGGAGCATACCCAAACGGTGGTCAGGCATTATGCTTACCTGAAGGGCCTGATCGATACCGTACAGAACCCGATCATCGGTGTTTTTGCCGCCAATATGATCGATGCCCAGAGCGAATCGGGATTTTTAATGGAATATGCCAAAAAAGTCAGCCAGCAAGCGCCCAACTCCAAGTTTGTCAAACGCTTTGTAAATCAAATGAAAAGATACAGAGGCCTGGCTATTGGTGAAGAAGCGCCGGATATCGATCTGCCTACGCCGGAAGGTGGAAGTATGCCCTTATCGTCGTTACGGGGTAAAGTTGTCCTGCTCGACTTTTGGGCTTCCTGGTGTAAACCTTGTCGCATGGCCAACCCTCATTTGGTTTCGCTCTATAAAAAGTATAGATCCAAAGGCTTTACCATTTACAGCGTATCCCTCGACCGGACGAAAAGCCGCTGGGTCAATGCCATCAAACAAGACAACCTGATCTGGGACAGCCATGTCAGCGACCTGAAATTCTGGCAAAGCGAGGCTGCAAAGACCTATAAGGTAAGCTCCATTCCCAAAACCTTCCTCATCGACCGGGAAGGCAAGCTGATCGCCAAAAACCTCCGCGGCCAGCAGATCGACAAGAAGCTGGAAGAGCTGTTTAATTAGGAATAGCTTTTTTGACAGTTCCTTTCAAACTGGTTGTTTGACAAAAAGCCCCATAGGATATTGAAAATTATTCCCATTGTCGGAAAAAAATTGCCATTAAAACCCTGGTAACCTGAAATGGACTATCAGCGCTCACAAGAAGTTTGAGATCCTTCGGAATTTACTCGTAATTTGATTGAAGAACAAGGAACATCGATCAACGATTTCAGAAGTTAGTCTTTTATTCAACTTCTTAAATCTTCAATCGTTAATCCTTGTTCGACATTCTTCTCATTTGTTGAAGGGAAAACAGGATTCAGCCATACGAATACACCCCATAAGGGCTGTCGATGGTCAGTTGCTTTCGATCGGATGGTTCGCACCGGCCGATTACCCGGGCCTCGATATTGAATTCACCGGCCGTGTCGATGATCCATTGCGCATGTTCCGGAGCGGTGAACAATTCCAGCCGGTGCCCCATATTGAAGACCATAAACATTTCTTTCCAATCAGTTTGTGAAGCCTGTTGTATGGCAGTAAATAAGGGAGGAACCGGCAGAAGGTTATTTTTAATAATATGGAGTTTGTCGACAAAATGCAAAACCTTGGTCTGGCCGCCTCCGGTACAATGCACCATGCCGTGTATCCGCTCCCGGTGGTCCATTAGCTTTTTCACGACCGGGGCATAGGTCCTGGTGGGCGACAGGATCAGCTTGCCCACATCGACCGGTAGATCGGGTAGACGATCGGTCAGGGCATAGGGACCGGTATAAACAACCTCCTCCGCAAGGCCCGGATCATAGGATTCCGGAAATTCCTTGCTGAGCTCGTGCCGGAGCAGGTCATGGCGGGCAGACGTCAGCCCGTTGCTGCCCATACCGCCATTGTATGCGGATTCATAGCTGGCTTGTCCATAGGAAGCCAATCCCACGATCACATCACCTTCGGCGATCCGCTCATTGGTGATCACCTCCGATCTTTTCATCCGGCAGGTCATATTCGCGTCCACGATAATGGTCCGCACGAGGTCGCCGACATCCGCCGTTTCACCACCCATATGCTGCACTTCGATACCATATGTCTGAAGCCGGTCAAAACATTCGACCGTTCCTTCAATGATTTTAGTGATCACTTCACCGGGTATCCGGTGCTTGTTCCGGCCGATAGTCGAAGAAAAAAGGAAACGGTCTGTCGCACCTACACACAGCAGGTCATCGAGGTTCATAACGATAGCATCTTGCGCAATACCTTTCCAGACATCCGTATCACCGGTTTTTTTCCAGTACATATAAGCCAGCGAAGATTTGGTTCCTGCCCCATCGGCGTGCATGGCCACACAATAATCGGGATCATCGGAGAGATAATCGGGCGTTATTTTACAAAAAGCCCGGGGAAACAGGCCTTTATCCAGCTTTTTGACCGCCTGATGCACATCTTCTTTGGCAGCGGATACGCCCCGGGCGCCGTATTTCAATTCTTCAGACATTCCTTGGCTTTTGGATCCAAACAAAAAAAGAGGCCCGATAGGCCTCTTTCCTGTATATCATAGCTATTATTAAGGTCAATTGTCTTTTTTGGCTCCATCATCCCCATTTTCCAAATTCTCATAGGGTTTGTCGGAAACCCTTCCTTTGGTACCGATTTGGGATTTCTCCCTGGATTCGAGGGTCATCTTGTCGGATAATACCCGGAAAGTTGTCCGGCGATTTCTGGCATGCTGCTCTTCCGTACATTCATTGGCCTTAGCGTCGGTACATTCGTTCAAGAGAGTACTTTCTCCATAACCTTTGGCTACCAATCGCTTCCGGTCGATGCCCCTGGAAGCAATATATTTAACACAGGATTCGGCCCTGCGTTGGGATAATTTCTCATTATAGGAAGCGCTACCCCGGGCATCGGTATGGGAACCGATCTCGACTTTAATATCCGGATTGGGTTTGATAACATCCTTCACCAGTTTGTCAAGGGTTTGAGCAGCAGTGGGTAATATTTTCCAATCATCGTAGTCATAATAGATATTTTCCAGCACCAGGTCCACATCTTCGATGAGTGTATCCAGTTCCATCTGAATGGTAAGGACTACGGATAGATTGATCTTGCCTTCCAACTCACGGGTGGTTACTTCCTGTTCTTTGTTCAGGAATCCGGGCTTGGAGGCTTTTACTTTATAATCCGTATCGGGTTCCAGTTCGTAATGGAATTTCCCGTTATCATCCGTATTGACCACGATCGGAACACCGTCCATACCGGAAAGCTTGTCATACACGACCAATTCAACTTTGGCGTTTTTGACCGGCTTGTAATCCAGCACCGGGCTATTCGGATCGGAAGGATCTTTCAGGATCTTTTTCAAGACATCTCCGGACAATTCGAAATAGGCAGGTTTGGTAACGGTGAATTTGTAAATATCATCCTTACCCATACCGCCTTTACGGGAAGAGCAAAAATAACCGGTCGATTCGTAGTAGCCCGAATGATTGACTTTGTTGAACTCATCGAACATCACACCAAAATCATCTCCACCTGAATTCAAGGGGGCTCTCAAGTTCATCGGCTCATCCCAGCTATCGCCTTTGACCTCGGCAATGAATACATCGAGGCCACCCATACCGGGCAAGCCGTCAGAAGCAAAATACAGGGAACCGTCGGAGTCAACGTAAGGGAACATTTCGTCACCTGCCGTATTATATTCCGCGCCCAGGTTTACCGGAGAACTCCATCCGCTGCCTGTCCGGCTGCTCATGTACAGATCTTTACCGCCATATCCGTCGGGCGGATTGGCAGAAAATATCAATTTGGATCCGTCTGCGGTCAGGGCGGGATGTCCATAATCCGTGGAATCGCTGAACAGGTCCAAAGAAATCGCATCTTCCCATTTCCCTTCCGAATTCTTACGGGAGTAGAAGATCTTGCAATAGTCACCCTTACTGTTTTCCATGGTGCTGATACAGCGGGTGAAGAAGATCTCGGTATAGTTGGGATTAAAGATCGCGGTACCCTCGTTGTCAATGGTATTCAGCATTTCATCGAACAGCTTGGGATTCCCGTATTTTTTGAGATCGTTGAGTTCAGCCACGAAAATATCGGAAAACTTGTTGCCGGTAAATTCAAAGGTTTCATCACCGGTAGCATTGGTCCGGTCGGAAGTGAAGACCAGGCTTTTATTTTCATAGAATGTAGGTGCATAATCCGACTGGCCGGAGTTGATCCCACTTAGGGTTTCCACCTTGTATTTGGACTTGGAAGCCTTCCATCTGATCGCTTCTTCACAAGCTTTGATCTGCACGGCTACTTTGTCTTTCTGATCCGGCACTTCCTGTTCATATTTCCTCAATTGTTCAACGGCCACATCATAAGTTTCCAGCTTTTTCAGCATCATGGCATATTCGTAAATGGCCATCGGCCCGTATTCCAGTTCAACCGCACTCTTATACCATCCGGCTGCTTTGTCAGGATCATTGATGCGCTTGTAACAATCGGCTATCTTATAAGCTTTTTCCGCTCTTATGGCCTGGTCGGTTTCGCTGTTAAATTCCTTTTCAAGAATTTGAGAAGCCTTCCAGTATTGTTCGGTGTCGTAAGCCTTTTTCCCGTCGATTTCCGAAGTGGTTGTACAGCCCACTATCACTATACCATAGTACAATGCCAACACAAGAATGCTCAGGTTCCGATTACTCATATGGGTTCGATTGATTGTAAAGAATTTGTTTTGAAGATTTTCGGGCGCTAATCTAAAGAATATTTTTCGTTAAAACAAGAAATACTTTAACATTTAATTACAAATGTATATTAATATGGACAGCCTTAAAAATAGTGGTTTTTAGCCTAAAAAAGCAGCTATTCGAAATTCTTCTTGGAATGAAATATGGCTTTGGGAATCAAGGTATTAAAAGGGCACCGTTTGCGTACCATTTATGCTTACATCGGTTAACGCAGAAATAACAGCTCCCGGTATTTCGGCAGTGGCCACAAACGGTCGTCGACGAGCAATTCCAACTTATCCACATGATTCCTGATTTCTTCGACCAGGGGTCGCACTTTTTCACAATATGCTACGGCCATTGACCGGTTGTCTTCCAGGTTATTCGCTTTTTTCCTGGCATCCAGCATTTCATCCACCTTGGTTTTAAGGTTTCCGATATGTTTGGATATCTTGCCAACAAGCTCAGCCTGTGCAGCAGTGGCTTTTCCGTCCATGCCGATATCCTGGAGACCTTTAACATTACTGATCAACTCGTTTTGATAGCGAATGGCAACGGGCAGGATGTAGTTGACCGCCATTTCTCCGGCAATACGGGATTCGATCTGCACTTTCTTGGTGTAATTCTCCAACCGGATCTCATAACGGGCATCGATCTCTTTTTCATTAAAGATATTGTGCTTCACAAACAGGTCCTTACCCTTTTCGCTGATATAGAAATCCAGGGCATGCGGGGTGGTCTTTACATTCGACAATCCCCTTTCCTTGGCTTCTTTTTCCCAGGCTTCGCTGTAGCCGTCCCCTTCGAAAAGGATGCTTTTGGATTCGGTGATATACTGCCGCAGTACCTTCAGGATAGCGCTATCCTTTTTCTCGCCGCCTTTGATCAGTCCGTCGACCTCTGTTTTGAATTCGGTCAACTGGCTACCAACGATCGTATTCAGGATCGTCATGGGAGAGGCACAGTTCGCGGAGGATCCGACAGCCCTGACCTCGAACTTATTGCCGGTAAAAGCAAACGGGGAAGTACGGTTACGGTCGGTATTGTCCCGCAAGAGATCGGGGATCTTGTTGTGGATATCGAGCTTCAGGATCAGCTTGTCTTGCTCGGAAAAGCCTTTCTCATGAACCCGGGCCTCTATCTCATCCAGCAGGGAGGATAAATGGGAACCGATAAAGATGGATATGATCGCCGGAGGCGCTTCATTGGCTCCTAGCCTGAAATCGTTACCGGCAGTAGCAATACTGGCCCGTAAAAGGTCGGCGTGTTCATGAACAGCTTTGATCGTATTGATGAAAAAGGTCAGGAACTGCAGGTTTGTCTTGGGCGTTTTTCCGGGCGACAACAGATTCTTACCCGTATCGGTGGATAAGGACCAGTTGTTATGTTTTCCGGATCCGTTAATACCGTCATAGGGCTTTTCATGCAAAAGAACCCGCAAGCCATGCCTTTTGGCGATCCGGTCCATCAGGTCCATCAGCAATTGATTATGGTCGACCGCCAGATTGATCTCCTCATATACTGGCGCACATTCGAACTGGCTGGGAGCAACCTCGTTATGCCGCGTACTGACCGGTATGCCCAGCTTCAGGGATTCCGTTTCCAGGTCCAGCATAAAGGCATAAACACGCTCAGGGATCGATCCGAAATAATGATCGTCCAGTTGCTGGCCCTTGGCCGGGCCCCTGCCAAATACCGTACGTCCGGTCAATACCATATCCGGCCGCGCATAATATAAGGCTTCATCCACCAAAAAATATTCCTGCTCCCAACCGAGGGTAGGCGTTACTTTCGATACATTCCGGTCGAAGTACTGGCAAACTTTGACCGCAGCAGATTCGATAAAATGCTGGGATTTCAACAAAGGAGCCTTATAATCGAGGGCTTCACCCGTATAGGAAACAAAGATCGTAGGAATACAAAGCGTTTTACCGGCGCCGATCTCCATAATAAAGGCCGGAGACGAAGGATCCCATGCCGTATAACCCCTGGCTTCGAAGGTATTTCGCAAACCACCGCTCGGGAAGCTCGAAGCGTCCGGTTCCTGCTGTACCAAGGCGGCGCCGTTGAAATTCTCGATACCTTTCCCGGATTCGGTCGGGGTGAAAAATGCATCGTGCTTTTCCGCAGTAGCCCCGGTTAACGGCTGAAACCAATGGGTATAATGCGTGGCTCCCTTACTCAGAGCCCAGGCTTTCATCGAAGAGGCTACCTGGTCGGCAATGTTCCGGTCGATCTTGGCGCCCGCATGAATGGCCGCCTGGACACTCATATAGGCTTCCTCGGATAAAAACTCTTCCATGGATTCGTTCGTAAAAACATTGGTCGCGAAATAATCGGAAATTTTATCCGAAGGCAATTTCACGGTCACCGGCTGACGATTAATGATCGTATCAAGCGATTGGGCTCTGGTTGTTAACATGATTTTATAATTTTTTACAAAAATAGTCCTTTTTGGCTTTTATTGCTAATTTTTCAAAAAATTTTTCCACTTTTTTCGATTTTTTCACTGATTAGCTTCTAAAAAATGAAAAATATTAGATAAAAACTGATGAACGGATCAATTTTTGGATAAAAATATCGTATGTGAAAATATTTAATTTGTGGAGTTGCTTAGCCCAACCAACGGGTCAGCCGGCCGGGTATCCAATTGTCACGGAAGCGAAGCAGGATAAACACCACCAATAGCGTCAGGGCAACGCTCTTATACCGGGCAATGGCCCCCATATTGGGAACCATGATACCGATAAACAGGAATAAGGTCAGCGAAAAGAAAAAACAAAGCCATAAAACGGCCCTGGCCGTAGGTTTGTGCCCGGGGCGCTGAAAAAAGCACCACACCATTAGGATAAATATCACATAGTTCTCGAGGGCCAGCAAGTACATCCTCGTATTATGACACTCCCAAAAGTGTGGCCTAAGGAAGGTATGTGCAAATGCCTCGGGAAGATTTTTCAGGACCGTCCAGCCGCTATCCCCCAATTCCGAAAGGTGCATATTGGTCTGGCCCTGTAATTCCTTGAATTCCTTTTGCCGGTTTTGCAATTTATCCATCAGATCGATCCGGGGTATCACCAGGTGCACATTAAACAGGCAAACCCAGCAAATGATATGTATCGCCACGAATACCGGGCCGATATAGCGTTGCCACTTCATGGAAATGATCAGGGCGGCTAAACCCGGCAGCATCAGCAGCAGAATATAGTTTCGGATCAGAAATAACAGGAAAACCACCGGTATAAAGATGACAATGTTCTTCAGCGACAGCGGTCGATCCAGCAGGCATTTGAATCGCCATAAAAAAAGCCCGATCAGGGAAAACATCAGGCCGTCTTTATGCAAGCCGGAAGTCCAGAAGATCACGGAAGGCACCCAGAATACCGCTAACTTCAATACGGTCGACCGTTCCGGGAAATAGGCGTAAAAAAACCGGTACAGCGCAATATTACCGATCAGTACAAAAAACGTGTGCCAGACAACATGCACATTATAATAACCGAAACTGACAAGCCGCAGCAAGGCATTGTATCGCAGCATATTGTAATTATTGACGGAATACCAATAACCCTCGATATGGGTCATGTATTTTTGCAGCGGTTCCGGAATGTCTCCGCCTCTCGGGCCCAGGGTAAGTTTCAGGAATGACCAAACATCGCCGAACTCCGTTAATACACCATATAAGATATTGCTGGCGTAAAAATGACTGAAAGAATCGATCTTACCGTAAAAATGCAAGGTGAAATAGCCGTAAAATATCCCTGCCGCTATTTTGACCCCGTACACCGCCCACACCAGTTTCAGGGACAATCCATCCTGCTGAAAATACTTCCACCGCCGGATGAGCCACATGAATAAGGCGGCATAGATAAGGATCAGCAATAGTTCCACGGATAAAAACGAATGTTGGCTAGCCGGCTGATCCTGGTCTGAATATTTTATGCACAGCCAGGCAGCCGGTAATTGTTGATAAACCGGTTATATGGGCGGGTCGATGTTAACAATTAACCCGCATTTCTTCCTGCACTAGTCAAACAAAAGTATGCATAAATTACCTAATTTTGTCAGGCATAAATGCGATGTTTAAATGATAACCGAAGCACCTGCCACCACCTTTGAAACCGCCGAAAAGCTAGGCCTTTCGAAAGAAGAATTCACCAATATCAAAACTATCCTAGGCAGAGTGCCGAATTTTACGGAATTGAGCATATTTTCCGTGATGTGGTCCGAACATTGCAGCTATAAGAATTCCATCCATTGGTTAAAGACATTACCCCGCGATGGCAAGCGGATGCTTGTTGAAGCCGGCGAAGAGAATGCCGGCCTGGTCGATATTGGCGATGGGCTCGCCTGCGCGTTCAAGATCGAATCGCACAACCATCCTTCGGCCATTGAACCATACCAGGGTGCTGCAACCGGGGTAGGCGGCATCCACCGCGATATCTTCACCATGGGCGCCCGGCCGGTAGCGGCTTTAAATTCATTACGCTTCGGGCGTCCCGATCATGAAAAGACCCGGCATCTGCTCAAAGGCGTTGTTAAAGGCATCGGGGATTATGGCAATGCTTTCGGCGTCCCGACCGTTGGCGGAGAGCTCTATTTCGAACCCTGTTACCAGGTCAATCCGCTGGTCAATGCGATGTCTGTCGGCGTGGTGGACACCCATAAAACCGTTTCCGCAATATCCGAAGGTGTCGGTAACCCGGTTTATATCGTAGGGTCGTCTACCGGTAAGGATGGAATCCATGGGGCTACATTTGCCTCGGAGGATATCAGCGAAGATTCCGCCGACAAACTACCGGCCGTCCAGGTTGGCGACCCTTTCCAGGAAAAGTTGCTGCTGGAAGCTACCCTCGAGGCCATCGAAACAGGGGCTATCGTGGGTATGCAGGATATGGGCGCAGCAGGGATCACCTGCTCCACATCGGAAATGTCGGCCAAAGGCAAACATGGCATGACCATCGACCTGGACAAAGTCCCTACCCGGCAACCGAATATGCAGGCCTTCGAGATCCTGCTGTCGGAATCGCAGGAAAGAATGCTGGTGGTGGTCAGGAAAGGCCAGGAAGCGGCCATCGAAAAGGTGTTCGATAAATGGGACCTGCAATGTGCGGTTATCGGCGAAGTTACCGATACCGGCGATGTGGAATTCTACATGTCCGGTGAATGTGTGGCCCGGGTACCTGCCGAACCCCTGGTTTTGGGCGGCGGTGCACCTGTTTACCAGCGGGAATATGAAAAACCCGCCTATACCGGCAACCTGGAAAAATTCAGGCTCGATACTGTCGAACTGCCTTCCGACTGGCCCGGAGCAGCTATGAAAGTGGTGCAGCAACCCAATATCGCTTCGAAGAAGTGGGTTTACCAGCAATATGATTCCATGGTCGGTACAAATAACGTTTCCACCAATAAGCCTTCGGATGCGGCGGTGATCAGGATCAAGGATCACCAAAAATCGCTGTTAGCCACCGTTGACTGCAACAGTAGATATGTCTATGCCGATCCCTATCGCGGAGCGGCCATGGCCGTGGCTGAAGCTGCCCGGAATATCGTTTGTTCCGGTGGGGAACCGGTGGCGATAACCAATTGTTTGAACTTTGGGAATCCTTATAATAAAGGTGTCTACTGGCAATTTGTCCATGTGATCAAAGGCATGGGAGAAGCCTGCCGGAAGTTCGACACTCCGGTAACCGGCGGCAACGTCAGCTTTTACAACCAGTCGTCGGATGAAGGTCCTGTTTTTCCAACGCCGGTGATCGGTATGCTGGGTATTTTGGAAGATCCGGCTTTTCATATGACCCTGGATCTCAAAGCCTCCGGCGACCTGGTATATTTGATCGGGCAATCGCATGACGATCTGGGCGCATCGGTATATCTCACCCAGGTGTTGGGTGTCGACGCCTCTCCTGCTCCGGTTTTTGACCTGGATGAAGAATATCAAATGCAACAAGCGCTTTCAGCCTTGATCAAAGATCAATTGATCCGATCCGCGCATGATATCTCGGAAGGTGGTTTATTCATCGCTTTGCTGGAGTCGGCCATGGCGGGGGATCGGGGTTTTGACCTGACCACGGACCCCTCTTACCGGAAAGATGCCTTTTTATTCGGCGAATCGGCCGGCCGGGTGGTCGTATCGATACGGCCGGAACATCAGCAACAGGCAGAAGCCCTGATGGCCGCCCAAAATGTTCCGTTCATGCCTATCGGAAAGGTTACCGATACGGATATTTTGATCGACCGGGAATCCTTCGGGAAAATAAATACCTGGTCGGCAAAATATAATGAAGCGCTTGAAAGTTATTTAGCATAGCGTATTGTTATCACCCATATATACCAACTATAAGCAGGTGCGGATTAACAGTTCCGGTCACCATCACCGGTTGGATAACATAACAAACAGGCAACCCCATCCCACGTGAAAAATGTTATGATATAAACGTGGAATATGGCAAGTTGCCAATATATTTTTTAGGTTTGGAATTATTTTTGTAACAGATATTTCAAGATATCGTTAACGGGGTAAGGTAAATTGAATATGAAGGTTTTCGTTAGTTTCCTGGCCATAATAATGGGATGCCTAACGATCGTACTGGCCGACGAAGCCAATTGTGAAAGCGGTAGCAAAAAAGCAAGAAAACTTTACGACAAAGCGTATGAATTAATACGTTCCAATCAACTGGGGGCCGCTATTCCTTATTTAAGGGAGGCCCTGGAAGCCGATGAAGATTTCGTAAAAGCTCACTTTTTATTAGCCAGGATCAGTTATAAGCAGGAAAAATTTGAAGTGGCGATCGACCATTATCAATCGGTCGTGGATATTTGCCCGGATTATAAGTCCGAAGCTTATTATGAGCTGGCCCAGGCCCAATTTTTTATCAGTGATTTCAAAAACAGCTCTGAAAATTTCGGGCTCTACCTTTCCCGTGACGATATCAAAGGCAATCGTGTTAAAAAAGCGGACTCGCTCAAGAAGAAGTGTGATTTCCTGGAATATATTTACGACAACCCGGTTCCTTTCAATCCCAAACCGGTGAATGACCTGTCGACCGCCGATGGGGAATACCTGCCGATCATTTCACCCGATAATGAGCTATTCTTTTTCGTGCGCAACAAAAAAAGAGATGATTCGCATACAACCATCAAAGGCGGGTATGTGGAAGAGTTTTGTATCAGTAGAAAGCTGGACGCGAAGTTCGAGGTGGGCGCTCCTTTATCGACGCCATTCAACCAAGGTAACAACCAGGGTGGCGCCACGATTACCATCAATAACAAAGAAATGTTCCTGACCATCTGTGATGCCAAAGACGGAATGGGTAGCTGTGATATTTATTACACCCAGAACAAAAACGGCAGATGGCAGGATTTTAAGAACCTCAACAAGCTGTCGAAGGAAAGGATCAATACCGAATATTGGGAATCGCAGGTATCCATTGCCCCGGATGGGAATACGCTCTATTTTTCCAGCGACCGGCCGGGCGGCTACGGGGGGAAAGACATCTACAAATCTATCAGAACACCCGAAGGCAACTGGTCGAAAGCTTTTAACCTCGGTCCGGAGATCAATACCCCGTTTGACGAGAAATCTCCCTTCATTCATGTGGACAATTACACCCTGTATTTCTCTTCCCAGGGGCATGACAATATCGGCGGCTTCGACATTTTCCTGAGCCGGATGGATGACAATTTCAACTGGCAAAAACCGGTGAATCTCGGGCATCCGATCAATTCGGAGGCAGACGACCTGGGCTTTTTCGTCAGTACAGATGGCAAAAAGGGATATTTTACCTCCAATAAGATGAAAGGTGAAGGCGGCTGGGATATCTATGGCTTCGACCTGTATGAAGGCGCCCGCCCGAAAAAGGTGCTTTTCCTGAAAGGGGAGATCAAAGATGAAGAGGGTAACGTCATTGCCGGTGCCAGCATCGAGATCAAGGATATGAAAACCAACGAGATCACCGAGATCGAGGTCGACAGCATTACCGGTGAATATGTATATACCCAAACCCTGGAAACAGACCAGATGTTAACCGTTACCAAGAAAGATTATTTCTATAATTCCCAGCACATCAAAAAAGATGATTCGACTTTCCAGGCGCCCAAGAAAATCGATTTCAAACTGAAAAAGCTCGAGGTCGGCGCCTCCTTCACCATGGACAATATCCTGTTCGAAACAGATTCCTATGTACTGCCGGGTCCATCCAAGCAGGAGCTGGACAATATGGCCGATTACCTGATGAAGAATCCAAATGTGCGGATCGCTATCCAGGGACATACCGACAACATCGGCAATGCCCAAAGCAACTTGGAACTTTCAGCCAACCGGGCCAGGGAAGTTCATGATTATTTATTGACGAAGCGGGTCAATTCGGAACAGATAGAACACCAGGGATTTGGAGAAACCCAACCCATTGCATCGAATCAAACTGCCAAGGGCAGGGCATTAAACAGAAGGACGGAGATCAAGATCTTAGCCAAATAACAAGCCTATCTTCTGCGCTCTTTGATCCGGGCTTTTTTGCCTTTCAGCTTCCGCAGATAAAACAATTTCGCACGCCTGACAGCGCCCTTGCGATTCACTTCTATTTTGGCAATATTCGGGGAGTTAACCGGAAAAATACGTTCTACGCCGGTACCGCCGGAAATTTTGCGGACGGTAAAGGTGGCCGTATGCCCTTCTCCTTTCCGTTGAATAACATTTCCTTTGAAGGCCTGGATCCTTTCTTTCGATCCTTCGATGATCCGGTAGTGGACCGTAATACTATCTCCAGCCCTGAATTCAGGAAAATCTGAAACATTTCCGATCGCTTCCTGAACATATTTTATGGCTTCCATGTTATTTTGCTCGTTTGATCTGAATAAGGGTGCAAAGTTAAGCAAAAGATTGATTAAATCCGGAATATTAACCGATAATTTTCACCCTTCAAAGCGGAAGAAAGGATAATTTTTTCGGATCCCGTAACAGCCAAAGGCAATATTTAGCGTCCAAAAACCGATTAATATAGAATGGGGCGCTGGTGGTGGGCGGCCTGATGCCGGCGGAGAAGTAATTTCGGAAGAGCGCATCCAGGGGCTTATCTCACATATTACACCAAATGGTCGTAATTTAGTAGGGTGAGAGAAATATTTTTGCTATTTTGCCGATCAAACTATTAGTTATTAAATATTTAACACATACGATAGGCAGGCGAAGAACGGCATTACTCCTGCTTTTTGGGGTAATAATGATCCTCGGGGCTTGTTCCAAAGCCAAACAATTCGAAAAACGGTTGATCAAAAAAGAAGGCACCTGGAATATCAGTAAATGGGAATTCCAGCGGTCTTATGACGGGGTAGCCGCCAACCCGACGGTTCATAAAAATGTAGGGATCATTGTCTTCAAAAAAGGGGGTTTTGGCAGTTGGCAATATGAAATTGCCGGCCTGGATACTATCGACGACGATTTTGCCTGGTCCAATACCGAAGCTACGGTTACGATCACTGATTCTCATGGCGAAAACCTGTACCATGTATTGGTCAACGAAAAGAACGACCAGCTTTGGTTCAGCACCAGCACAGATACCCTCATTTTCCCGATCGGAGGCGGCCAGCCCAATGACACCACCATCCTGAAAGACAAGATCACCCTCACCCTGGAGCGGATCAATTGAGGGCTTGATCGAAAACCATTCCGGCAAATTCGGAATGCTCTAATGAAAAACAACCTATCTTTACCCATAAACCCTGATGATGAAACACGCATTGATCTTACTAGGCCTTTTTTGCCAAATCACCGCCTATGCCTGGGGCCCCACCGGCCACCGGACCGTCGGCCAGATCGCTGAAAATCACTTATCGGAAAAGGCAAAGGCAGCCATAGCCCACTTATTGCCCGGTCAATCCCTGGCAGTTGTTTCTACCTGGATGGATGAGATCCGTTCCGACACCGCTTATGACCACATGAAAGTCTGGCACTATGTCAGTATTCCCGACGGGCAAACCTATGAATCGGTTAAAAGTGAGGTCGACGTGATTGCACAGATCAAGGCGCATATGGACTTACTCCTGAAAGGGGATGCCTCCGCTGAAGCGCAAGCCACAGCAGTCAAAGTGCTGGTACACCTGATCGGGGATATCCATCAACCCCTCCATGTCGGCAGAAAAGCAGACCGGGGCGGGAACAGTATTAAAGTTACCTGGTTCGATGAGCCATCCAACCTTCACCGGGTTTGGGATAGCGAGATGATCGATTTTTACCGGATGAGCTATACCGAATTGGCTGCATCCCTGGATCAGGTTGCTGAGGAGCAGGTCACTACCTGGCAAAAAGCATCGGTTATCGACTGGGCCAATGAATCCATGGCAGCACGGCCGGGGATCTATGAAAACCTGGGCGAATGTCAAACCGAAGAACATGAAGGAGCGCATGCCCCTTCCCTGACCTGTACCTATGCGTATAGCTATCGCTATCATTATGTACATTTCGATGTGGTCCGGCAACGGCTATTTCAGGCCGGTATCCGCCTGGCTGGGGTTTTGAATGCGATTTTTGAATGATATACAAAAAACCCACCTATTTTGCTCATCCAGGGGAACTCCGTCGATGGTTTGAACAAAACCATACCACCGTCGATGAGCTGTGGGTCGGCTTTTATAAAAAAGCCACCGGGATCCCCAGCGTGGATTGGCCACAATCGGTGGATGAAGCGCTATGCTTCGGCTGGATCGACGGTATCCGCAAAAAGATCGATGAGAAAAGTTACATGATCCGCTTCACCCCCCGGAGAGCCAACAGCCATTGGAGCGCCGTGAACATCGCAAATGTAAAACGGTTGAAAAAAGAGGGTTTGATGACACCTGCCGGAATCGAGGCTTTCAATCAACGAACCGCAAAACGGTCCAAACAGTTTTCCTACGAACAGGAAACGGTCGAACTGGCTCCGCCCTACCTCCAAAAGATCAAACAGGATCCGGCTGCCTGGGCCTTTTTCAACAATTTAGCCCCATCCTATCAAAAAGCTTCCCGCTATTGGGTGATGAGTGCGAAACAGGAAAAGACGAGACTTCGAAGGTTGGAACAATTGATCGGATCTTCGGCGGCAGGTAAGAAAATTCCTCTGCTGAGGCGTCCGGGGGAATAGTAAATTCTTAGTGTAGTCTGATCAGGTTTTGATTGCTACCATGAGAGGCCAATAATTATTTTATGATCCTGACCTCCACCCTTCTATTCCTGTTTCTGCCTTCTTCCGTTTGATTATCGGCGATAGGCGAGCGCTCTCCCATACCGATCGTGCGGATCCTTGCTTTATCCACTCCTTTTTCCACCAACAACCTTTCAACGGTTAAGGCTCGATTCATGGAGATCCTGTCATTGACCGCATCACTGCCCCGGTTGTCCGTATGGCCGATAATTTGCAGCTTCAGCTCCGGATATTTTTTCAAAAATGCTGTCATACGAGCACTCACTTCCTGATTTTCGGCATCTAATGTGGTTTGATTAAAACCGAATCTCAAATGATCTTCCAGGATAGAAGCGTCGGGTTCCAGTCCGATATCCCGGGTAATCTCTCTTTCGACAGGATCTTCGGGAATGTCGATGGCTACATTAACCGGATGATAGCCTGCTTGGGTGGCTTCAATTATATAAGACCTGCCAGAAGGTATTTGAATGGAAAAATGGCCGGTATCTTCCGCTGTGCTTAGATCGGCGATCACTTCACCGGATCGGGGATCCTTTACCACAAGCCTGGCCTCCAGGGTTTTCCCGTTCCAGGCATCCCTGACCATTCCCGATAAATTTATCGGAACGGCTTCTTCCGGTTCCCGTGTTTCCGGGATCTCTTCTTCCGGGATCTCTTCTACTTCCGTTGGCTTTTCTTCCGGTTCCCTGGCTATTTCGGGTTTGTCCGGTTTTTCCCGCTGCTTTCGCACCACAGGTTTTCTCAATACCAGCGCTATTTCGGAAGCTCCCCTTCCGGAAGTGGCCACACTTAAGGGGGATATATTGATATCATAACTGAATCCCACTGAAAAGCCGGGGTAATCGATCTGAATGCCAAGGATCACAGCATCTCCCGTCCGGTAAGCCGTTAACAGGCCAAAGGCCCCATTTTTCAATAGGCCGTAAGTATTCGGTTTATAGCGGAATTGCGCTCCGACATTAAGCTCCTGTGCTTTGGCCATGCGGGCGTAATAAAATGCCGGCATGACATCAACCTGATCATTGGTAAAAATATTAGCCATGGCATACAAGCCTATTCTCAATGGAAGATCTCCGGCCTGATGAAGATAGGAAACCTGCTGCTTGTTCAGGTGGTGAAAAGCCAAACCGGCAGACGCCTTCATTGCTCCATCATCACTTTCGAGGTACCATAACAAACCACCGCCTACATCGAGATTGTCCACCCGGGTATCCCCAAAGCTTTCCCCCAATCCCGCATTTACCTGAAAATCTCCTTCCACCCATTGATTTTCGGCGGTCAGACCATCGATGGAGATGTTTTTTTGCAGGTAGCCGCCATTGGCGCCAAAGGCTATGAAATGTTTATGGGTGAGCGGTTGATTCCAGGCAAAGGAAGCGCCGATCCCGTTGGTTTGCATAATACCCGCATTCCCGGCTTTATCACTGATCAGCGAAAGTCCCAAACCCGCCCTGCGCACTTGATCCTGGCGCCGAACAAGCGGATACATCAGTGATAAATGAGCGGTGGCAAAAGGCTTGATGATGCTGGCCCATTGGCTACGGTAGTTCATGTTCAACTGCAGCTCACTCTTCATCGCCGGAGCAGCAGGGTTGAGCCACAATGGAGCCTGGTTGAATTGCGAAAAGTGCGTGTCCTGTGCCGTAACCCACTGGGCAATCAGCAAGCCGGAAAGCGCCCCGGCGAGGCGCAACCATTGTACTGGTTTATTTGAGATCCTCTGATACATGCTTTCCCCGTTTATCTGATCAAGGCTACGGCTCCTACGTTTTTACCTTTGTAATTCAGCTCCGATCCATCGGCAAATTCACCGGTCAGGTGCCAGACGAATTCTTCTGTTCCCTGGAATCGTCCTTTATAGGCGCCATCCCAACCACGTTGTGTGGCTTCTGTTACATCGCTGGTTTCATAAACGATCTCCCCCCAACGGTTATAGATCCGCCAATGCAGTTGCCCGATCCCCGACCCCAGGATCCGGAACCGGTCGTTCACCCCATCCCCGTTGGGAGAGAACATGGTGGGGATAAACAGATCCTTTTCCAGTGAAACGGTCAGGGAATCCGCTTTAGCGCAACCATTACTATCCGATACCTGCACCCGGTAAACTGTTGTTACCTCGGGTGTGGCGACAGGATTGGCAATTTCCGGATCATCCAATCCTTCTACCGGAGACCATCGGTAAAAATCCCCGCAGCAGGCGTCCAGTTGAACTTCTTCTCCAATTAGAATGGTTACATTTTCACCGGCATCAACGACTAATTCCGGGAAAACTTCAATGGATACAGACAAGGTATCGGCACCGCAGATCAAAGAGGTTCCGATAACCTGTAAGGTCAACGAGCTATCCACCTGTGCCAAAGGATCGGAGGAAGCCGGATCATCAAAGACATTTGCCGGGAGCCACTGATAAGCATCCATACCGGAAGCGGTCAATTGAACGGTTCCGCCTTCACACAAGGAGGTATCACCGGCAGCATGGAAGCTAACGAACGATACGTGTACGGTATCTTCGAAAGTACAGCCCGTAACCGTATTGATCCCCGAAAGAATATAAGTAGTTGCAGTATCCGGCAAGGCATTCGGATCGGCAGATGCCGGGTTGGAAAGGCCGGTAATTGGCTTCCAATTGTAAGTATACCCAGCAATGTGATCTATACCTATGGAAATACTATCCGGTTGAAAACAAATACTGGTATCCCTCCCAGCCGGATCCTCAGGGATCAGATCCACCTGAATGGTCACCGATGCGGTATCGGCTCCGCAAAGGGCAGAATTGCCGATAACCTGGTAGGTGATGCTACTATCCGGGCTAGCCACCGGGTCAGCAGAAGCAGGATCGTTCAGACTTGCCGGCGGGAGCCATTGATAATTATCGACACCGGAGGCAAAAAGCTGCGCTGCCCCTCCTTCACAGATCAAAGTATCACCGGCAGCCACCAGCCTGACAACTGTTACGGTAACGGTGTCTGCCGAAGCACAACCGCTTACGGCATCGACGCCATGGAGCACATAGGTAGTAGTAGTATCCGGGAAGGCCCTGGGATTAGCGACGCCTGGATCGGACAGACCCAAAGCCGGTTGCCAGTTATAAATAAATGAAGCAACCGGATTGCTCCCGATGGGTACGCTATCCCCGTCAAAGCAGATGACAGTATCCTCTCCCGCATCGGTTTTGACCGGTGAAGGGAATACCTTAACACTGCGAATCATGGTATCGCTTCCGCAGGTGTCATTAACGATCAACCTGACATCATAAGACCCCGGCTGTGAAAAATAAACGGCCGGCGGATGTTGCTGGCTGGAAGCCGTTGGTATGGCCATAGGCCCGAAAACCCAGCTATAGGTTGCGGAAGCACTTGCCGTCGAGGTGTTTGAGAAAGTAATACTATCGGATGTACCTTCGCAAAGCGACGTATCGGGGAAATACGTAAAAGAGGCGGAAACGGAACATGGTTGAATAATGGTGTTGCAGGTATCTTCTAAAAACAGGACATATACGGCTCCTTTGTTTGCTCCGCCATCATCGTCTAAGTGAGCGCTAATAACAAGGTCACTTACACCATTGCTATCAAGGTCTCCAATATTTTCTGCCGCCCATCCAAAATAATCCTGATCATCCAGCAAACCGTTGATCAATGGATGCGATCCATCTATCACAAATTCATCCTTAACAGTTCCATCGGTATTTAAAAATAAGATCACAGACCTTCCTCTATCCGTGCCACTTCCATCATAGGAATAAGAACCGACACAGATGTCTGTTATGCTGTCTCCATTCAGATCATTCATATTTGACAAGCCCGCACCCATGCGGTCAATATCATTCAAATTGGTTAGCAAGCCACCCTGTGTATCACTGATCTTCTGGTATGATTTGACCGTGCCGTTATTATTGAGGAAAAGGATATACACGGCGCCTCTGTCGGTACCACCATCATCATCCAACCGGGCTCCTACTGCCAGATCACTGGTACCGTCACCATCCAAATCGCCTAAATGTGCCAGGGATATGCCAAAAAGGTCATCATTATCAAATGGAGCACTTAAATTGCCCTGGGTGCTGTTGATCGTTTGATGGTTTTTTACCGTACCATTAGCATTCATGAATAGAATCCAAACCGAACCACGCCCAACTCCACCTCCCGGGTCCGTGTCCCCACCTACCGCCAGATCGTTAATACCATCCCCATCCAGGTCACCAATACAGGCCACATCTACACCAAAACGTGAATTTGCACTTAGCACCCCGGTAAACCCACCTTGTGTATCACTGATCTTTTGTTCCGATTTTACGGTGCCATTGGCATTCATGAATACGATCCAAACGGCTCCATGCCGGGTTCCCCCGTCATTGTCATTACCATTCCCAATAACCAGGTCCATCACCCCATCTCCATCCATATCTCCAATAGTATCCAGTGCACTACCAAAAGAACTATTCGTGCCCAGCGACCCTCCAAATCCACCCTGGGTTTCACTGATCTTTTGTTGTCCTTTTACCGTACCGTTGGTATTCATCAGTAATATCCAAACCCCTCCTTTATCCAAACCACCATCATCATCGCGAGTAGCTGCTACCATAAGGTCTTCCACGCCATCCTGATCCACATCCCAGATCTTCAGTATCTTACCGCCAAAAGCATCATCAATATCCAATGCTCCGTTAAAATTGCCCTGGGTATTACTGATCTTTTGCAAAGTTTTAATATTGATGCATGCAACTGCAGGGAGACAGGATTCTGTCATTACCGGGCAAGACGCTTGCCACTGGGGGTCATTTGCATCGTTAGTTACAGTGCTTCCAAGAAATCCATTGTTTCCCGTTACCGAATGGTCTGTTACGGTTTGTGCTGAGTTGGCATTCAATCGCCAATAGCCGATCAGGCCGGTTTCATTGCCACAAAGGAATTTATCTTTGGATTGCTGGATCTCAGGCGCAGTTCTGCCGATGTTCCAAATCCTGACTTCTTTAATATGGCCATGGAAAGGGGTTTGCCCGGTATTATGCGCCTGGTCATCACCAATCCAAAGGTCTACAGGGCTATCGGTATTGATATTCCGGCTACTGGTAAAGCCGCCGGCAGGATTTCCATCGATATAATAGGTAAAATTGTTGCCATTCCTGGCCAGGGCTACATGATGGCAACTATTATCCCGTAGATCTCCGCCTGTCGCCCGGGGCTGGTTTAATCCGTCTAACTGTGCATATAATTTCCCATCCATCCATAAACCAAACAGGAAACCGTCAAAACCGGTTGGATCCGAACGGTGGGTAATGATCTCCGGAAAACTGACTTGATTAGGATCGGCTTTGATCCAGGCTTCTAAAGTGAAATCTCCTGTCCCCAGATCGTAGGCACCGTTTTGTGGGATCGTTACCCGGTCGTTCGAACCGTCGAAAAACAAGCCGACAGAATCCATCTGCCCGCTTTGTGGTATGACCGTAACCAGCGCCCCACCTGTGGCTGTCCCACTACAATCAGTGTCATTTACAGCCGTCAGGGTATAATTAGTCGTTACGACCGGAGCAACCGTAATAAAATATGGCGTAGTGTTGATATTGTTAACGACCACCGGGGTAATACCATCGGTATAGGTGATGGTCCAGGGAGGTTTGCCGGTAAGATCCACCTGTATGTTGGCTGAATTACCTGCCACAATAGTAGCATTTCCACTCATCATTCCTGTGGGAATGGCGATGGTAATATAGCCAGGCCTGGTAAGGGTATCTGTTCCATTGCCATTGGTTGCGATCAGCGTAACATCATACACACCTGGGTTAGGGTAAGTAACCGTGGGATGTTGAACCGTCGACATTGGTGGTGTACCTCCGGGAAAAAACCATTGCCAGGCGGTAGGATTATTGGTGGAGAGGTCGGTAAAATTAATCGTTGCATTGGGGCAAACTTGTGTAAAATCCGCCTGAAAATTTGCAATGATGGCAGCTAAACAAATCATCGCCTGTTCGGCGTCTATCCTTCCGGCGCCGAGCTGGCCGGCATAGCCGGGGTTCCCGGGATCCATATCGAAGGCGGAATGTTGAAGACAATCGAGCAGATCCTGGGGAGACAGACTTGGATCGATTGAAAGCATTAAACCGGCCAATCCGGAAACCAGCGGACAGGCCATCGATGTACCGCTCATATAACTATAGGATGACGGGCTAGTGGCCATAGTGCTCCAAATATCCGTGCCGGGGGCAAATATATCCACCCAAGTCCCGTAATTGGAAAATCCTGCCTTGAGATCATTCGGATCGCTGGCGCCAACGGCAATCACATGGTTATATCCTGCCGGATAAAAGACGATATTGGTATTGCTGTTGCCTGCTGCCGCGATGCATACGATCCCCAGGTTATTGGCAACATCGAACAGGTTTTGCCAGGTTTGGGAATAACCGGATCCCCCGAATGACATGCTGATCACATCAGCGCCGGCAGCAATGGCGTATTCCACACCTTCATAGGCATAGGTTAACCAATACCCGGCGCCGGCATTATCGGAACATTTTACCGCGATATAATCGATCCCATAACCAATAGAAGCTATGCCGAGATTATTGTCCGTGGTTGCCGCACTGATCCCTGCACAATGCGTGCCGTGTGAAAAAGTAAAGCCGCTTCCTGCCGGAGGATTCGGGTCGTTGTCGTTATCGGCCACGTCATACCCGTTGATATCATCGACATAGCCGTTCGCGTCATCGTCGATGCCATTGCCCGGAATTTCCCCGGGATTGACCCATAATTGATCCACCAGATCCTGATGAAGAGTGCTTACGGCATTATCGACAATGGCTAAATTAACCGTATTCGACCCGGTACTGATATCCCAGGCCAGTTCCGCATTGATCTGTTGCAAATACCATTGATTGGGATGCAGGTCATTGGGGGTAAATGATGTACGATAAATAGGTACCCGTTCCGCATATTCAATAAAAGATTGTTGCTGCAGAGAAGCAATGATACGGTCAATGGCAACCGAATCCTTCAAAATTAACTTGTAGGTTCGTTGTAACCTTGCATCCGGAAGCCGGGATGCCTTTTTTATGGCTGCGACCTGAGAAACCGGGAGTATATCATCCGAAATCGGTAAAATAGAAACCGGGATCTCCCCAGCATCAAATAAAGGTAGTTCAATGTTATCATTGTCATTGATCTTGAGAAAGATCGCAAAACTCTCATAACGAATGGTTTCTGCCTGATCTGGTTGACTATAAACCTGGTTGTCGATCAGCAGGATCAAGCCTACAAAATGTATGGCTATCCAAAGGATATTTTTTTCAGACATTTTGAATGGTCGTACTATTTCTCATAGACTAATGAATGATCAGAACTAAATTTAATTTAAACGTAATTTTAATACAAGTTAGAATACACGTATGGTTGATTTTCACGCATGAAGATACCTTTTGGGTTCGTATTCGTTCTACCTGCAAGAATTAAATTTATGCTCCAATTAAAAAGCAGCTTTCCGGAGATATTCATGAAATTGTCTTGAACAAGTTCCTGCATTGATCATACGGACTTCTTCAGATGATGGTAGGTATCAATTAGTCAACGTGTCCATTTGACAAGTTTTAGTACCGTTTTGAACAATATTCGTCAATAGCTTTCCATCCAAAACGATACATAAGCACGGATCAATAGTTTGGTTTTAAACCTTAAATCCTTTTGAGAACCGATGGATTGGCTGGCTTTAACCCTCCGGCGCTGCTTCCCGCTTCTTCCGGGTAAAACGGCTCAAATGGGTGGCGGGGAGTATGTCGATTTGGGAGCTATTCGGATCTCTCAAGCCCAATAATACAAGGTAAAACTTCACTCTGCTTGCTGGATAAGTGATTTGGCTATTCAGTGTTGCCAAACCAGAAGTTTTTATGAGTAGCAATATGTTTATGTGTTTAAAAATTAATATTTTTAATGTGTACTCTCTAAATGCCATAATTATGAATACATCCTTAACCAAATTACTCGTTCTGGCAATCTTTCCTTTTATAGGTATTTGCCAAACAGGGAATGGAAATAAACCCTCTAATAATCAGGCTTCATCCGGGGTGGTATTTCTTGAAAATGAAGGTCAGGTCATTAATACCCATGGCCTTGTGGCCAATGAAGTCAGGTATTTCAGTTTATTTGGAAATGTTACAACCTTTGTGTGTGATAATGCAATCAGCTATGTACTTACTAATATGCCGAAAGAATTGGAAGACCTCCCCGATACCCTGCAAAGAATCGATGTGTCATTTCAAAATGAAGCGCAGACAATAAGTACATTTGATCAAATAACTCCAAAGATGCCATTTCATGGAACATTTAATTTTATCAAATCCAGTGATAATACCATGTGGCAAACACAACGAACCGGATATACAGGGTTATTTATACGGGAGGTGGTGCCGGGAATTGATGTTGATTTGAAAGGCAGTTCCAGAGCCATCCAATGTCATATTACATGTAAAAAAGGGATGGATGTAAGTACATTAACCATGAATATTACCGGTGCAAACAATGTACAGATAAATTCACAAGGGGCACTGGTAATCGGTACACAATTCGGGAATATGGTTCAATCTGTCGGTCAGCCTCTATTTATTAATCCGGGGGGACAAAAAGTGGCTGCCCCTTTTGCGGTAAAATTCCTTCAAATAAGCAGTACTAAGATAGGTTTTCAAATTGTTGGTAAAAATCCTGGCAATCGACCATTTTTAATTCCCATAGGATTTCAAAACCAACCTATACTATCGCAATCGGCCATTGATGGTATAGAATGGAGTACGTTTTTTCCCGGAGAAAGAAATGAAGCTATGAATGATATTCAAGCTGATGATCTTAATAACGTTTATTTAACGGGATTAACCAACAGTACATTTTTTCCTGTTACCGATGGCCTACTTATTCCTTATCAGGATACTTTGACAGGCGGTCTTGATGTAGTTGTCTCCAAGTTTGATGAAAACAATGTCCTTCAATGGATGACTTTTTTTGGAGGAATAAGAAGCGAAACAGGTCAGGCAATGACCTATACAGGCGATAAAAAGCTTTATATAACCGGCCAGACAGAAAGTAGCGATTTTCCCGTATTCAAACCACAACCCGGTGCTGCTTTTCAACAAACTTCATATGGTGCTCCCAATGCGCTACAATCGGCATTTATAGCAAGATTTGATCCACAAACCGGTATTCCCGACTGGTCAACAGCTTTTGCGTATGGTAATGATATGGTGGGTACGGGCATTGATTATGATAATGATAACAATGTTTATATCGGTGGTGTCGCTTCGTTGACAGTAAACACTTGTTTGGAACAATGCGGTGATAACCCGACCCAATGTTTCCCAGTATGTAATAACGCGGGATTTGATTATTATCAGGATTTTTGGGCACAAGGGGATGCTTTTTGTGTGGAGGGCCTTGCATCCGATGGATTTATAGCCGGATTTAATCCGGACGGAGCATTACAATACAGTTCTTTTTTCGGAGGAGGACAGGATGACATCATACGCGATTTGGTAATAGATAGACCCAATAATCTGCTGTATGTAACAGGTTTTACGGAAAGCGATGTTCCCTCTGACAATCCATGCGGTGTTGCCAGCTCAACATATCCGTCCGGATTTCCGTTATGTAATTCCGGCGCTAGTGCTTATTATGATGATGATTTTGACGGGGATTTTAATAGAAATTGCGGTTTTGGTGATATATCCAATGGTCAGGCGTTTCTTTCAAGAATTGATCTTACGGACGGCTCCCTTGACTGGTCAACCTTTTTTGGTGGTAACAATGTAGATGTAGGTAACAGTATAGCCATTAATTCAAGTGGAGATGTGTACCTGGTTGGCTCCACCCAATCCTTTTATAATGGGTTCCCGCTCTGTGATGTTCCAAATAATAAGGGGTTTCCTGTTTGTCAAACGGGAAGCGAATACCATGAAAGCTTTAAGGGAATCAGAGATCATTATATTGCCCGGTTTTCTTCATCAGGAGAACTTCTGTGGTCGACGTATCTGGGGGGAGATAAGGATGAAACGGCCACAGAACTTACCGGTGATCCGTCAGTAGCCATCGATGCTAAAGATTTCGTTTATGTTACCGGAGCTACCAATTCCAATGGTAATACCTTTCCACTTGCCCGGCAAACAGGACTCTATTATCAATCCTCAAATGCAGATGGAGCCCTCCAATACGCGGATGCTTACATTGTGGCCTTTAATGAAGGGAACGAGCATATCTGGGGTACTTTATTTGGTGGCTCCGGTAAAAGAGTCAATGTCGACAACAGGGCTGATCACGGTATTCGGGCATTGGTTTCCCCAAATCAACACCTCTATATTGTCGGTACATCTGCCAGTAACAGGGATTTCCCGACAGATTGTATAGCTCCTGAGTTTTGTTACCGCCTTGCCACTATAGTAAGTGGAGAAAACCCAAATCAACCGAGTACTGCCAGTGATCTTGATGGTTTTATCGCTAAATTTGATATTAGTAATATCGTAGGAGTTGAGCAAAGGGTTATTGAGCATACAGGGATAAAGGTCGCGGCATTTCCCATACCGGCTCAAGGTAATTTAAACATCTCCATAATACTTGAAAGCAGAGAGGAAATTACGCTAAAAATGATCAATGTACTCGGTCAGTCGGAGTGGATAAAAACAGTTACCCCACGAACCTTACATCATTTGGAACGTATAGATTGTCATAAATTTCCCAATGGATTGTATTTTCTTGAAGTTCAACAAGGCAGTAGCATCGTGTCCCAAAAGTTGCTGTTACAATGAGTAAATTAAATATCATATCCGGCTGGTTTCTGCTAATGAGCTTCTTGGCTCTGCTCTCAATCTCTTTAAGGGCACAATCTCAATGGCAACCGATACAGGGCCAGGTGTCGAATAAGGTATACTGTTTTTACACCGATACTATTGATTCAGTGCTTTATGTCGGAGGAATGTTTAAATATATTAACGGTATTGAATTAAATGGAATCGGCTATTGGGATGGTTCAGCCTGGAATGATATGGATAAAGGCCAACAAGACTGCACTTTAGCTTGTTCTGTCATTCTCAGTATTACCAAATACAACGGTCAGATTGTTGCCGGTGGTGAGTTTGACTCTATTGGTACCATTTCAGCCAACAGCATTGCCAGTTGGGACGGATCGTTTTGGCATCCCTTAGCCGATGGTTTAAAAGACAGTGTTTTTATCAACGGGATGGTCTATGACATGGTTGTTCATAATAATGAATTGTATGTAGCGGGTAACTTTGACAGTGCCGGCAGTATAAGATCGCCTAATATTACAAAATGGGATGGTTCAAAATGGGATTCTGTTGGGTTTCCAATTCCTGTTCATGCCATTGAATCCTATAATGGATCGATCTATTCCGGAACAAAGGGATTATGGCGGTACAATGGACTAGTCTGGGAGGAGGTAAAAGATTCTAATTCGGTTGGTATTGGCGGTAATGTATACGCTTTAACGGTATACCAGGACATGCTTGTAGCCGGTGGATGGTTTCATACTTCTGGCGGCTCACCGGGAAATGATATTGCAGGCTGGGATGGTAATAATTGGAGCGATTTTAATCAGGGGATTGCTGCCGGATGTTCCTTTTTTGAGATCCCTATCAATGATCTCATGGTTAAGGGGAGTACCCTTTATGCAGGTGGAAATTTCTCTTGTATTGGAAGTCAGACAGCTAATTGGGTGGCCAGGTGGAACGGTAATTCGTGGTGCGGTAGTCAAAGTACATTTGAAGTAACCTGGCCGGATCTACTAAGCGAAGGGATATATACCCTGGCCGAATATAAAGGAGGTTTGGTCATAGGTGGATTGTTTCATACGATTGATGGAGGCGAGCCGGGTGGTCTTGCCATCCTGCCGGATAGGAACGACCTATGTAAACCCGTAGGAATAAGTGAATCCATGAGACCAATGGAAACAATACAGGTATACCCGAATCCTGCATCTTCTCTTTTATCCATTACATTACCATTATCCCATAAAGCAAATTCTTCAAAACGGTTAATAACCGTTTTCGATATTTTGGGAAACGAGCTACTCAACCAACGTATTTCTTCTCAAATTGAGGTTTATACGCTTCCCGTTGCATCTTTCAAATCAGGAACGTATTTTTTAAAAGTCTCTTCATATAATCGGCACTCTAGCGTAGTTAAGTTTTCCGTAATTCATTAACTAGTCAATCTTTTAATTGGGCATTTCTATAATTCTCCACAACTAAAGTCATCTAAATACCGGTTGATCGGAAAAACACAGCTTATCCCTCATCCTTAACTTTCACCTCCCGCTTCTTCCGGGTAAAACGGCTCAGATGGGTGGTCATAGAGAAATGATTGGTGGCGCCGGCTACGAAATAATGCGCCCGGCCATAGGTGATGTCGAATCCTTTGACTTTGATGCGCAAGCCACCGGAAAACCCTGAAATGCCTTTTTTGGTTTCGGTGGTCAACTCCATGCGGCGCAAATGATTGTAGCCTAACATGACGGTTATGTTTTTACCGATAAACAATTCCCCGCCAAAAATAAAGTGCCGGAAGATCTTGTCGACAATAAACTTCTTTTCCTTTTGGACGCTATCGGTCGATAAGGGATTCACTTCCACCACTTCGTCGGGATCGCTGTAGCGGATATCGAAGCGCTGCAGGTTATGCAGGATAACCGATAATCGAAGCGGCAGATGCTTCAGGCGCTGCGATATACCGGCCTGTATTTCAAAAGGCATCGGCTCCCGGTGATTGGGGGTGTAGGATTTAATTTGGCGGCCGATATTTTTCAGGACCAGGGAAGCGGTCAATCGCCGGGCCGTATCCAGGTAATGAATCCCGGCATCGGCCAACACGCCGAAAGAAGTATAGGTATCCAGGAAGGAATGGACCGCCTTGATATTCCCGCCATAGCTATAAGGGCCGCGCTGGATAGCGCCGCCGAAATTCAAGGCATACTCTCCTGCCGTAAAATCGACGGTTTTTTCGCCATTGGCCAGGGCGCCTTGCATTTTGCCATAACTGGTATACTGGATACCGGCGCCCAATGTCGCCGGAAGGCTATCGGGCTTCCAGGCATATCCTGCATAGCCGTATTTCACACCTCCGAAATATAGGGCGGTGTTGAAAGAGATCCGGTCATGCATCTCCGGATTCAATAAGGCAGGGTTTTGGTAGGCCAGGGTGGGATCGTCGTCCCTGACCGTGATCAGATTACCGCCTACGGCCGTAACCCTGGCAGCAACCGGCAGATTGAGGAATTCATAGGTATTGTTACCGCCGATCTGCGCCACACCCGGTTCCGGACCGAAAAGGGTAACGATCAACACGAAAATGCCAGTGAACCTGGCGCGAATCCCAATGGATATGTATTGCTGTACTCCCAAGAAGCTTGAAGCGGCGATGGAATGGATCCAAAACCTGTTGTTGCTTTGATAAACGTTGTAAAGCCTCGATTATTTTGCAAAAATAATCAAATTATGCTACCGGGGAGGTTGGCTTTGCCCCCACCCGGTCAGATACGGGAATGCTTTAATTCAGCTCAATGGAGTCGGGAGCCGGCGCCTTTTCCAGGGCCAGGTCGAGCACTTCATGCATCCGGTCAACATACCGGAAACTCAAGCCCTTCAGAAAATCTGCGTTGATCTCATCGACGTCTTTCTTATTGGTCTTGCAGAGGATGATCTCTTTCATCCCGGCCCTTTTGGCTGCCAGGATCTTTTCCTTGATACCCCCGACCGGCAGCACTTTTCCCCGGAGGGTGATCTCCCCGGTCATGGCCAGGTAGGGTTTGACCTTTCTTTGGGTAAACAATGATGTCAGCGCCGTCAGCATAGTAATACCGGCAGAGGGCCCGTCTTTGGGAATGGCGCCCTCGGGCACATGAATATGGATATTCCAGTTCTTGAACAGGTCGGGATCGATGTTATAATCGCCGCTCTTCGACTTCAGAAAGCTCAGCGCCGTTGAGGCCGATTCTTTCATGACATCGCCCAGGTTCCCGGTGAGGGTCAGATTTCCTTTGCCCTTGCTCAGGCTCGATTCAATGAAAAGGATCTCTCCGCCGACACTTGTCCAGGCCAATCCAACGGCAACACCCGGGGGATTCTCTTCCTGGTAGATATCTTTGTCGAACTTACCGGGGCCAAGGATCTTGACGATATCGGTCGTTTTAACCGAATGATTGTATTCCTCCTCCATGGCCACCATTTTGGCGATATAGCGCATCACCGAAGCGATCTGCCGGTCCAGTTCCCGCACCCCGGATTCACGGGTGTAATTTTCGATGATATGGTGGATCACCTTCTCGGTAAGCCGGATATCCTTCACCGTTAAACCGTGGGCGCCCCGCTGCTTGGACAATAAATGCCTCTTAGCGATCTGTATTTTCTCTTCGGCAGAATAACCATTGATAAAGATCACTTCCATCCGGTCGCGTAAGGCCGGTTGTATGTCGGACAGGGAATTGGCCGTGGCGATAAACATGACCTTAGACAGGTCATACTCCAATTCCAGGTAATTATCATAAAAGGTACTGTTTTGCTCGGGATCCAACACTTCCAGCAAAGCGGAAGAAGGATCGCCCCTGAAATCCGTGCCAACCTTATCGATCTCATCCAGGATAAAGACCGGGTTGGAGGCTTTGACTTTTTTCAGGGATTGGATAATTCGGCCGGGCATCGCACCGATATAGGTTTTCCGGTGCCCCCTGACTTCACTTTCATCATGCAAGCCACCCAACGACATCCGGACATATTTCCGCTTCAGGGCCCTGGCCACGGATTTTCCCAGCGAGGTTTTTCCCACTCCCGGAGGGCCGACAAAGCAAAGGATCGGGGATTTCATGTCTCCTTTCAGCTTCAGGACCGCCAGGTATTCCAGGATCCGGTCTTTGATCTTGTCCAAACCGTAATGATCGTCATCCAACACTTTTTTCGCCCGCTTCAGGTCGAAGTTATCTTTGGTGAATTTATTCCACGGCAGGTCGAGCAGCAGTTCCAGGTAATTATAAACAACAGAGTATTCGGCGGCGGCCGGATTCATCCGCTGCAATTTATTCAGCTCTTTGTCAAAGACTTCTTTGATATGATCCCCCCACTTCATTTTAGCGGCCCGTTCTTCCAGGTCTCTGACTTCCTGGTCGATGGCGTCGCCACCCAATTCTTCCTGGATCGTTTTCATTTGCTGGTGCAGGAAAAAGTCACGCTGCTGCTTTTCGATATCCGTTCTGACTTTCGACTGGATCTGATCCTTCAACTGCAGCATTTGCAGTTCCTCATTCATATATTTCAGCACCTGACGGGCACGATCTTTCAACAGGTTGATCTCCAGGATGCCCTGCTTCTTGATCACATCGATATTCAGGTTGGAGGCGATGAAGTTGATCAGGAAGGAAGGGCTTTCTATATTCTTTAAGACAATCTTAGCTTCCGAAGGGATATTGGGCGCCAACTGAATGATCTGTGCAGCCGTATCTTTCATGGAACCGATCAAAGCTTTGAACTCCCGGTCTTTTTTAACTTCATTTTCTTCCAGTACGGTGATATCCGCTTTGAAGTAAGGCTCGGAAGTAATGATATCGTTGATCGTGATCCTCTTTTTACCCTGGATGATCGCAGTGGTCGTACCATCCGGCATTTTCAGCATTTTAATGATCTTCGCGATGGTCCCCACCGTGTTCAGATCATCGGCCGTCGGATCTTCCACATTAGCATCTTTCTGTGCAGTTACCCCGATGATCTTGTCTTTATGATGCGCATCTTTGATGAGCTTGATCGATTTATCCCGGCCAACCGTGATCGGAATGACCACTCCCGGAAACAAAACCGTATTTTTTAAGGGGAGAATAGGAATGATATCGTCATAAGAGGTTTTTACGGATTCATCGTCTTCTTCAACAGAGATCAGCGGCAAAAATTCCACATCCTCATCCGTAAAATCATCCATTAAAGGCTCAAACATATCTTTAAACATAAATGGTATTTTTTGTAATGATCCCCGTCAAAATGACAGGAAG
>JANQFB010000437.1 GCA_028278085.1 Chitinophagales bacterium
TCCTCTAAAAAAATCAAATAAAAATTAACCATATGCAGGCTATAGCTCGACTAAGGAATTGTCCGACTTCACCCAGGAAGATGCGGTTGGTAGTGAACAATATCAGGGACTTGGATGTTGAAAAGGCCCTGAATGTGCTGAAGTATAGCCGTAAGGAAGCTGCTGGTAAAGTCGAAAAACTATTATTATCGGCCATTTCAAACTGGCAGCAAGCCAATGAAGGCATGCAGGCGGAAGACAGCGAATTGTTCGTGAAAGAGGCTTTCGTCGATAGTGCGAGAATGCTGAAGCGTTTCCGCCCGGCTCCTCACGGAAGAGCGCACCGGATCAGGAAACGGTCAAATCATGTAACCATTATTGTAGATAGCAGGCTGGGTGTGGAAGAAATTGCAGAAGCGCCTGTTGAAACTGAAACAACCAACAACGAAAACTAAACATGGGACAGAAAGCAAATCCGATTGGAAACCGTTTGGGCATTATCCGGGGCTGGGACTCTAACTGGTTCGGCGGTAACGATTATTCCGATAAGATCCTGGAAGACGAAAAGATCCGCAATTATATCAAAGCCCGGATCTCCAAAGGCGGTATTTCCAAAGTTATCATCGAACGCACCCTGAAAAGATTGACGATCACCATCCACACCTCACGGCCCGGCATTATCATCGGCCGTGGTGGCAGCGAGGTCGACCGGATCAAGGAAGAGCTGAAAAAGCTGACGGATAAGGAAGTGCAGATCAATATTGTGGAAGTCAGAAGGCCCGAGTTGGATGCCGCTATTGTGGCGGAAACGATCGCCAAGCAATTGGAAGCCCGGATCAATTACAGGAGAGCCGTTAAAATGTCTATTGCCTCTACGATGCGGTTGGGAGCCGAAGGGATCAAAGTAAGGGTATCCGGTAGATTGGGCGGTGCGGAAATGTCCCGTTCCGAGGAATACAAGCAAGGCAGAATTCCCTTGCACACCTTCCGGGCGGATATCGATTACAGTCTGGCCGAAGCCCAGACCACTTATGGCAAGCTGGGTGTGAAAGTGTGGATCTGCAGAGGTGAAGTATTCGGTAAGCGTGACCTTTCGCCGAACGTCGGTCAAAGTGGCTCTATGAAAAACAAAGGCGCCAAACGGAAGTTTGCCAAATCTTTCCCAAGAGATTAATATTAACAAAGCAATATCACCCTAGAAAACAGAGCATATGTTACAACCAAAGCGTACGAAATTCAGGAAGATGCAAAAGGGCCGTATGAAGGGTAATGCCGGCCGCGGTAACCGTATTGCATTCGGTTCCTTTGGTTTGAAGGCCTTGGAAGAAGCCTGGATCACCAACCGGCAGATCGAAGCTGCCCGGGTGGCCTTAACCCGTTATATGAAAAGGGAAGGGAAGGTTTGGATCAATATTTTTCCGGATAAGCCTGTTACCAAAAAACCACAGGAAGTGCGGATGGGTAAAGGAAAAGGCGCTCCGGAATACTGGGTGGCTGTGGTCAAACCCGGCAGGATCATGTTCGAAGCCGATGGTGTTCCGCTGGCCGTAGCTCAGGAAGCTATGCGCCTGGCCGCTCAAAAGCTACCGATCAAAACCAAGGTAGTGGTAAGGCCCGATTATGTTGAAGCATAAAATTTCAGAAAATGGCTAAACTGAAAAAAGAAGATATTAAAGAATTGTCAACGGATGAACTGGTACAACGGATCGATGAGGAAAAGCTCCGGCTGTTGAAGCTGAAGTTCAATCATACCGTGTCACCGCTTGAAAATCCGAATGTCCTCAAGTTTTTAAGGAGAGATATTGCTCGCTTGAAAACGGAATTGAGAAACAGAGAAACAGAAGAAAACCATGCCAACTAAAGAAACAACAGAAGCCGTTGCTCCCGCCAAACGCAACTTAAGAAAACAGCGTGTCGGATTGGTCGTTAGCAATAATATGGACAAGACCATCCGGGTGCAGGTGGAAAGGAAACTCCAGCATCCGGTGTATGGAAAATTCCTGAAAAAGACCAGCACTTTTTTCGCCCATGATGAAAAGAACGAGTGCAATGTCGGCGATACCGTGAAGATCCAGGAAACCCGCCCCCTGAGCAAGAAAAAGCGATGGAGATTGGTGGAGATCCTGCTGCGGGCAAAATAAGGTTATCCGGGAGCCAATAGATTCAATTAATAAACAGAAAGCGTAAATTCCGATGATACAACAAGAAAGCAGGTTAAAAGTCGCCGATAACAGCGGAGCCAAGGAAGTCTTATGCATCAGGGTGTTGGGCAGTTCGAAACAAAGATATGCCGGCATCGGTGACACGATCGTTTGTACCGTGAAAGATGCCATCCCCTCGGGACAGATCAAAAAAGGAACTGTGTCCAAAGCTGTAGTCGTCAGGGTAAAAAAGGAAGTCAGAAGAAAAGACGGGTCTTATATCCGTTTCGACGATAATGCCGTGGTATTGTTGAATCCCAATGATGAACCCAGGGGAACGAGGATCTTTGGCCCGGTAGCCAGGGAGCTCAGAGAAAAGCAATATATGAAGATCATATCACTGGCTCCGGAAGTCATCTGAATCCCGGAAAAGCCGATAGGATCATAAAAAATTACTTCGGATGAAAAAGCAACAACAAAAAAATAAAAAACCGCATATCAAAAAAGGCGATATGGTTATCGTGATCAGTGGTGCGGACAAGGACCTGGATAAAGCCAAACGTGTACTTAACGTGATGCCCAATTCCAATCGCGCCATTGTGGAAGGGGTCAATATGGTATCCCGCCATACCAAGCCCAATGCCCAAAATCCCGATGGTGGCATTATCAAAAAGGAAGCGCCGGTCCATATGTCCAATTTAAGCCTGGCTGATCCCAAATCAGGAAGGCCCACACGCATCGGCCGGAAAGAAGAGAACGGGAAAATGGTACGATATGCTAAAAAATCAGGGGAGGTGATCAACTGATGGAATATATACCCAGATTAAAACAAAAATACAAAGAGGAGATCGTTCCCAAATTGCAGGAGCGGTTTCAGTTCAAATCTGCGATGCAGATCCCCAAGCTCGAAAAGATCTCTATCAACCAGGGTGTGGGAGCTGCGATCATGGATAAGAAACTGATCGAGGTAGCCGCAGATGAGCTGACCTTGATCTCCGGTCAAAAAGCCGTACAAACCGTTGCCAAGAAGTCTATTTCAAACTTTAAGTTACGGGAAGGTATGCCTATCGGGGTGAGAGTGACCCTGAGAGGCGATAAGATGTATGAGTTTCTGGACCGGCTGGTTTCCGTTGCCCTACCGAGGGTAAGAGACTTCCGGGGTATCAATGAAAAGAGCTTCGACGGACGTGGCAATTATACGCTGGGTATCACGGAGCAGATCATTTTTCCGGAGATCAATATCGATAAAGTATCCCGGATTAATGGTATGGATATCACTTTTGTAACATCGACGAATTCGGACGAGGAGGCCCATGCCTTATTATCGGAAATGGGTATGCCTTTTAAAAATAAGAACAAATAACAACCAACAATGGCCAAACAATCCATTAAAGCACGGCAAAGAAAGCGTGAAAGATTAGTGGCAAAGTATGCCGATAAACGCGCAGCATTGAAAAAAGCGGGCGATTATGCAAAACTCGATGAATTACCCCGGAACGGATCCAAAGTAAGGCTCCGTAACCGCTGTCAATTATCCGGCAGGCCCCGTGGGTATATGAGAATGTTCGGCTTATCCCGGATCAAATTCAGGGAATTGGCGAATGCCGGCAAGATCCCCGGCGTAACCAAAGCCAGTTGGTAATCAATTAGCATCTGAAAAAATTAAAAAATAATGGTAACGGATCCCATAGCAGATTATTTGACCAGGATGAGGAATGCCATGCAGGCCAGCCACCGGGTGGTGGAGATCCCTGCATCCAACCTGAAGAAGAGTATTACGGAAATTCTCTATAACCAGGGTTATATCCTGAAATACAAGTTCGACGATAGCCCTAATAAGCAAGGCGTGATCAAGATCGCCCTCAAGTATGATCCCAACACCAAGCTGCCGGTGATCAAAAAACTGATCCGTGCCAGCCGGCCGGGTTTGCGGAAGTATTCGGGTTCGACCGAATTACCGCGGGTAATTAACGGCCTGGGTGTAGCCATTGTTTCGACTTCAAAAGGTGTAATGACTGAAAAGGAAGCCCGAGCCCAGAATGTCGGTGGCGAAGTGCTTTGTTATGTCTATTAAAACAGAAAGATATGTCACGAGTAGGAAATTTACCCATAAATATCCCGGATGGCGTCCAGATAAACGTTGCCGATAATAACCTGGTAACGGTAAAAGGCCCGAAAGGAGAACTGGAACAACAAGTTGATCCTGATATTAAAATTAATGTCGCAGAGGGTGTGGTTACCGTGGAAAGGCCTTCCGAACAAAAGCGGCATAAATCCATGCACGGCCTTTACCGGGCTTTGATCGCCAATATGGTTACCGGTGTGTCGGCAGGATTTAAAAAAGAGCTGGAGCTGGTGGGTGTCGGATACCGGGCGGTCGCTCAGGGACAGGTATTGGAACTGAATGTGGGTTATTCCCATGCGATCATGATGGCCCTGCCGGGAGAAGTAAAATTAACGGCAGAAACCGTTAAAGGTAAGCCCCCGAGGATCACCCTGGAATGTATCGACAAACAGCTCCTCGGACAGGTAGCTGCCAAGATCAGGTCTGTCAGAAAGCCCGAACCTTACAAAGGCAAGGGTATCAAATATGTTGATGAGGTTATTCGCAGAAAAGCTGGTAAAACAGCCGGTGCGGCAGGTGCATAATTTGAAAAAAGGAATATTATGTTAGCCAAAAAAGCAAAAAGAAGGCTGCGGATCAAAAGGAGTATCCGCAAACAGATCAACGGAACCGCTTCGAGACCGAGGTTATCGGTATTCAGAAGTAACAAAGCGATCTATGCCCAACTGATCGACGATGTAAATGCCCAGACCCTGGTTGC
>JANQFB010000434.1 GCA_028278085.1 Chitinophagales bacterium
CCGCCCATTCGATGATTTCGATGTCAATGCTTCGGGAACCCTGAATCTATTGGAAGCCACCCGCCGGCACTGTGCGGATTCGCCCTTCGCTCATATGAGCACCAATAAGGTTTATGGCGATGCGCCGAATCATTTGAACCTGGTTGAAAAAGCTACCCGCTACGATTTTGCCGATGCCGAATATACAGACGGGATCAAAGAAACGTTCTCCATCGATCAGTCGAAACATTCCCTGTTCGGAGCCTCCAAACTGGCCGGTGATATTATGGTCCAGGAGTACGGCCGCTATTTCGATATGCCCACCTGTGCTTTGAGGGGCGGTTGCCTGACCGGCCCCAATCATTCCGGCGTCGAGCTCCACGGATTTCTATCTTACCTGATCAAAGCGAATATAACCGGGAAGGCATACACGATCTATGGTTACAAAGGCAAACAGGTTCGCGATAATATCCATTCTTACGATGTGGCCCGCTTCATCGAAGCTTTTTTTGCCGCACCCAGGAACGGGGAAGTGTATAATATCGGTGGCGGACGGGAGAATTCGACTTCCATACTGGAAGCTTTCGACCGGATCGAAGCGATCACCGGGAAGAAAATGAATTATACCTATTCGGAGGTCAACAGGATCGGCGACCATATCTGTTATATCTCCGATCTTACCAAAATGCGATCGCATTACCCCGATTGGACGACCACACGGTCGCTCCAGCAAGTATTTGAAGAAATAGCCAATTCCTGGGAAACCAGGTTAAAATTGAAAGAGGCGTGAAAATACTGTTGGTGAGTTCTACGATCCTTCCGCAAAGAGGGGGCAGCAGCGTTATCGTTGAAAACCTGGCCCGGAATTTTTCCAAAGAACAGATGCTGGTATTAGGTTCGAAGGGTTTGTTCGGGAAAAATCATATGAACAGAGATCCGGCAGGGCCGGAATTCCGTTATTTCTTTAGTGAACTGAGCATTTTTGGCAGAGGCGCCCGGTTCTTCGATTGGTTCCGGCGCCGGAAGATGAAACCGCTGATCAAGGCGATGGAAAAGATCATTCGACAAGAAAATATCACCTATGTGATCGGGGTCTACCCCAATCAATTTTATTGTGTGGCAGCCGCACGGGCCGCTAAGCAAGCGGGAGTGCCGTTCAGTTCATACTTTCATAACACCTATGAAGATAATCCCGGACTCAATGACCCGGACGCAAGCCAGTGGCAAAAAGAGATCTTTGACCACTCCCAATATATTTTTGTGATGAGCGACGGGCTCAAAGAATTTTACGAGCGTAAACATCCGGGTAAGACATTCATCCCGCTGGTCCATACCTTCAAGGAATTCCCAGATGCATCCAAGAACAGCGGGCTTCCGGGACCGAATAAAGATATTTACAAGTTAGTGGCCATTGGCAACTTCAACCCCTCCAATATGGAGGCTACCATCCGCTTCCTGGAGGCCGTAGCTTCACATCCGAAATATGAGTTAAGCATTTATACCCATGTGCCGGGTGTCTTATTGAATCACAGAGGTTTGAACACCAGTTTGTTTGACCATAAACCCGCCGTTTGGCCGGATGAAATTCATGCCGAACTGCAGCATTTTGATATTTGTGTGTTGACCCACGGTTTTCACGGGGCATACGGCCCGATCGAATATGAAACCATTTTTCCTACCCGTACCATACCTTTTCTGCTATCCGGCAAACCGATCTTCGCCCACTCCCCGGAAGGATCGTTCCTGAATAAATTTCTGATCAAAAACCAATGCGCCGAATTGGTGGCGGAACCCGATGTTTCGAAAATTATCGAAGGCCTCGAACGGATTGCCGATAACCGGGAACACCAGGAATACCTGGTATCCAATGCTTACAAAACAGCCCAATTATTTCATGGTCCCAAAGTCGCCGAACAATTATTAAATACGCTGTCATGAATAAACCAGCGAAGCACAACAGCACCTGGCGTGATATAGGGGGAGCATTTTGGCTAACCGATAGGAGATTTCCGGCATGAAGAAACGTATCATCTTTGTGGGTTGTTTTCTCGATCAAAACCGAACCGGAGGGGTTGGCGGGCAGATGTTTGCCTGTAAATCGTTAATCGCCAGCGAGCTCAGCGAAGACATAGAATGGCTGAAAATCGATTCCACGGCCACCACTAATTTAGCCCGTCCCTTTTACCAAAGAGCTATGAGCGCTTTTTTCCGTGTGTGCCGGCTGACCTTTTTGCTGGTGATCAAAAGAAAGGTAGACAAAGTACTCATTTTTACTTCCAGCGGACTGTCTTTTATAGAGAAAGGCACAATGGTCCTGATATCCAACCTTATCTTTAGAAAGCAAGTCATTCTGGCGCCAAGGTCAGGCAGAATGATCCTGGATCTACAATTGGAGCATAAGAAAAGATTTATTGAACACATTTTCAGGAGATCAGAATACGTGATCTGCCAGGAAAAATACTGGGAGCAGCTTTTTATATCGGCCTTTCCCAAGATCCGACCGAAAAAGTACATGATCATTAAAAACTGGTTGAATATTGATAAGATCAATGCCATCGAACCGGTTTATGCATCGAAAGAGGTGGTACAGATCTTATTTTTAGGCTGGCTGGAGATCGATAAGGGTATATATGATCTGTTGGAAGCGGCTATAAAACTGATCGGTAACAACATTCCCTTTAAACTGATCATCGCCGGAGAAGGAAAAGATGAGGAAGGATTGCTGCAAAAGATCCGGGATAACAAGCTGGAAAAATATATCGAAACGCCAGGCTGGATAAAAGGTCAAGCAAAGCTCGACCTGTTGGGAGAGAGTGATATTTTTGTGCTGCCTACCTATTATGAAGGAAGTCCCAATGCATTGATCGAGGCGATGGCCCTGGGCCTTCCGAGTATTGCAACAAAGGCCGGCGGTATTCCTGATCTGATCGAACACGGTCATGACGGGTATTTGATCGACACCGGAAATATTTCGGCATTGTACGAATATTTGTTGTTGTTGGTGGAAGATGCGGCGTTGCGGAAAACGATAGGTTCCGCAGCCCGGGAAACCATCCGGCAATATCACACGGTTGATAGCGCCATTCCGAAATTCAAAAAGATATTGCTGGATCAGGAATATGTGCCGCTGCCCGATAAGCCCAGGAGGGTCTTGCAGGAAGAGCCATGAAACAACATTGTTTTAAAAACCAAAATTACCCATGCGAATGCTGACAGCCGGGAATGTATTCATTGATCCAAAGGATTCTGTAATTGATTCTGGAACATGCAGATCTTTTTCATAGGCGGATCCCAACGATCCGGGACGACCCTGCTTTCGGTTATGTTGAGCAAACATCCCGAAATCGATATCGATGGCGATTCCATTGCTTTCAGGATGGTATCCTGTTTTGGTTATTACAAAGATGTGCTGCCCTATAATCTCGACCATTCACGCGCTGCGATACAGTCATGGCTCATCGAACAAGACTACAAAGGCCGGCTGGCAGAACTGATCGATCCTAAAAACCTGGAGGCCTTTCCTGATGCCCGGGCAGCTCTTGAACATGGGATTGCCCGTAGGATACAACAACGTGGGAAGACGGTTTTCGGCGACAAATCCCCCAACATCGAGCATTTCATGGCAGACCTGCTGACCCTGCTGCCGGAGGCCAAATTCATACACCTGGTCAGGGATGGCAGAGCCGTTTGTGCCAGCCGGTCGCGAAGGGCCGGTAAAAACCTGTACCTGGCGGCCCAGGAATGGGTAGACGGGAATATTATCGGCTTATCCAACCAGGCAATGATCGGCAAGGACCGTTACCAGATGATCCGCTATGAGGACCTGCTGCAAAAACCGGAAGCCACCATGCGGGAGATCTGTCAATTCCTGGATCTTCCCTATGATCCGTCCACAATAAAAGAGGATCAGACCGCCAATGAAGGATCCTATGTAAAATCCTCGCTGGATCTGTCGAAGATCGACAACTACCGGCAGCAATTAAGTAATCGCGAGATCGCGAAAATTGAAAAGATCCAGGGTCAACTGCTACACCGCTTTGGCTATTCGTTGGTCCATCCAGGGAAGCCCGCAAAGCCCCTTTCCATGGCCCGGCGCATTTGGTACAATCAAACCGATAATGTGAAACAACTATTTATCGGCCATAGAGTAGGCATGCAAAACCGGCAAAATGTAGCGATCAGGATACCCCTCCGTTCACGCCTGAAAACATTTATCTTCCACCTAGGCAAGGATTTTTTACCCACACCGGTATTTAAAAGGATCTTCAGAAAAGTGTGGATTAAGAAAGTTCACATGTAATTCACCGTTATGGGATGACGCTAGGCTCTTCCGTGCGTCGGCTATAACCCTGATATTTTAATTAGATTTGGTTTACAAAATGTAAACCAAATCTGGTTTTTTTCGTATGTTTGCTAATAAATGAGGATAATTGCTAAGCGAACGTTAAGAGAATTTTGGGAAAAATATAATCAGGCTGAGGTACTGTTAAAAACCTGGTACAAAATGGTAGAGAGATCTCAATGGAAAAATTCAAATGATGTAAAAAAACAGTTTGGCAATGCAAGTATTGTCGGGAACAACAGGATCGTATTTAATATCAAAGGAAATGACTTCAGACTTGTTGTTTATATTGTTTTTCAAACCCAAAAAGTATTCATTCGATTTATAGGCACTCATGAAGCTTATGACAAAATAGACGCCCAAAAAATTTAGTTATGGATATCAGACCTATAAGAACAGAAGAAGATTATAAAACTGCTTTAAAGCGGATTGACGAATTAATAGCCCTGGATCCTAAAGAAGGAACGCCGGCATTCGATGAACTAGACATCATTTCAACGCTTGTAGAAGCCTATGAAAATATCCATTATCCCATCGATGCGCCCGATCCGATAGAAGCTATTAAGTATATCATGGAAGAAAAAGGACTGGAACAAAAGGATTTGGTAAAGTATTTCGGAGGTAGTAAAAGTCTGGTTTCAAATGTTTTAAGCAGAAAGCGCCGAATGTCCATCCGCGTAATGAAAGCTTTGCATCAAGGATTAGGCATTCCTTATGAAATTTTGATGGCTTGATCTTACCCAAGCAATCGGCAGTTCACCATATGTGTCCCATCTGCGCCATGATTCAAACATAACCAACATACCCACATAACGCCAAACTCTTACTCCATTCCAAATCATCCATCCACTTCGATGAACTTTCCAACGGTTGATGTGTATAATTATATGTATGTATGATGTGCTCCAAAGGTGATAATTACTTAATTTCGTGGCGTAATTGACACTTTTCAATGGCTTACCAGGCAGGCAAATTAGCAACCAAACGGACCAAACCCTCCTACGTCTATTCCATCATCAGTATTTCCCTGGTTTTGTTTATGTTGGGACTGCTGGGATTGATCATTGTTCAGGCAGATAAGCTGTCTGATTATTTCAAAGAGAATATCGAGATCTCCATCATCCTGAAAGACAATATCAAAGAAGCCGAAATTTATCAATTACAAAAGCAATTAGAAGCGGAGAATTACGTTAAAAGCACGGAATACGTATCCAAAGATGAAGCAGCCCGGAGGCTGATCGAGGAAAACAAAGAAGATTTTATCGAGCTGCTCGAATATAACCCATTGTATGCATCGATCAACATGAACCTCAATGCCGATTATGCCTACCCGGATAGCCTGGAATGGATCGAAGAGAGTATCCTCAAAAAAAGCCAGGTCAAAGAGATCTACTACTACCGTAAATTAGTGGATCTGATCAGCAAGAATGTCCGCAAGATCGGGCTGCTGATCATGGGTATCAGCATTTTATTGTTCCTGATCGCTCTGACCCTGATCGACAATACCATCCGGCTGGCGATGTATTCCAACCGTTTTTTGATCAAGAGTATGCAACTGGTCGGCGCTACCCGCTGGTTTGTTATGAAACCCTTTTTATCCAAGAGTATTATCAACGGGATCATCAGTGCTGGCTTTGCGATCCTGGCTTTGACCAGCACCTTGTACTATGGGATCAAAAATGTACCGGAGCTCGAATTGCTGCAGGATACCACAAAATTCACTATCTTGCTGGTCGCTTTGTTGGCTGTCGGGATCATCATTTCGTGGCTAAGCACCCGGAGAGCAGTTCGGAAATACCTGAAAATGAAATTGGAAGACCTGTATTAAACAAAATATCATGGCTAATCAACAAAACGACAATCCTCAATTCTTATTCGGCAAGCAAAACTATATGCTGTTTTTTGGAGGGATCGCCTTGATCGTGCTCGGATTTATCCTCATGTCAGGAGGCGCATCGGACGATCCGAATGTATTTCCGGCCGATGAATTGTATAGTTTCCGGAGAATTACCCTTGCTCCTATCCTGGTCATAGCCGGATTCGTGGTGGAGATCTTCGCCATCATGAAGAAGCCGAAGTCCTAAAGCCTGATCCCCGGCGAATGTCAATACTGGAAGCATTGATCCTTGGGATCATTCAGGGGCTGACGGAATTCCTTCCGGTGAGCAGCAGTGGCCATATTGAGCTGGGGAAAGCCATCCTGGGCGTAGAAGCCAAAGAAGATATCACCTTCACCGTGGTGGTTCATGGAGCCACTGTCTTGAGCACCATTGTCGTTTTTTATAAATACATCGGGGAATTACTACGCGACGCCTTTAAATTCCAATGGAACGGATCGGTTAGGTATATGGCTTTGCTGGCCCTGTCGATGATCCCAGTCGGGGTGATCGGAATTTTCTTTAAAGATGCCCTGGAAACCTTGTTCACCGGAAACGTTTTGCTGGTGGGTCTGATGCTGTTGGTAACCGGAGCCCTGCTTTTATTTACCAATTTCGCTTCAACAAAGGACAAAGAGGTATCCTGGACCAGTGCACTGATCATTGGAATCGCACAGGCAATCGCTGTATTACCTGGCATTTCCCGGTCAGGGGCCACCATCAGTACGGCTTTGTTGTTGGGGGTAAAAAAAGAAGCCGCTACCAAATTTTCCTTTTTAATGGTTTTGGTGCCGATCCTGGGTGCTAACCTGAAAGATGCTGTTAGCGGGGAGCTCATGGCATCCACCACCAGTCCGCTGGCCTTGCTGATCGGTTTTATCGCAGCGTTTCTATCCGGCCTGTTGGCGTGCAAGCTGATGATCAGGATCGTCAACCAGGGGAAATTGATCTATTTTGCCGGCTATTGTTTTATCGTCGGCGTCATTGCCATTTTCTTCGGGCTGTTCTAGCTGTAATCCATGAATGACTGTCAAAGCTTTGATTTCGCTGCCGGGGAAATGTTACTCATCAATAAGCCCGCCGGGTGGACATCCTTCGATGTTGTCAACAAAATAAAAAGAACAATCCAGGTAAAAGTCGGCCATGCCGGGACCCTGGATCCTCAAGCCACCGGTCTTTTGATCCTGTGTACGGGAAAAAAAACCAAAGAAATATCCCGATTCCAGGATATGTCAAAAGTGTATTCCGGCACCATTACCCTCGGCCATACCACACCATCTTATGATGGAGAAACCCCTCCCGACCAATCTTTTCCCACCGATCACATCACTGAGGAATCGATCCGGCAGAAGGCCCGCCAATTTATCGGAAAACAAGAACAGACACCGCCTATATATTCTGCCATAAAAGTCGGGGGAGAACGGCTGTATAAAAAAGCCCGGAGAGGAGAATCTGTCGCCATAAGATCGAGGACCATAGAGATATTTGATTTTGACATCACGGGAATTGACATACCGGAAATTAAGTTCAGGGTTCACTGCAGTAAAGGAACTTATATTCGTTCGCTGGCCTATGACCTGGGCAAGGCCCTGGCATCCGGCGCCTATTTGTCAGCTTTGCACCGGGAGCAAATAGGAAAATACCACGTAGATGAAGCATGGGAATTGGAAGAATTTATCAAATTTGTAGGGAAGCCTTCCGCATGAAAGTCCATCAACATCCCGACAGGATCCCGAAGATCCCCAATGCTGTCCTGACCATCGGCACCTTCGATGGCGTCCACAAAGGGCATCAAAAGATCATCCGGAGGATCCTGGATATTGCCGCCAAGACCAACGGGCAAAGTGTGATCCTCACCTTTTTTCCACACCCCCGAATGGTACTCAACCCAACCGATCACAATCTGAAATTGCTTACCACCCTTGAAGAAAAAATAGAACTGCTCCGGCAATACGAGGTGGATCATTTGGTGATTGTTCCCTTCGACCGTTCTTTTTCTTCTTTAGCGCCGGAAACCTATGTAGAGGATGTTTTGGTGAAAAAAATACATCCCGCCCGGATCGTCATCGGCTACAATCATCATTTTGGGAATGAAAGATCCGGCAATATCGAACTGATGAAAAAGCTTGGCACAAAATTTGGATTTGAGGTGGATGAGATCCCCAAACAAATGGTCAGGGATGCCGGGATCAGTTCGACCAAGATCAGGGATGCGGTGTTAAGAGGGGATATAGAAATGGCCAATGAGGGCTTGGGCCGGCCGTTTTATTTGCATGGCCTGGTGATCAAGGGGAATAGCATCGGCCATACCCTTGGCTTTCCGACGGCAAACCTGGAGTTGAACGATCCCTTGAAGATCATTCCTGCCAATGGCGTTTATGCGGTGAAAGTTCATTGGGAAGACCAGGTGTATAACGGCATGCTAAATATCGGCTTTAAACCGACCGTCACCGGAAGGCGAAAGGTGATCAGCATCGAAGTAAATATCTTTGAATTCGACCGTTCCATTTATGGAGAATTGCTGAGGATCGACTTTTACAAGGCTATCCGGGATGAGAAAAAATTTAGTAATTTAGCTGAATTGAGGCGGCAATTGCAGCAAGATAAACAGGCTTCTTTAACCCTTTTAAAATAACCACTTTATGAAACTCAGATCATTGATATTTCTCCTGGGGATGATCCTGTTTATGGGTCCATCCGGCTTCGCACAACTTTCCTTCGACCTCAAAGAAATCAATAAGAGCGAAAATTGGTTTGATGACCTCAAAGAGGCCGGCGCTGCAAAAGACAATGTATACTATTTGAATTTGAGCTTGCACAAATATGAAACCATTCCCGAAGAGATCTATGGTTTTAAAAAGTTGAAATACCTCGATCTTTCCTACAATAAGATCACTTCCATCGACCCCCGGATCGCCAAGCTCAAAGACCTGGAGCTCCTGAATTTAAGCGGGAATAATTTCGAATCCCTGCCGGAAGAGATCACGAAATTCAAAAGTTTGAAAGAATTACACCTCAAGGAACATACCATGACCGAAGAGGCCGTCAAGCAGTTGAAAAAATGGCTGCCTGATATCCTGATCGTCATTCATTGACCCGTAAACCTAACTCCCTATGAAAACAACGATGATAATATTGTTCAGTTGCCTACTGCTATTGGCTAATCAAGGGGTACAAGCCCAGGACGGTGGCTTTGCCATTGATAATTTGTTCTTGTCACCGAATTATTTCGACAATATCGAAGAAGCGATGAAAGAACCTGAAAAGGTCCATTATATCGACCTGAGTATGCAGAGTCCGAAACTGACGAAAATTCCGGATGAGGTCTACACTAAATTCCCGAACCTGAAGCAGATCAATGTATCCTTTAACCGGGTAGCCTCGGTAGACGATGCCATTGGTAACCTAACAAACCTGGAAGTCCTGAACCTCGAAGGAAATCATTACCTGACCAGTTTATCGGAAGAGATCGGGAAGCTAAAAAATTTGAAAGAGCTCAACATCAAAACCACCGGGCTAAAAGCTGACAAGGTGGGAGCTATTCAAAAACTTTTGCCCGAAGGGTGCAAAATAACCCATTAGGTCAGGGAAAGAAGACAGGTTTTAGCTTTTTAATAGCCGCCACCTGAATATATTGTTCCCGGTTGTTGAACCGGTATTGCAAGAGAGCCTCTCCTTCTATGACCACTGGCGGTTTAACCGGTGTTTCTTCTTTTATTTTCGGCTGGTCTTCACCCTTGATCCGTTCCCTCATCCTCGGATCCAGCTTGTGTTTCCTCGCTGTAACGATCAATGTATCTCCTTTTCCATAGGTGAGACCCGATTTACCGGCTATTTTAACCAGCTTTAGCGGTAAAGCATAATCTTTTACCCAAACCGTATCAAAGCGTAGCTCCTCCGAGGTATGAACCGTCAATTTGAAGGCATAATTGGTTCCGGTGCCCGAACCGGCTGCGCCGCCGGCCCAGTTTTGTGCGGTAGCTTCTACTAATGATAAGGGAAGCTCTTGTTTGGAGGGTTTTAAAGCCGCACATCCCGAAAGGATGAGCATCGTCAGCAAGGTAGTCTTCATATCAACCGCAATTGTCGCACAAAGCTAATGCAAAATTTTATAAACCAGTTCCCGCAATAATTCACCATCCGAAGCCGAAGTATTGTTAACACCCTTCGATCGAAGGTCGTAGTCTTTGAGCCACCCCAGGATATCTTCTGTTTTACGGAGGGAATAGTTGGTACCGGCCAATTTGTAATCTTTCAGGAAAAAGGGGTGAACCTGCATGATGGAAGGTAACTCCTTATCGGATTTCTGCCGGGAAAAATGGTAGATATAGATCTTGCTGAAATAGGCATACAAGGTCCCCAGGATCACCACCAGGGGATTCGATCTCGGATTGGCGATAAAGTAGTTGAGGATTCG
>JANQFB010000443.1 GCA_028278085.1 Chitinophagales bacterium
TTCCGGCTCCGGGAGGGCCTGTTAACCCGATCACCGGAACATTGCCGGGGATGCTTAACCCGGAGAGCAATTCCCGGTAACCGCTCAGGCTATTTTCCACAATGGAAATAGCTCGAGCTAATGCTTTGAAATTACCCAGATGTATTTGGTTGGAGAGTGTTCCGATATTGTCCATCGACATGAAACCGGAAAAATTAGAACGTGTTGCTTTTGATCTTTTCTTTGATGGCCGCGATCAGGTGGGCGCTTCCGTTTTTGCGCTCCATTTTATTGGCCATAAACATTTTAAAGCTCTTTTCAATATTGAACTTTTCGAGACAATAGGAGCATTGATCTATTTCGTGCATGAAAGAAGTTTCTTCTTCAATGGTAAGTTCCCCATCAAGAACCAAGTAGACCTTTTCAATTATTTTTGTACAATCATGCATATAGTGAACATTTGTTAAGGATCAATCCGGAATTATGTTATCGTTTTGCCTGGTAACCTAATTTTTTTGCGTAATCCCACAATTTTTCTTTCAGCATATTCCTTGCGCGGTGTAACCGCGATCTCACCGTACCAATGGGGATATTAATGATCTTTGCCATTTCTTCGTAAGTAAACCCTTCAATGTCGCACAATAAGATCACTGTCCTGAAATCAACAGGCAGTGCATTCACGGCCTTGGTTACCTCATCTCCTATCATCTCCTGGTATATCTCCTGCCGCAGATCAATACTAATTCCCTGGCGGGGATCGTCTGTATCGTGGTAGTCTTTTATCTCCTCATAATCAACCTTTATCGGTTGCTTGGATCGCTTGCGATATTCATTGATAAAAGCATTTTTCAGGATTTTAAACAACCAGGCTTTTGCATTAGTTCCTTTTATATATGAATCGATAAATCTATAGGCCTTGAGAAAGGTTTCCTGGACCAGATCATTCGAATCTTCTTCATTATATGTCAAGTGGTAAGCAAAATTGTAGAGGGCATCGAGATGAGGCAGAAATTCCTCTTCAAATAACTTATCTTTATGCTGCTTCTGGCTGTTTTCTTCCACGGTGTTCATAAAGTTATTGTTTTTTTTTCGAATTTTATTTGCATCCGATAACTATCGAAAAAGCTTGGGATAGTTTGTCCTTCTTCAATACCATCATTCAAAATATTGCCCGCCGGGACTTTATTTTTTGCAGTTGCCTGATCATTATCATCAGCATGGTTACCTCCAGGGTCGGCATTAGTATCGGGATGATCGGATTGATCGCTGCGGGCATCATTCGCAAAGACCTCGGATCCCGGATATTTTCGTTTTTCCGTCAACCGGTTTATGTGCTGATAACCGGGGTTTTTTTCATTTACGGGATCAGCGGACTTTATTCCGAGAATACCACCTTCTTACTGGAACGGCTCCGGATCAAGTTGCCATTCCTATTACTGCCTTTTGCTTTTTCCACTTTCCCCGCCCTGCCTAAAAAGTACTGGCAAGGCTTGATGGCAGCTTTTGTAACGGTGATCTTTCTGGCCGGTATATATACGTTGATCAACTATAGCATGGATTTCAAACAGATCAACCTGTCATATATGAAAGCCAAGGTTATTCCTACGCCTATCGATCATGTGCGGTTCAGTCTGATGGTGGTATTTTCCAGTATTGCGGGCTTACACCTTTTCAGCAACAGGTTCCATATCAAATATCCCTGGGAAAGACATATTATCCTGGGTATGGTGGTTTTTTTGATCTTGTTTTTGCATATCCTGGCGGTCAGAAGCGGCTTATTGACCCTGTATATTGCATTCCTTTATTTGTTGGCACACTATACGCTGAAGACCCGGAAATGGGGTATAGGACTTGGCTTTTTGGCGGGCCTGGTCGTTTTGCCGGTGGCATCGTGGTTTATTTTTCCAACGCTCCAAAACAAACTCACCTATGCCCACCATGATTATATCATGTTCTCCAAAGCCAAAAAGATCAATAACCTTTCCGATGGTGGCAGAATGGTTTCCATTTTGAACGGCCTGGAGGTGGGGCGGTCAAATTTATGGCTGGGCGTCGGCATGGGGGATGTGAGGGACCAGGTCAATCAGATCTATCAAACCAAATATCCCAAGATAGAACCCAGGAACTGGTTGATCCCCCATAACCAGTTTGTTTTTGTTTTTGCCGGAACCGGCCTGATCGGCGCCTCACTTTTTATAGGGATATTTTTCTCCCCCCTGTTATTAAGCCGGGCTCACCGGAAGGATTATTTATTGATCTCTTTCCATTTGATTATTTTTACTTCTTTCCTGATGGAATCTACCATAGAAGTTCAATATGGCACCACGTTTTATATCTTATTCCTCCTGTTGCTCTTAAACAGGCACAAAGCCGTTAATCCGCAAGATGGCTGAGATATCCGTTGTTATAATTACGCACAACGAAGCGGAAAATATCCGTCGCTGTATTGAATCGGCCAAAAAAGTAAGCCGGGACATTATCGTGATCGACGATTTCAGCACCGATCAGACGCCTCAGATCTGCCGGGAAATGGGTGTCCGGTTCGAACAAAAGGCCTGGGAGGGTTATGGCAGCAATAAAAATTACGGCAACAGCCTGGCCAAAAACGATTGGATCCTTTCCATTGATGCGGATGAAGAGGTTTCGGACAAACTTGCCGAAAACTTGGGATCCGCCCCCCTCGATGATGGCCACGAGGCGTTCGAGCTGGCTTTTATCTCCAATTATTGCGGCCGATGGATCAGGCATGGCAAATGGTACCCGGAATATCATATCCGCTTATTCAACCGGCAATCGGTCCGGTGGAACACGGATGAGGTCCATGAAGGGCTGATCTTTTCCGGAACAGGCAAAGCGCCGCGCTTAAAGGGCTATGTCCATCATTATTCCATGCATTCCATCCAGCATCATTTAAGGAAAGTAAACCTTTACAGTTCGCTGGCGGCTGAAAAAATGAAACATAAAGGTATCAAACCCTCTTTTGTAAAACTTTATCTCAGCCCGGTCTTCAAATTTGTCGCGGATTATTACTTCCGCATGGGCTTTTTGGATGGCTTTTACGGCTTCACCATAGCGGTGATCACCAGTTTCGAAGCCTATTTAAAATATGCCAAACTGAAAGCGCTGTACCGCTAATTGTTTTTCAACACTCCCGCAGGGCGTGGGTTTACCTCAGTAAACGCTCCAATTTCGCTTTAAACAACTCGAATCGGTATGGAAGGGTTGCCCGGGGTTCGCCTAACTTGCCGGTGTAAGGTTGCCCCCTTTTTAAATAATATTTTTGGAAGGTAGAGGCTTTTAATCCCCATTTGCGAAGGAACTGCCTGCGGCCGTCATTTTTTTGGATCTTCTGCGTCGATTTTGCCTGGAAATGATAAACCTTGCTTTTCCCGATGCCCTGAAAGCGCCGGCAACCGGCTTGCCATAGCTTCATGGAGAAATCAGGATCGGAATACATGCCCGGCGAAAACTCTTCACTGAATCCACCCACCTTTATCCAGGTATTCCGGTGCACCACTAAAGGAGGCCAGGTACTTCCCTGCCAATCATCCTTGGTTAGTCCGGCATATTCTTCCAGCAATTTATTTTCATTGAAATCATCGGCATTCCTGCCATAGTCTGCAATGATAACACAGGGATTGCCGGTATCGGTATGTTCGATCATGGTGGAAGAAAACATAAACAGTTCCGAACCGGTCTGGTTGATCTCCAATAACAAATGGTGATCCCATTCCGGGCACACATACATATCGTCGTTCATAAATACGATATAATCGGCCGTGGCGCTTTCAAACGCCCGGTTAACCGCCCGGCAAACCCCCACGTTTTCGGAGCTGTAGGTATGATCGATGGATAGCTGTTTTACCCATTCAAGGCTACCGTCGCTGCCGTCGTTGAT
>JANQFB010000468.1 GCA_028278085.1 Chitinophagales bacterium
AGCAGAAGTTGGAGATACTGAAAACACCAGCAGTATGCAATGAATGTTCCGGTGCGAATGGTTGTCCCAACGAGGTATTTTCACCGCAAGTGTTTTCAAACTCCAACGACTTTCGGTGTTATCACCGGAAGCAGAAGTTGGGGATACTGAAAACACCAGCAGTATGCGATGAGTGTTCCGGTGCGAATGGTTGTCTCAACGAGGTATTTTCACCGCAAGTGTTTTCAACCTCCAACGACTTCCGGTGTTTTCACCGGAAGCAGAAGTTGGAGATACTGAAAACACCAGCAGCATGCAATGGGTGTTCCGGTGCGAATGGTTGTCCCAACGAGGTATTTTCACCGCAAGTGTTTTCAACCTCCAATGACTTCCGGTGTTATCACCGGAAGCAGAAGTTGGAGATACTAAAACACTTCCACCAAACACTCTATCCGCGGCTCAGACCATCAAATAATTTTTCTACCTTTGTACACATTCCTTATATCGATTTGGTTGAATGATACGTTGTAGTTTGATCGCCAAATAGCTGTCTTCTTAAAAAACATAATCCATCAAACATGATCGAGTTGTTAAAAATCTGCTTCAAGTGGAAAATCCCGATTATTATCGTTGGTATATTGGCTGCCCTGGGTAGCTCGGTAATCTCCCTGATGCTGCCGGAGTATTACGAATCCAAGATCGTTTTTTATCCCTCCAATCCCTCGTTGGTCGACCGTCAGTATTTATTCGGGGAACAATCCGGAGAGCAGTTGGTCAGCTACTTCGGCGCCGGAGATGACCTGGACCGGGTGATGACGATCGCCAAATCTGCGGGCCTGAAAAATTACCTGATCGAAAAATTCGGCTTAATGGAACATTATGGCATCAAGGCCGACGATGAATACCCCATGACCAAGGTCAACCAGGAGTTTAAAGACAATTATAAAGCCATCAAAAACGAATATGATGCCGTTGAAATAACCGTTCTGGACACCAGCCAGGTTTTGGCAGCCGCCATTGCCAATGAAGCGGCAGCGCATATCGACCGGATGAGTAAGCAAATGACCCGGAAAAACAAGGAAAAGATCGTGGAGGTCTTTAACCAGAAGCTCAAAAGCAAGCAGGCAGAGCTGAAGGCTTTGACCGACAGTATGGCATCTATCCGGCAATCGAATCCTAAGGATCAGCAACTGAGGATATTCGAGATCCGGCAGGAAAGCGTTGCCGAAGAGCTGAATAATATTGCCAAACTACACGAACAATATTCCGCCAGTATGGGATTGGATATTCCTTCGCTATACATTGTGGAAAAAGCCTACCCGGCGGAAAAAAGAAAATTTCCTGTCCGTTGGCTCATCGTCGTTAGCTCGACCCTAGGCGCCCTGTTTGTGATCCTTCTTTTTGTGGTGTTGATGGAAAAATATAAAGAGATCCGTCCCCAGTTAGCGAATGGATAAGATCGACCGGTTTTCCTGGCATGCCTTTATTGCTTTTAGCGCTTTATTATTAGCCTGCATTTTCCTGGCCATATATACCCGTGAATTATATATTGCCGCCATCCCGGCCGGTGTATTGTTTGCCCTGCTCGTGGTTGCCGATTTCAGGCAGGTATTCTGGCTGCTCATGGCGATGATCCCCTTGTCCATCGAGTTCTCATTTTCCGGCACCCTGGCCACCGACCTACCCACCGAGCCCCTGATGATCGTGTTGATGGTAGTCTTCGGATTTTACCTGCTCACCCATCCCAAAGAGATGCCGCTAACTTTTCTCAAACACCCGATCATCCTGCTGTTGTTACTGCATTTTCTCTGGCTGGCCATAACAGTGATCTATGCGAAGATCTTTCTGATCTCTTTAAAATTCCTGCTGGCAAAAACCTGGTATTTAATGGTGTTTGTTTTCCTGGCCCAATCGATGCTGCTAAAGCTCAGGCATGTGAAGCATATGATATGGCTTGTATTAATTCCGCTACTATTTACCATCGTACAATCACTGATCAGGCATGCCTCCGTTGGATTCGGTTTTGAAACGATCAATGAAACCCTGGTTCCGTTTTACCGCAATCACGTTAGCTATGCTGCTTTGATGACCCTGTTTTTCCCGTTCGTGTGGTTTGCCCGGCAATGGTACCCCTCGGGCTCCTTCCGGCGATTGTTCCTAACGGCCGGGCTGATCATCATACTCACAGGGGTTTTCTTTGCCTATACCCGTGGCGCCTGGCTGGCCCTTTTTGTAGCGATCGTTTCCTACGCCCTCATCCGGATGAATCAATTGAAATGGATGATCGGACCGGCCATAGTGGGCATCGTGCTGTTCCTGGGATTTTTGATCCGGGATAATGAATACCTGGAATATTCCACGGATTATAAAAAAACCATCCAACACGAAAATCTGACCGACCATCTCAAAGCGACCATGCAAAGGCTCGATGTTTCCAGCGCCGAAAGGGTGTACCGTTGGATCGCAGGATTCCGGATGAGCGTGGAAGAACTCGGTACCGGGTTCGGGCCGGGAAATTTCTACAACCATTACAAAAGCTATACAGTCAACAATTTCACCACCTGGGTCAGTGATAACCCGGAAAGGTCAGGTATTCACAATTATTTCCTGATGACATTGGTCGAACAGGGGGTTTTAGGATTGATCTTATTTACCATCTTCTGCATCTACATCCTGATCAAGGGAGAGATGGTTTACCGGCAAACCAAGGACAAATTCGCCAAACAACTGATCATGGCAGCCATCTTATCTACCCTGATCATCTATGTCCAGATCATGTTGAGCGACCTGATCGAAGTTGACAAGGTCGGAACCTTTTTTTATATCAACCTGGCGCTGATCGTTAACCAGGATCTGAAGAATCAGGGGAAATTATCGGTAGGTTAAACGTGTTTAGCTTTTGCCGTGTCACCCATCAGGGACACGGCAAAAGCTAAATGGGAATATCTTATAGAAGCCTCCCATTTCTTTAGTGTCCCCGCTAATTGGTGGGTGACACTGAAGAAGCTGGAGCTGGAGGTTAACGCTACTTACCTAAGCGCGTCGTCAGGATGGTAATATCGTCGCCAAAAAGTTTTTTGCCGCGGAAATTGTTGAGGTCTTCAAACAGGATCTCGTTAAAGGCAGCCGGCGTCGACCCTGCATTATTCCGGAGGAAATCTTCCAAACGGTTGATCTCATAGAACTCGCCATGTTCATTTTCCAATTCCGTCAGGCCATCGGTATAACATACGATCATCCCCTCCCCGTTAATCTTTAATTCTTCCACCTGGATAACCGGCAGCTCTTCAAAAATACCCAAGATGGTACAGCCTTTCTCCAGTTTCCGGATCGTTTGGCCATCATAAAAAAGCGGAGGATTGTGGCCGGCATTGATATAGGTCAGGTTGTTCAGCTTAAAATTCAGCTTCCCCATAAAAAAGGTGATGAACTTTTCCCCTTTAGTGATATGATTGACGTTTTCGTTCAACAAATGCATGAAAATCTCCAGCGACAGATTCTGTTTGATCAACGCCCGGATATTGGCCTGGAAGTTTGCCATGAGTAATGCGGCGGCCATCCCTTTCCCGGATATATCGGCCACACAAAACACCCATTCATCTTCATTTAACCGGATACAATCATAATAATCCCCGCCAACTTCTTTATGCGGAGAATAAATGGCAGACATACTCACTTGACCGCCCTGCGGCAAGGAATCCGGGATCAGCATATTTTGAACATGCGCCGCCAGCTCCAATTCCCTTTTCAGACCTTCCTGTTCCAACTGTCGCTTAAAGAGCCGTTTGTTCTCGATGGCCACCAGGATGATGTTGGTAATGGTTTGAATAAATTTTATTTTTTCCTCCTTGGTGATCAGTGCTTCTGTTTCCCGCTCGATACCACCGACCAATGCATAAGCCAAGGGTCTTTCTTTATGGAAAACCGGCACGACCAGGTCAAAGATCCGCAAGGGTTCATGTTCGGCTTTATCGAGATCGGATTGTTCGGTAAAACCGGTCAATACCGCCTCTACATCCAGTTCTTTGTAGGCCTTATCCACGCCATAGCAGATCATGCATTCCCAGGCAACCTCGTCGTTCTTGACAAACAACACCAGCTTATTCAGATCGACCTGTGCACGGAGAATGAATTCATAGATCCGGAAAAGAGACCGGGCGGGCAGGTTGTTGTTGATCGCTTGCGTAACTTCCAGCAAGGAATTAACTTCCAATTGCTTGGATTGCAGTTGCTTTTCCAGCTTGGCAAGCTGCTTATGAAGATCTTCCCCCGACATGTAACCTTAAAATAAAGGAATTTATTTGTTAAAATGACAATTTAGTTTTGACATCCAGTGCATCCCTTAAACCGTTACCTAACAAATTGAATGCCAAAACCATCATCATGATCGACAACCCGGGAATAATCGCCAAAAAGGGATCGCCCGCAATGATATAGCCATAATGTTCTTTCATCATCCAACCCCAGGAAGGCATGGGGGGCTGAACGCCGATACCCAGAAAACTGAGGCCGGCTTCGATCAGGATGGCGGCGGCAAAATTAGCCGCAGCGATCACCATCACCGGACCGAGAACATTGGGCAGGATATGAAGCGTAATGATCCGGGTATTGCTATAACCCAAAGCCCTTGTCGCTTCAACAAATTCTATTTCCCGGATGCTCATCACCTGTCCGCGGATAATCCGGGCTACTTCTACCCACATCGATAAACCTACCGCCACAAAGATCTGCCAGAACCCTTTACCCAGGGCAAGCGTAATGGCAAATACCAGCAATAAGGTCGGGATAGACCAGATGACGTTGATGATCCACATGATAATATTATCGATCCTTCCCCGGAAATAACCCGCAATTGCTCCCATGGTTACACCAATGACCAGGGAAATCAGTACGGCAATAAAGCCTACCGATAAGGATACCCTAACGCCGATGATCAGCCGGCTTAAAATGTCGCGGCCAAATTTATCCGTTCCCAGCAGGTAGGTTTTTTTAACGATATGCTCGGCCTCGATCTTTTGCTTTAAAGCAGCGATGGCAACCGTATGTTCCTTGTCATTGATGTCGAAAAAGGTCAGGCTGTCATTTTGCATCAGCACAATGTGATTATTAAAAGATTTGGCATACACCACATCCGCCATGTTCCGGCTGATCTTTTTGGAGATATCCGCTTCACCTACATATTCGGTAACAACAATATCGGTTTCATCGAATTGATAATCGTTGATCGGAATATAGGTATAAGGATCTTCCTGCCCGAAAAGCATGGTTGATATTATCCCTTCGTCGGCAATCCTTTTGTTTTTCCTGACTTTCAGCAGCTTGACCCCGAAGGCCGGCGGTTCTGTACCGATCTGCAGGATCATGTTATTGGAATAGGGCGTTTGGTCGGGAGTGATGAGATAACCGAGGATGGCAATGATGAGGGAAGTGATGATAATCAGGATACCTCCAACGGCAGGTTTGTTTTTCAGTAGCCTTTTCCAGGACCTTTCCAGTTCAGAAACACCCGCAGCCGAGTCGATAATTTGCTTGTCTTCTGACATGGTGTTTAACTGTTATGGGCCAGTAATCCCTTTTTGGAGGCCACATAATGATATCTTTCGAAATCGTTCCAATCCGGTTGCTCGCAACGCTCATAGTCTTCCGAAGCTGCTTCGTAAGCCAACTGGTACATAAATTCCTGCTCGATCAAATTCCTCAGACTGGCTTTGAAAGCCGCTTCTTCTGCGGCTACATTGGCCAGGATGTCGTAGTAGGAGGATACGAAATAAACTTCATCCAATATTTCATATTCAAGATCGGTAAAGCTGCTCATCTGACGAGACGCCCTTTCCATTTATACTTACCCCAATTACCCAAAACTCCTACAGAGATGACATAGAGGATGTGTAAGATTTGGGAAGGTAAAAATAACCATAATAATTTCTTTCGCTGAAAAAAATTAGCCAGGGGATATAAAAACGCCAGGTCGACGATACATTTAACAAAAAACTGTGCTGCAAAATAGTACAGAAAGCGATAATCCATCATACCCAAACAGACATTGACCAACATACTCAAATGAAAAAGCCAGGCTACGCCGAGGATTGCGGTGATCAACCGGTTCTTGTAATTAAAAGATTTGGAGGTCCAACGGATGCGCTGATCCAGGAATTCATCGAAGGTATCGACCGGAAAAGTGGATACGATAGCCCGGTTGTTTTTTAAAAAGCCGATCTTTCCGGGAAAGCGTTGAAAGAATTTATGCAACAGCAGCATATCATCCCCGGAGGCAATATGGTCTACGCCTTCAAACCCACCCACTTCGAAAAAGGCTTCTTTTTCATAAGCAAGGTTGGCGCCATTACACATGATGGGAAAATGATTGCTGATGGAGGCGGCTCCGATCCCGATCATACTCAAAAAATCGAGCGCCTGGAATTTTTTGAAGGCCGTATCCGCCTGATCGAAAACCACGGGTCCGGCGATCATTTTATAACTGTTCAGCTCATAAAAAGTAACGATCGCGGCCAGCCAATATTTGCCCATCTGACAATCCGCATCGGTGGTTACGATCAATTTTCCACGAGCCATCTCGTTGGCCATAGCAATGCCGGCTTTTTTATTGGCCTGGAAAGCGGCTTCGGGCGGCAAATGTTTGGCCAATTCGAGAACCTTCAACTTTGGATCGGTAATACCCGACAATCGGTCAAGGGTTTGATCCGTCGAAAAGTCGTCGATCACGATCACTTCCAGCAGCGCTTCCGGGTATTCTTGTGACAGACAGGCATGAACAACCCCGGTAATATGGTCTTCTTCATTCCGCGCCGGAATGATGATCGTTACGGCGGTGCTAAGGATCTTATCTGTTAGGGTATAGGTTTTCAAGGTGATCCAGCCCCAGCAAAAGTAGCTGATCAAACCCGCATAAAAGATGGTAAAACCCAGGAATATCCACTCAATCATGATCAGGTTTTAAGAGCGACAGGATCAGGGATGGTGTAGCTTCGTCAATCAGTTGGTGGCCTTTATCGAGTATATGCACCCGGGCCAGGTCCGGTGGAAATGCATCGCCGATGGCCGGCGGAATGATCTTGTCATATCTTCCGAAAAAAAGATGTGCTGGTAGGCGGTATTGCCGCAGGATCGATCGGATCGCCCGAAGGTCGATATGGATCGGTTTAATGGTCATCCAAACATCATAAACCTTTTGCCTTTTTTCCCGGGTTTCCATTTGCCAGCGCGTAAATTTATGTAAAGACGCGGATATGACCCTGAATTTACGGAGCAAATCAATGATCCGGAAAAACAACTGCGGCCGGTCTATGATATGCCGGAAGTATTTTACGCCTATGGATGGATATACCGCCAGGTTATACCAGACATTTTGCCTGATTCCATCCGGAGCAAATAAAATGATCCGGTCAACTTGTCCGGGAAACCTGGATAGCACGGCTAAACAAATTTTGCCTCCAAGGCTATAGCCCATCAGTGAAAAACGATCCTGCTTGAAGGTTTCCAGGATATGATCGATAAGTGTGTAAATTTCGTCGCTGCCGAAGGGTTTTCCTGCCGGCCATTCCGAACGGCCGTGCAAAGGCAGATCCACCGCTATGATGGTAAATTGTTGCCCCAAAGTTTGCCCAAATAGCTCGAATTGCGCCCCGGATTCGCCATAGCCGTGAAAGGCGATCAGCAACTCCGGGCCGCCGCCCCATTGGCGATAGTGGAGAGGGGCATCATTAAAGGGTATGAAATCAGGCATTAGTCTATTCGCAAGAAAAGTATTCTGTATAAATTATTTTGGGGAAACATTCGAGCATTTCAAGTTAATTTATGTTTTGAATGTCGAACAAGGATTAACGATTTAAGATTTAAGGAATTGAAAACCAGGAAATTACTTCTGAATTCGTTAATCGACATTCCTTGTTCGATATTCTCACGATGATTCCCAAGTACCTCGAAACAGTTCAAATTATCCCATAAATATTATGTATGCACGTTAATGATTAGGATTATATTCAATAAGATTTATGATAACTGATCACGAATAATCTCTCACCACAAATTTACCACTTCTCCCGCTGGCTCAGTAAGACCATTCAGGCTTACCTTTGCAAAGCAAGCAGGGCTATTTAACAAGCCCCTCAACCCAGAATCACCCAACAAATATGGACCCACAGGAAACCGCCCGGAAAGTCGGGGCAAAAATGTTAAGCGAAGATCAGTTCAGCCAAAGTTTAAGGATAAAGCTGGTCAGCATCTCACCCGGCCATTGTACCTTAAGCATGACCGTTAAACCCGGCCAGGTCAATGGTTTTAAGGTGATCCACGGCGGCGTTACCTATGCCTTTGCGGATAGCGCCCTGGCCTTTGCCTGCAATTCTCACGGGCGCCTGAGTATGGCCCTGGAAGTTTCCATGTCCTATCCGGCACCCGTCTATCCCGGTGACCAATTAACAGCGGTTGCGGAAGAGATCTCCCTCACCAATAAGATCGGGATCTACCATGTTTTGGTAACCAACCAGGATGGGAAAAAAGTGGGGGTCTTTAAAGGAACCGTATACAGAACCGGGAAAAGTTATTTGGAATAAAAAGGAGACTCCGGCAAGGTTCAAAAACTTCTTCATTCATCATTCCCTATTCAGCATTCGAAAGTCCAATATTGATTTCGAATGTTGAATGATCAATACTGAATGATGAAGTTAATTTAAAACAACCTCCTAGTTCTCGACGTATTCGAAAGGAATGCCGATGATCCTGGAAAACTCTTCGCCTTCTTCCCGCAAGCCTTCGTCTTCTTCATCATAAAACCACTTGATAACCACCTTATGACCGTTTTCAGCAGCTTCTTTGAAAACCATGAAAATACGCATGATCTTTTTCGCGGAGGCGGTATTGTAGTAGTCGAGTTTAAATAAAAAGACCGTTTCCGGGTTAGGATCCTGAAAATAATTCTCCAACCATTCGATGATCGGCTGAAAGAACTTTTCAGAGTCTTCTGCAATGGACCGGCCGGAAAGCTGAAGGATATTACTCTCCTTATCCAGAATCACTTCCGGTGTGTCAATGCTGGGTTCCAGGAACAATTTTTTGAGCATGCCGCAAATTTAAATAAAATATGTACAACTCAATATACACATTTCGTTTTCGAATTCAAACCCCCTTTCATTGTGCTGTTGCAAATACGATGTTTTTCTGTGTTTCGTTCCCTAATTTGTCGATAGCCCTGACTTTGATATTGAAATCGGTTCCCTTTTTAAATCCCTGGATCAGGCTGGTGAATAACCTTTCGGCGCCCCCGTTAATAGAATAGTAGATCTTATCATAGCCAACTTTGGAGTCGGTAGCCGATAGAAATAATACAACATGCGCCGGGAATATGTCGGCATTTTTACCTTCCACGGATTTTTTCCCGATCGGCGTAATACTAAACCGTTCATAAATAGCCGGACCGGTATTATCGATGATAAAATTAAAATTTTGAAGGTTACGGTTACCCACATGGTCATATCCATAGAATTCTATGTTATGCTTCCCTTCTTTGTCGATGCTGATCGGGCTGCTATAATCCTTTTCACTACTCTTATCCAGGCTGAAAGTGATCTTATCCAGGCCTGATTCGCTATCGCGCCCGGTCATCGATACCTTGGTCGTTTGGTTAATAAACATGGTATCCCTTGTTTTGAAGGTAGGGCCCTGGTAGGAAAAGTTAAGACTGGGCCCGGTAAGGTCTACATAGGTCGTTCGCCGCTTACTGGCTTCGGCGTTGCCCAGGCTTTTATTATTCACATGATCCACCGCATAGGAACGGATAACCAGGGAGCCCGATTTTTTAGGCATGTAAAAGGGCTTATCATATTTCATGTATTCACCGCCATTAAAGGAATAATAGATCGCTTTGACCCCGGCCTTATTATCGATGGCCGTCAGCTTCAGTTTGGTTCTGCCGGAAGAATATTCCCGGCCATTAGCTGCTACATAAGAATTGCCTAAAATTTCCTCGGCAACGATGGGCGGGGATTTGTCGACATAAAATTTATACTCCTTTTTGGTTTCCTCATTTTTGACCTTATCCACCGCATAATACTGGAAGGAATGGTCCCCTTCGGAAATACTGCTCATATTGATGGTGGCGGTATAAGTTCTCGGGATGCTATTATCAAAGACATACCTGATCTTGTCGAGGCCCGATACGGCATCGGAGGATTCCAGGCTAAAGGAAGCCCTGCCCGAAACGATCTTTTCATGTTGGTCGCCGGCAACGGTCAATTTGGTTTCCGGGCTTTTCAGGTCGACAGTGATATAGCTGCTTTTAACGATCTCGACATTGCCCACATTATCCACACCATAATATTTTAGCTCGAATGATCTCTCCTTGTCCATGACCAGGGGATCTTTGTAGGCCGCATAGGCGCCTTTATCAATGGCATAATAGGTCCCTTTAACGCCGGAAAGCTGATCTGCCGTGGCCAGGGTGATCTCCAAATTAACCCCTGCATATAGTTGATCCCCCTTTTTATA
>JANQFB010000469.1 GCA_028278085.1 Chitinophagales bacterium
TTCTTCTATATTCCAAGGGCATTACGTCCCTATATTCCAAGCGGACGCTTAGAATATAGGGTATTAGAGCGGTTTTACCCGGCCATCCTTAGTCCGGCAAGGCTTCACAGAAAAATCCGTGGGCTTTCATCAAATTAATGATGTCATTTTCGGTCAGGCGTCCGGCGGTTTTAATTTTCAAGACGTTGTCGATGTCTTCCGTGTCAACGGACCACCGGGTAATCAGGGGATGATCGTTGAAAACCGGTTTGACCGTTTTAACCTTTTTCTTGGTTTTGATATCCGTTCTGAATATGAACAGGTTTTCCGGCAATTCTTTGGTGTTCCCGACCGGCTGATTATTTTCCTGGGCTTGAATAGTCTTCATCATTTTTTGAGGTTTTCAGGTTGGAACAGGAATACTTCTTCGAGAGGCGTATTGAAGGCATGGGCAATCCGAAAGGCCAGTTCCAGCGAAGGAAAATATTTCCCTTTTTCTATCGCAACGATCGTTTGCCGGGTTACGCCTACGGATTCAGCTAATTGCTGTTGGGTCATTTCATCGTGATGAAACCGGAGCTTTCGAATATTGTTGCGGATCAGATCTTTACTCATCTTATATACCCTTTCTGTAGTAATAGAGTTGTGATACATTGTCCATGATCTCCGATAGTACCCCGGAAACGATCAATACCATAAACATTATTGTAACGGACATATCCATGGCGAGTGTGCCCATCGCCAGGAAAAATCCGGCCCCGAACAGGTAATTCGCATTCCGGGTGGCTTTCAGTTCGATCAGTTTGTCACGTTCGTCTGAATTCATGGAATCGAATTCCCGGGTAACGATGGTGTTGGCAATACCGAACAGGATGTGAATGATGATCTTGGCAACGATCGAAACCGGGATCAGGATCAATAATGAGGTAGCCCAAAAGCTGAGGAGTTCATCGGTGGTCATAGCCTTTTCCGGCCTTGACTGTAACACATACCAGAAGTAAATGCTCGTGATCAGCAAGGTACTGATAATGTTGACGATTTTTCTTTTTTCTTGAATAGACATGATGGTTAGTTTGTCTGGTTAAAATTACTATTAGTAAGCTAGTTTAGACACAAAGTTAATTAAATTATACATAATGTCAAGTATTTTTTACATAAAACTGTAAAATTTTTCCCAACTTACCTGGAGTGGTTGTGAATACATAGGATTGGAAATTGTAATAAAATCAGGTGAGCTTTGAATGGAATTTAATAGCTTATCTGTCTTTGCTTTTTATTTCCTTCTATTAATATAGGTTGAGGCCGATAGCTTTTTCAAAGACTTCAGGTTATCAATCCCAGCAAGCATTTCCAGTTGTCTTTTTGCAACCATCTGCAGTTGATTGAATCGTTTTATTTTGCCTACCCCTTGCTCTATCAATATTGCATTTATGTTTTCTAAATTTGAGAGAACTACTAGTTCATTTATGCTAGCAAAGTCTCTAATATTTAATCCTTTTTCCGAATGATTTGGATTAACCTCTCGCCAGTCTTTAGCAGTGCAGTTAAATAATGCTACATTTAGCAAGTCTGCTTCTTCAGCATATATGACCCATTCTGAATCCTTGGAATAAGATTTTTTAGGAATGATGTGATTTTTGATGGCTGCCGTTTGGATATGGTAATTTATTTTGGTTAAAATCCTTTTGACATCCCATTCCAAATTGTAGAAATTGCTTTCAATTTCCTTTAAACGCTGAAATTCTCTTATAAGGAGCAGCTTGAATTTGGGGCTGATCCAAGCACCGAATTCAAAAGCAATATCTTTGTGTGCGTAGGTGCCACCGTATCTACCGGATTTTGCAATGATACCAATTGCGTTGGTTTTCTCTATCCACTTTTTAGCCGACAAGTAGAACCTGTTCAACCCAGCTTCATTTTTAATTCCCTCGAATTCGAGGGAATTAAAACCGGGGTTATTCAGTTCCTCCCAGATCCCAATAAATTCAATGGTATTTTTATTGCGCAACCAGTTTTCAATGATAGAATTTCCTCCGTCAAGGTTACGAACCATGTCTGTTATGCATATAAAATCTCCGTCCCCTTGCCTGACAATGGAAATAGTTTTGTCTTCAACTTCAATATGACGGGATTTTTTCATGGATAAGATTTTCTACCAGGTCTTTGCCCCACAATGAACGTTAAATATACATAAAACATCCCATAACATAAATATAACCCATATTCCTTCCAAGGACACCTAAAAAGTAACATAGTACAATAAGTGAATTAAATAGTTAATTGATCGAATCAAAACCATTTCAGATAGTTCGGGGCCTTGAATAGCCTAAAAGTTTGGTAGGGTAGACCTGGAATAAACGAAGCATAGGAGTGCAATTCCAGCGCATTTTCACCGTGACACCTGATAGTACCTTGAAAACCAAAAAATATCAATTATCCCAGATCGGATAATGCTCCAGGTGGATCGACTGCCGGAAAAATACCTTGGTGGTTTTTTCGAAGAATTCCGTGTAATCCGACACATAAAACCGGTGCATTTCGGAGAGGGCTTCATTCAACAGATCTAAGGACTGCAATTGCCGGTGTACGGCTGAAGCCACAATAGAGGCGGCTTCGAATACGGTTACTTTTCCCTGGTAATATTTTTCGATCTGGCTTTTGATGATCGGGTAATGGGTGCAGGCCAGGATCAACGACTGTATGCCGGTCAAACGGGCATCGGACAGGTATTTCCGGATCACGGTATCGCTGATCTCATCGTCTACAAATCCTTCTTCGATCATCGGCGCCAGCAGGGCAGTAGCCAGGGAACGGATATCGAGGGACGGTGATTTTTCCCGGAGTTTCCGGGCATAGATATCGGATCCGATCGTTCCTTTGGTGCCGATAACCCCGACGCATTGTTCCGCCGGGCCACCAGCGACATGGTCGATAACCGGATCGATCACGTTGATGATCGGAACCTTACTGGCAAATTGTTCTTGTAAATGATGATAAGCAAAGGATGATGCCGTATTACAGGCTATGATGATGGCCTTACAGCCTTTGTCCAGTAAAAAGTTGCTGATCCTGGTTGAATACTGGCAGATCGCCTGCGTGGATTTATCGCCGTACGGCAAGTGGGCCGTATCCCCGAAATAGATGAGTTGCTCTTGTGGTAATTGATCGGCAATAGCCTTGGCAACGGTTAGCCCGCCGATCCCGGAATCAAAAATACCAATCGGTTGGTTTGCCGGAATGACCAAGGAAAGATAGAGGGTTTATTGGATGCCCAGTTTTTTCTTGACCAGATCGGTGATGTCTTTGGATTCATCTGCGAACAGTACCATACCCAGGCTGGTATCCAGTACATAGGTGTACTTGTTTTCTTTGGCGACATCCTTGATCGCGTCTTCTGCTTTTTTCAGGATAGGGCTGTATAGTTCTTCTTTTTTAGCGGCTAATTTATCATTAGCGGTTTGCTGGAACGTTTGGATACGGAGTTCCAGGTCCTGAATCTCCTTGGTTTTGACTTCTTTTACGGCATCAGCCATAAGGTCTTGCTTGCCCTGGAATTCCTGGATCTTATTCTGGTATTCCGTCAACATAGCGGTATTTTGATCTTCCAATTGTTTGGCATAGGTTTGCAATTCGGCATCTGCCTCTTTCACACCATTCATCATTTGCAGCAATTCGGCAGAATTAATATGCCCGATCTTAGGAGATTGAGCGGCAGCCCACTGCATTCCGGCAACCGATATCGTGATAACCAACAGGGCTTTTATACATAGCTTTCTCATAATATTTACAATTTTGATTGGCAAAGATAAGGTTTTATTTTAAATACCGTATAGCCTTGCTCCGGAATTAACCCGGCTGTCGATCATGCATGGAAATGATTCACCTAAACGGTCAGGTGAGTAGTAGTCGGACCCTGCCCGGACGATGAGCAGGTAAACCATTCAGGCTTTGGTTAGTCTTTCTTGCTTACGGCGGAGATGCCTAACTCCTTCAACACTTCACCGCTCATATCGTATTTCGGATCGGCATATAACATCGTAACGCCGTTGGCTTTATCGAAAATGAAATTCAGGGATTTCCGTTCCGCAACTTTTTTAATAGCGGCATATACCTTATCCTGGATAGGCTTTACTAATTCCTGCCGTTTCCTGAACAAGTCGCCTTCATATCCAAACCGTTGTTTTTGCAACTGCTTGGCTTCTTTTTCTTTGTTAATGATCTCATCTTCCCGTTGCCTTTTCATTTCTTCCGTCAGCAATACCTCTTCCGCCTGGAAAGCTTTATATAGATCTTCGATTTTCTCATATTTAGCCTGGATCTCTTTCCGCCAGCTTTCAGCGATTTCATCCAGTTGTTTTTGAGCGTCTTTGTAATCCGATACCTGGTCGAGTACATATTCCGTGTCGACAAAGCCGAATTTCTGCGCCTGAACGAATGGAACGGTAGCCAGGAAAAAAAGTGCGGCCAACAGCCAGTTTTTAGACAGATTCCAACGGTTAACATCTAATGAGGTTGTCATAATCATTTTAAATTTTTCAGTGGGTAAGAAAAATTGAATTTTTATTCGGGTTCGAATCCGAGGATGACACTGATTTTTCCATATTCCCCGAATTTCGAGCCTTTAGGTATTGACTTATCAAATCCTATGCCATAATCGAAGCCAAGCAATCCGAACATGGGTAAAAATATCCGGATACCCACGCCAGCAGAGCGTTTCACGTCAAATGGATTAAAGTCACTAAATTTCGACCAGGCATTTCCACCTTCTACAAATGCCAGTCCGTAAATGGTCGACATGGGCTTCAGGACAAACGGATACCGCAGTTCCATGGTGAATTTGTCGAAGATCGGGGCTCCTTCATTGGTGGCGCTGGGCATGACTTCAAAAACCTCATATCCGCGGAGGGCGATAATATCCTTACCATACAAGGCGATATTCGATAAGCCGTCGCCCCCAACCTCAAAACGCTCAAAAGGTGACAGACCTGTCTTTTTATTATAGTAACCCAGGAATCCGAATTTGGCCGCTGTCTTCAACACCAGGTCACCCACCAGCCGGGTATACCATTCGGCGTTGAACCGCCATTTGTGGTATTCCAGCCATTTATAGCGTTGTTGAGCAGAGATATTATCGTAATAATCATCCGGCCTAAACAAAGAATAGGGTGGTGTTACCTGTACGGATAAGGAAATATTGGATCCGGTTCTAGGGTATAAAGGCTGGTCGAGCGAATTCCGGGAAATGGTTTCTCTGAGGCTGAAATTATTAGCCACACCGCTGTCGATGAGGAAGTTGGTATTGAACCAATTATCCAGGGTGAAATTCTGATAATTCAGGGAAGATTGCAAGGTAAAGAAATCATCCGGGAATTTTAACCGTTGTCCGATACCAAGAACGGCGCCTATAGTGGTCAAGGTGCGCCGGGTACCTTCTTCATCATTTTTACTGATGCCGTTGGATTGTACGGAACGGAAGATACTTGTCGACAAGGAATTCGGTTTATTCCCGCCCAGCCAGGGTTCGGTAAAAGAGGCGTTTAAAGAATTAAAGAATGGATTGGCCTGACCACGGATGGATAATTTCTGTCCATCACCCGACGGCAGATAACCGCCCCATTCACCTCTTTTGAATAAGCTGCTGGTTGAAAAATTGTTAAAGGAGATACCTAGTGTTCCGATAATCCCTTTGCTTCCATTCAGAGAGCCTCCTGAGCAAGCAATCTCGCAAGTGTGAGCAATCTATACCTTGAATTGG
>JANQFB010000485.1 GCA_028278085.1 Chitinophagales bacterium
GAGAATGGTGACCGGGGCTACGGGTGTGCTGTTGCTCCACCGGCCCATATAGCTGATGCTGTCGAGGTCGTCATGCCAGTGGTCACAATCGTTGCCGAAAAAGGTACAATTGAACAGGGCGGTAGCCAGCCGCCAGCTTCCGTAAAAATCCAGGGTATTGGTAATACTGGGCGGCTGCAGGTTGGAAAAGAAGAAAAAGTGGTCGGCTGTAAGCACCGGCATCCCTAAGGAATCCGAATTGACCTGGAGGTAACTTTTGTGGGTGCAGGGGATATGATCCAGGCTATCCCAGGCGGCCTCCATGGATTCCAGGGTAACATCCACATAGGCATCATGTTCGGCGCGTACCAATAGCACCCTGGTATCTGTGGGAATACCGTCCATGCTTAAGTAGCCGGCGCTGCCCATGAAACTGGCCATGGCGTCGAACTTGGGTAAGCCGAGGGATTGGTAGTTATTCGCCAGGTCGAACGACATCCGGCCACCGCGGGAATGGCCGATCAATGCGATCATCATGCGGCCGTCACCATGACGCTTGGGTTCGACATGATTGCCGTTGGTCAATTCAGTCAATGCCAGGTTAACGACATTGGCCGTATTATTGAGCATCGGGTTGTAGGGCAAGGTGTTGCCGCCATATTGGTAGAGGGGATAGATTACGGTATAGCCGGTCCTGACCAGGTGGCGGATCAGACCCATATGGCCAATGGTTACTTTGGTCGAATCCGGGGATTGATTGTTGCCATGAAACAGCACAATTACCGGGACGGAGTCGGGTTTGGGGGCGCTTGGCTCGAACAGCCAGTATATATCCGTGATATCGGATCCAAAGAACATACTGTCAACGGCAGCATGCGCATAACCGGTACCACCGGGGCCATAGGCCGGTTGGCCTGGCGCGGTCACCTGGGCGGTGGCGAAAGTCGCAAGCATGCAAATAAACAGACAAGTGACCATACCGGCGATCGTTGTTTTATCCGGCAGATTCATGGGAAAAACGGTGTGATGTGATTGCATTGGTTGAGTCTTGAATGATGATCCCCGGTTCCTTTCACCCGGGATGGTCAATGGCGATCAACTGAAATCGATCTCCGTATTATCGCCGATATTGAGGCTTTGGGTAATCCCTTTGATCGAGGCATCGCTGCCGATTATGGAATGATGGAGGGATGCGTCTTCGATCTTGGCAAAATTCCCGATAATCGAGTTTTTCACGATCGAATATTGAATTTCGGTATTCTCACCGATGGCTACATAAGGTCCGATGATCGAATTGCTGATCTTCACATTGTTGGCTATACTGACCGGGTGCACAATAATGGTATTTTCGAAAAAAGGGATCTTCTTGGAGGCGTAGCCTGACTTTTTTAGCAAAATGGCGTTGGTTTCCAGCAGCACTTCTTTTTTACCGCAATCATACCAGTTGTCGACATTAAAGCTGGTGATCCGGACCCCTCCTTCGATCAACTGCTGGAGGGCATCGGTCAGGTGGAACTCTTCGGCTGTCCGTTTCTTGGCTTTGATATTCTTGTCCAACTCATCCATCAGGGCTTTAGCTTCTTTGATCTTGTAAACCCCCACCAGGGCCATGTTGGATTTGGGGATCTTGGGTTTTTCCACCACTTTTTTGATAAATCCCTCCTCATCGATCTCCGCTACCCCGAATTGCCTGGGATCCTCGACTTTTTTAACGCCGAGGGAGGAGTGCGGGGAGGATAAAACGGACTTCAGGTCTGCTTCGAAGATCGTGTCGCCCAATACGATTAAGATCTCGTCTTTGGGTTTGATCAGATCCCTGGCCGACCAGATCGCGTGTCCTAAGCCCTCGCGGGTATCCTGGTTCACGAAGTAGGTTTTGAGGTCCGCATATTTCTTGGTGATATGATCTTCGATCTTCTCGCCCAGGTAACCGGTGATAAATACAAATTCTTTAAATCCTTCGGCTACCAGTTGGTCGATAATAAAGGCAATGGTCGGTTTACCGGCTATAGGGATCAGCGCCTTGGGTTGGGTATAGGTCAACGGCCGTAATCGGGTTCCGGCGCCGGCAACAGGAATGACAGCTTTCATAGGCATACTCAATCAGTAAGCTAAATTACGGAAAAGTATTGGATTGGGGATATTGGGGAGGGTTATGGAATTGTTAAGGTTGAG
>JANQFB010000512.1 GCA_028278085.1 Chitinophagales bacterium
TTTTGTCAGCGAGTTAAATGGGGTAATCCATACCCCATCCAGGTCTGTCCACTCGGGGTCATACCCGACATGTATGGTTTGTGTGCTGGTCTGGCCGGAAAAGTCCTTGACCGTTACCGTATAGCTGCCCGGGCCGATACCGGTCAAACCGGGCGACTGGCTGCCATTACTCCATCTGTAAGAATATGGTGGGAATCCTCCCGTAACTTCCAACGTAATTGAACCGCCGGTCGGGTCATTGCAGGAGGCGCCCTCGACGGTAAAGTCGATTTGCGGCCCCTTCCGGCAAAAGGATAATTGGATGTTATGGATGTTAATATTAGCTGTAGCAACTGCCAGATCCAATACCAAAGCATTACCGGTTGGCATGGGGATCCGGTGCAGGGATCGGCCGTTTAGCTTCAGGTCGACCTGGTCGGACAGTCTTTCCACTTCCAGCAGATCCCCAACCTTTACCCTGGCGCCGCTACCGACAAAGGCACCATTTTCCAGGAAGGTGAGCCGGTCAAAACTGACCAGGAATCCGGCATCGATAGAATTATAATGATTGTCTTTGTTCTCGACCGATAAACCGAACGCCATTTCCATGTTCAACTGATCCAGCGCAAAGCTCAGCTTGCCGTCAGCCTCCAATACATTTTCCGAGCTGGCGCCGGCATTTCCCCAGCCCTCAGGTGCCGTTTTCTGAAAGGAATTATCGGTTCCTATGACCCCGCCGACCACATCTTTCCAATCGACCCGGTTGAGGATCTCTATGGTAGCTGTGGCCGTTTGTTTGGATTGATCCCCCACTATCACGGTATAAGTACCGGGGCTCAGGCCATTGACATCTTCGGTATTAACGCCATGGCTCCATTTAAACAAATACGGTGGGATCCCACCTTCAACCGTCAGGTCGATGGCCCCGGAATTCGGTAATGCACAAGACGCGCCTGTTACCCGGTAGGTCAATTGAGGCGGACCAGGGGTAAAAGAGGTATGAATATCGGTGATGATACAATTTTGGGTATGAATGGCGAGGTCGATATGGAGGGCCTGGCTGGCATCGGTTGGTGTGGTATAGATAGGAATACTATTTAACCGGATCTCCATGTTATCGCCTGCACGTTCCATTTCGACCAGATCCCCGGGTTGACAAGGTACATATCTCCCAACCGGAGCGCCTTCCTGCAGGGCCACTATTTGTTTATCGGCGATCAGGAAACCGGCTTGTATGGAAGTATAATGGGCATCCCGGTTTTCTGTGGAAAGTCCCATGGCAAAGGAGCAACCTGCCTGCCCAACCACGTAACTAACATTGCCATCCTGGTTCGCCGGGAGCACGTTGGCCGAAAAAGCGCCCGCATTGCCCCAACCTTCTATCGCATATTTACTGATAGCACCACTTTTCGGATCCACCTTCACCCCGACCTGGTCGGTCCAGGTCACGGTTTGCCGGATACCCGGGTTCAGGCCGCCGAAGCCCGGGGCCGGGAACTCAGCTCTTTGGGCCGATCCATTGCTTATGGCAGCAATCACCAAAAGGCAGGGAATGAGCATCCATATTTTGATTCGGTTCATAGTTATCTGTTTAGCATTGCCAGGATTATCTTATCTCCTTTCAAATGACCATGATGATGGTTAATTGATCCGCATGATATAGGCCAAGACATAATAAGGGGGTCGGTTTTCGTGGGCTTGATTACTACCGTTTGGCGTAATATTCAGATCATGTGTATGGTCTTGTTCTTCTTCAACATTTCCCTGTAAAGCATGTCCATGAGTTCCGGAACTACTGCTAATGGATAAAGAATGATTGTGGGAATGCGAACCATCTATCTCCGTAACCTGGTAAGATTCGCGATTAGACGGGTTTTTGTAACTGGTTATTGCATGACCAAGCACATCCCTATTTTGATCACCTGACTTATCGATACCATAACTGTTATGATAATGAGCCCCACCGGAAATACTTCCGGAAATAGCATGTCCATGTGTACCGCTTTGATCTGTGGAAGCGCCGGTCAAACCATGCGTATGCTTTCCGTCAGGGAGAGCTGTACTGTTCATATGATTATGGCTGGGTATAGCATCAAGCTTTAAGGTAATTGTTTTACCTCCGCCATTTAATGTGTAATGATCCGGGTTCGTGGGAGGATCAGGCCCATAAGTATTATATTTTCCCTGGTCTTCCCGGTAATCTCCGTCATTGGCCGTAACACTTCCAACCGGAGAAGCATCCGGTGTTGTTACGCCCACCACAAAACGCCCTCTCAGGTCAGGTGTATTGTTCTGTCCGTCGCAAAGCGCCCAACCCGTGGGAATGTCTCCTAAGGCACCCGACCACATAATAATCCCGCCAATGGGAAATGTACTGGTAGAATTACCGGCGACCAATTGTACCCACTGCCCTGCCGAATAATCATAGTAGTAAAAGCCCCTGGGGTTCTGACTACCATCGGTGAGGAATACCAACAAGCCGTCGGAAGTCCGGCTATCGGGGGTTACTGCGGTTACATCTACGGCATTCAGATCGGTTACCCGCGGTATCAGCAAACCTTTTTCATTGGAAATAACATCCAACATGGCTGACGGATGAGGCGTGATCTCGCCGTCTACAATGGAAACCCCTCCATCGGTTTGTGCATGTGTATGCATTATCGGGGAGCCTATCACAAAGGATATGAAAAGTCCCATTAAAACCATCCTCGCATATTTTTTTGAATTTATTGGCAACTTCATTGTTAATTGATTTTACATATGAATATATTGATGTTCTAACTTTTTGTCTGTAGATATAACTTAGAAATATTACTTATATTATTTAAATGAGAAAAATATTTTCAATTATTAAAAGTAGTGTCATTTATAACCCTGACAAAAGATGACTTTATAAACGGGCAGCTTTTAGCAGTAAAATACCCGTTTGAGTTTGTAATCGGACATCGGTTTTCAAGAACCGAATACAAGCATTGTCATGTACAAGAGGGCAAGGGAACCTGGTGTGAGCGTTGCATGAATTTGGAAGAACCTGGCCTGAATTTCGGGCCCGAAATGCCTTCCAAACGAACTTTTTTCAGGTGGATCTAAAAATAATATCCCACCTTATGGTTGTAAAGGATGAATTCATATTCGGTAAGATTTTCCGGGTAAAGTATCGTTTTGGGTTTGAATTCGGGTGTTGGGGAGGTGGAAAGTATCATTAGTTGTGCAACAAGCACGGACGCTCGCGATGGGGGCGGACGCTCGCGATAGGGACGGAACCATTTACGTAATTAAATCATGATTTAATTACGTAAATGCTTAGCGAACCCGATCAATAAAATCAGAGACTTCTTCTACGAAAAGGTCGGGTTGGTTATCCATGGGCGAATGGCCGGAGTGCTCGAATATTACTAATTCCTTGGTGGCGGAGCTCACCCGGTCGAAGGCGCTGTAGGCCAGGTGAGGTGGAACCACAAAATCATATTTCCCCCAGATGAACAGACTCGGGATATGGATCTTGTCCAGGTCATTGGTCATCGCCAGATTTTCCACCTCTTGATTCAGCAGGTCACTGGTATGGTTGCCGGAAAGCCAACTGGTCAGCGGATTGGTCGGGCTGAAAAATATATGCCGGAACAAGCCTATGCTGCTAGTGCCGGGATTGATGTCAGCGATCAATTCTTCTGCGGTGAACCCATGCTCATTAATGGAAGCTCCCTGATCGATGGTGATCCGGTTGGTATCGACACTCCTGGCAAATTCGAGAATAGGTTGCCATGCATCGGTGTTATGGCCTTTACCGACCTCGTCCTCCCCTATCTGGATGAACATCCGGATAGCTGCCTTATTCAACATCGGAATGTCGTGGGCGCCGGATACTTCGATCCAACCGGTCAGTTCCTGCTGGTAATCTTCTTTGATCATGAAAGCCGTTCCCAATGTGCCGCCCCAGCTATGCCCCATTAAAAAGATATCCAGATCATTCCC
>JANQFB010000544.1 GCA_028278085.1 Chitinophagales bacterium
GGCCACAAGCGCCACCCGACTTGCTCACCCGGACCTCTGTTTGTTCTCCCACACAATTCCATTTAACCCCGATCTCATGAGTGCCTTTTCCATGTACAATTACACCGCCCCTGACACTCCAGGAGTAGGTGATGCCCGGGCACATGTCTGTGGCATAGATCTCTGTTTTGTCCGGCAAAACATTGAATGGTCCGCTCAGGAATGCGACTGCATCGATGGACATCAGTAAGGCTGACAGCGAAAGTAGCCCACTCAACAAGATATCGGTTATGTGCCTCCTTTGCTTCATTCGGGTAAATGCTCTTGTCCGGTTTTTTGCCGCGAGTCCATAACTTTAAAATCCCGGTATTGGTCATTCAAGTTGCCGTGTTCATCCCATACGATCGTCAAAACATCTTTTGACAGGATACCCGACGAATGATCCGGCTCGACCGCTTCAAACCGCATCACCAGCTCCGACAATTTATAATCCTCGCTATACCTTATCCGGATCTTTTCGACCACGCCCTCCCGGATCCATACGGTATAGGAACGAATATGGAATAATCTCACACCCGTTTCATTGGGTGCCAGTTCAATGCGTTTATGTCCGGGCTGGCTTAACTTATCGCAGGCTACCACCCTCGAAAGTTTGAACAGTGTATCCTGGACCAACTGCATATTATCGGTTATTGTTTGCTTGGCCACACTGCCGGCGAATTCATTGATATAGATGACCTTTTTATTTGGTAAGATGCTGACCGAGTGTTGCTGATCCTGGTACACTTCGATCTCACTGCTGATCATATAGGATTTGTCTTTGTTGGCATAAACCTGTGCCGTAGTGGTATGTGTGGCGCTTCCATAGGCCGCACCCATGGTGGAGGTAACTGTGTACCGGATATAGGTTGTTTGTTCCGTGGGTTCGAAGGCGGTGGATAAATTTTTATAGGAACTTATCAAAAAATCCAAACAAGGATCTTGCTGGCTCTGTGCGCTTGTGTTCAAACACACCACGATTATGAGCATATGATATATCCTGTTCATTTACCGGGGTATTGACTTTTTATTCACCTGCGATTCCTTTACGGCTTTCAATCCTTTTTCCGTTTCCCGAAGCATCCGGATCAGCTCCCCTTCCGCATTATACTGGTAATAAGTACCGAAATGCTGATCATCGAAGCTGGTGACCAATCCCAGGGACGCCGTATCATATACATGGCAGTTCACCTGTGCATCGAGGGGCTGTATCCTCAGATCATCGACCCACAGTTTTTCCGGGTTAGCCGCATCCGGCTCATAATCGATGAATAAATGATAAGCGCTGTTGATGCTGAAGGAAGGGGTGTTTTTACTCAAATCGGTAAACCTGGCTTCGTACAGACTCCATTCACCCGTTTGAGCGACCTTATTGAATTTTACCGTCTTCATCAAGGTGATCCCATTGGTGTGTTTGATCTCTGCTTTGAGCTTCCCGGCAATGGCATCGATCGAATTCCTGGCGGCTGTTTTGAGCCAAAGCTTGACCGAAAGGCCATGGTTTTTCACCTGGTTCCCATAGGTAAAGGCCCATTTGATCAGGCCTTCGAGTTGTAGGGAGGAGGCCCCAGCATGGGCCGTGGTGTGATCGACCTTCCCTTTGAAATCATCGGTGTTTAAACCATCTTCGAAATAGGTGGAAAAGTCGGAGGCTTGGTAGGTTCTTTCAAAGCTTTCGAACATCACATCGGCATAAGCGGCATTTTGAGCGACCAGGTATGGAACGGTATGCCAATAGCCGAATTTGGCGGTCGAGGGGATGCCTAATATATCGGTCTCCTGCTCGGCTTCTCCATTAGGGGCATATTGGGTAACCGTGTTCACCTTTAACCATTTGGTTGTATCATTGGCTTGCGGGTATTTCCAATTGAACAGCTCCAGGGTGAAAGTGCCGGTGTTATAGCTCCGTTCTTTCATGTTGGAAGCATAAGGTTTGGAGATACCCGTGATCGATGTTTTATACACGTATTCAGACTGGCCTCTCCATTTACCCTTGCTGCCGCTTTCGTAAGCATTCCTGGCGGCATTATCGTACCGGCTTTGATTATAGGGCCAGCTATCGTCGAAAGTATTGGCTGCTGCTGCCACCACGTTGGTAATGGTGGTGACGGGATAGTCTTCTTTGCAGAAGTCCAGGCAAACCGGTACCGGGAAACATTTGTTGTCGGGTGCCAGGTATACCAGCTTACCCTGGCCATCCAGTTTGAATTTCCCGTTTTTATTGGGCCCTTTTTTCTTGCCGGCTTCTGTGAGCTTTTCGCGGCAGGGCCCTTTAACGCCCTTGTTCACCGATTCGACGAATTGAATTTTCGGAAAACGGCTGTCCATGATCCCGTCATAAACAAATGGCAATATCTGCTGACACAAAGCAAAAGAACCGGTTGGTAAGCTATTGGTGAAAGTAAGGTATCCGCCGGCATCCTGGCCGAATTTTCCGATGGTTCTGGTGAAGGTGCTTTTGAAGATCACAGGAAATTCGGTCGTATGGCCAATACAGGACACATGCGGGATAAATCCATAATCCAGGCAACCCCCAACCGGATCTGTCTGAACATATCCTTCCAGGATGATAGTGCCGGTATCGCCATAGGCGACTTTCAGGGAGGTCACTTCATGCATACCGTCGTTTTTCCGGTAACTGATGCCGTTGACAAGTTTACCTGTGTATTTGGACAAGCCGGAGGGAACCATCCGCATCCGCATCGTGTCGGACCGGCCGTTGTTAACACAAGGCCAAACCTTTTTGTTATCGGCATTCATATCCTTTTGGATCTCCATGATGCTGAAATCACCGGTAGGTGACCGGGATTCTTCATGTTTGGGTGTTACACAAGAATACACCGATATGCCACCCGGGTCGAAGGTCTTCCGCCAGTATTCATCCATCAGGTAATTGAGATGATCGACCATCGGATGATGCGGTTGGGAGGGGTTTTTAGTCGGTGTATAACAGGGTTCGTCAACGATCTTGACGGTACCCCCGATCTGCAGATAGATTTCGCGGTTCCCGTTTTTCACCAGCAGGTAGAGGTATATATTATCCGCCAGGGGTTTACAGCTTTTTCCGTCCAGATCGAATTTCAATCCTGCCAGCGCCGGATCGGAGGGCAGCAGCTTTTGCTGATCTTTATGATTGTTGAGCTTATCCAGCAGGCTGTTGAGTTTGCTGACCAATTTTTCCCGTTTGTGGTATTCAGCCGATTTGATCTCTTTCACGCTATAGTCACCATAGGTAACCAACTGACCGGTTGTATGGGATAGCTGGTTGGTCCTGCCGCTTCTGACGATTTGCACCTGAACGGCTTTTGCGGGCTTGGGGCCTCCTTCTTCGATCAGCTCGATCTTATTGCCCTGCAATTTTTTGACATAGAAATAATAGGGGCCGGTAAATTTTTTAGGGGTGATCTTTTTGACCACTTTAATGATATCCCCGGGTGTAAAGTTTTGCATGGCCTCGCAGACTTTTTTACCGGAAAACTTTAAATAGAATTTCGATTCCCCCGTTGTGCCCACCTCCCTGACCAGGTCGATGTTCAACTCGGTCGGTGGTTTGGTGGTAACTATCCATTTACGCTCATTTTTAGCCTGTTGACCTACCGGATCGTAAGCCTGGCTGGCCGGGAAACTAAAATCGGTGAAGGCGCCTTTATGGGCGCTGGCCGCTTTACCCAGGGTCAGATCATGATAGCTATCCGTATTACTGCTTTTGATCGCTTGCCCGGAAAGCGGGTCGAAAGCCAGGTTGGTCATGATGCTTTCGATACCATCCTGCCAGGTGGTAATCGTTTTGACAATGGCCGGATAGCGGATCACCTTACTGGTTGTGTGGGTGTATAACTCACTTTCGGTCATGTTGAGGTAAGGGAAAAAGCTGACCATCGCCACCGGCACCGGACCGAAGATGCCTACATCCACATCGAATTCGAAGGCGACATTATCGTCAAAATCCTTCACACTCTTGGAAGAGAAGGTCAGGTCCATTTCTTTGCCGGGGTATTCCTTTACAATTACTTCTTTGCCTTCCTTAAATCCATACCACATTGGTACCGGATCATCCTTCCGGTAGTCGTAGTACTCATATTGCTGTAAAAAGCTTAAGGACTTGTTTTTGGCTTCATGGACATCGGATACATCGCCGGCATATCGCGCCAAGGTTTTGATCTGCCCATGCATATTATTCAGGGTAAAGCTGAAACCCTGGGATACCCAGGCATTATTCACCGACTTGTTCACCAGGCCCAGGGGCAGGATAAAGTAATCCGTATGATGGTTGTCGATGGATGTTTTGTTGTGGAGTACAGGATGTTTATCAGCCGTATGAAAAGTCCTGACCTCAAAACCCGGGTTGGTTTTGCCGGTATGGATATTTTTGATGATCACTTTGGAATAGCCGACCGATGCTCCCGGCAAAACTGATTCACCCAGCGGACCTTCCGCTTCCTGCAGATCCTTACCTCCGATCACTTTTCCTTTGTAGATAAATGCCAGGCTCTCCAGGAAACCTACCAGGGCATTCTCTTCCCTTAATCCCTGCGGTTCATTGGTAGCCACGCCACTACTGACCCCTTTGGAGGTTTCATAGATATATTCATTACCGTATAACACCGCATCGCCATCTTCCAGGCCTTTATCATACATCAACAGGCGCTTTACCCGCAGGCCACCGCCTTTTTTGGCTTTCACCGTGGGTATCCGGAAGAATGACAGGGATGGGTCGATGGATTTGCAGGCATCACTGGGTACACCAAAACTGTTGCCCATAAATCGCAGAAAGCTCATAACGGTACTCATGATGTTGCCCTCGTTATTCCGGACGCCCGTGGCCGTGGCATCACAGACGCCGCTCGTATTGATATTGTTATTCCGTTCCTTGTCCAGGTAATCTTTGCAAACATCCTCCGGCAGGTCGAAACTGGTGCCATCCGAGGCGCCGATGGTCAGCATCACTTCGTTGTTGTCGAGTTTGACGGATCTTACATTGACGTAGCCATTGATATATTCCACATTACAACTTTTGAGGCTGGGTGCCCCGGTACCGATCAGCTTGTACAGGAATTTGAAATAGATCTTCCGCCCTTTGTCCACATATTGCTGTTTGATCAGTGAAACCAGGCCCGGCAGGTCGGCTTTGGTGAGGCCCAATTCTTTGGTATCCAGGTAAAAGATACTGTTTTTGTTGTTGCCGCTTTTATCTCCCGCCCGCTTGATCGGTACCATGACATGTGCCGGCTTGTTTTGCACAAAGCGGTAGTCATCCTGCTCATATTGGACATGGACTTCTCCGCCCGAAGGCAAGATGATCTGTTTCAACTGCCAGGCTGCGGGATCGAATTTCACGGAGGGGTTTTGATCTAACCATCGCCTTTTACGGGCATGCCGGCTTTCTCCATTAGACTGGTAATTACCCCAAACATCGATATTGAAGGGATCATAGTCCGGATTTTCGGCCAGGTCATTGGTACCGTTACGATCCTTGTCGGCATATTTGTCGAATCCCTTCTTGCCGGTATAGGGGATAGGATAGGTGGTATTCGGATAAGCATAATTGAACTGGTATGGACTGATCCGTGCTGTGCTGATCCCCTGGAACTCAAACCAGACTTTTTTGAGGGTTAATTTCCCTTTGGCAGCGTTGATATCCTTGCCTTTTTCCATGACGGTTTTACCGGAGTTATTATACACCTTGCCGCAAAGGGAATAGTCATAGGCAAAACACACTTTTTTAAGGAGCTTGCCTTTTTTGCCCTGGCTGTTGCGGGCATACAGAATGATGGTATCGAGCTTGTACAGGGCGTTTTCCCCTTTGATCGTCTGAGAGGTCGAGGCTTGGGTGTCGTCATGCCGGGCTTCGAGGGCATCTTCTCTTTTGGATATCCTGAATTCGGCAATATGGGTTTTGGTTTCGATGGTTTTCAGGTAGTAGACCTCTTTCTCACCGTCGTTCAGGGCTCCCAGGTCATCACGTTCGTCGGACAGTTGATTTCTATTGTATAATAAACCCCGGTAAGGCATCCGCCATTTATACCATTTTTTGGAATCTTTATCATTCTTGTCGGCCGTACCATATTTGCGATCGTAGGTGAATTTTGTCCATCCCCCCAGGTCGTCGCGGGTGAGTCCGTTACCGCTACGGTCCACATAATCCGGGTCCAGGATCTCGGTGAGCAGGTAGGTTGAAGCATAGGCTCCCCGGTCACTGCTGCTGTACCGTTCTTCGCCTACCACAGTGGGCATCTTGGTGGTTTGTTTGATATCCTGGTATACCTGGTGGTTTTTAACATTGACTGATCCGGTGGGTAGGATGCCGTATTGTATGTTTCGCTCTTTCCTGGAATAGACCGGCAGGCCATAGACATACCGGATGCCATCCCGGTTGACCGTGGTGAATTCACCGATCTGATCCTTCACCTCTTGTTGATTGCGATCCACCAGGACGGACAGGTCGTTTTTTTGCGGGGAATAGGCCCGGTACTTTTCCATCACGATCTCTTTGTTGGTGTTGTATCCGATGTAGGAAGATCGCCGGTTTCTTTTGTTGGCCAGGGTAGAGTTGTCGGTCCGGAGCATCTGGCCGATTTTGGATACATTGGCGGTAAAGGATTTAAACATGGGTGAGCCACCCCCGCTGATCGCGGCCCGCTCGGGTTTGTCGGAACTGCTGTACAAAACTGACCCTCCGGGATCATGGTTAAAGCGGAAAAAAACCGGTTCATCCTCTTTGGTCGGATCGTTGGGAGAAGCGGGCTTTACGGTTGCAAAATTGAGGGCGTTCGATGGCGTCCACCGTTCGACTTCCAGGCTATGCTTGCCTCCTCCGATCCGGGCGCCCAAGCCAAAATTCAAGCCAACCTCCACATCGAAGCCCAGGTTAAAATGCCAGGTTCCGGAGCTTTTGTAATTCGGATAAAAATGGCCGGCGTTTTTATGGTAGAGGCGAAAGCCTCCGCTGATCCCTTCACCGGTAACGGCATAGATATCCGCATTGTTAAATGGGATCCCCAGGTAACGGTCTTTTTTGTTGTACATGGACGACTTTTCTACCTGGTAGTCCATCACATCATGTTTTTTAGCGCCGCTGCCGTACATAAATCCATAGGACCTCATATAACTATTATCGTAATTTTCCTGCCAGGTATAATTCCCGGCGAGACCGAAGGTAAGGCCGGTCAGGATGGGCGATGGGGTCGGCATCAGGGAGAGATTGAGGGTAAAGGATTCGCCCTGATAGCTGGACACCTGAGTAGGGCGCTCTACTTTTTCATAGGAAAAGACGCCATAATTGCTGGAGGTATTGGTACTGAATAAGGTAAGATTGCCTGCTGACATGGCCTTGACTGCCCAGGAGTTGTATTTATTATTGTTCAGGGCGCTTCGCAGGAAGGAAGAATTGTAATAAGTGCCGGCCATTCTCAGGGTGCTGTGCAGGATCAGGGCCGGGTTGACGGAAGCTGAAAAACTGCCTTCACCGTCGGTAACATTAAAGCCGAGACTGATCACTCCTTTCCCCAGGGCCAGGCCGGCTCCGGCCATATAGCCGAACCCCCGGTAATTGTTGTACCGGATCCCTGCATTCAGGCTGGCATTGCCCGGAAGGTCGGCGCTGAAGATCTCTGCTCCGACACTGCCGCTAACCGTTACAGTCCAGTTTTTTGGCGCCTTGTTCCAAAAGGTAATTTCCTTGCCATTCCAGTCGTCGGGTAAGCCTCTCTTTTGCCGGATAATGGCCCCAGGATTCAGGGTCCAGCCATAACCCACCCAGGAGGCTTCTTCTTCCGGAGTGGTGCCGCTATGGTAGGACAAGGATAAACTATAGCCACCGCCATGCGCGCCCGGAATATGGATCACCGGAATGTTATAGGTAAAATCACCGGTAAATTCGTTAACCATATTGGTGGTGGTCACGGGTTCGAAGCTGCTGAATTCCGGCTGCGTCGGCCCGCTGGTCAGTGCAGCGGCAAGGGTAGGATAGAGGATCTGAAAGAGAAAGGCCAGCAGGCCGGTAAGCGCACCTTTCCTGCAAATGTTGTATTTGGTTCTCAGGGTCATGTGATTCCTTATACACCGGGGCATCTGCAACAGGTGCCCTCCAATACAATTGCAAGACTCGATCAGGCGGATTATGTTAACATCCCAGGGAGCTAACATAAATCGGACGAAATATAATATAAAAAGTTTTTAGGTCATAATGGAGGAGGGAAATTGTTGAAAAGTTATTCAGCGGTACCACGATTAGTCAGGCGCTTTTATTTTATTTAATTCTTTTTATATTTAATTTAGGAAAAGATTATTGTGATATATGCTGAGCATTTATATAGCTGTAGATAAGCTTAAAAGTCTGGAGTGAGTGTAAAGATTTTAACCGGAATGGAGCTTACTAGGCATAGTAGCAATTGTCGTATCGCTGATACGACAATTTGTATGGTCCAATAATTTGATATTTATCAAAATCAGTTTCTTTTGTCTAAAGAATTACAAAACATACAAACTGTTGTCCGGGACATAAAGCTCTTAATTGAACAAAGTAAGCAGCAGATAGCACGCTCGGTAAACATGACTATGAGTCGTTTGTATTGGCAAATTGGGGAAATGATCAACCAAGAGGTCATGCAAAATGAACGAGGTACTTACGGAGAGCAAATAGTTGTATCGCTAGCTCAGCAATTGGTCACAGAATATGGTACATCTTTTTCGGAGAAGAATTTGCGTAGAATGATGCAGTTTGCCCGTTGTTTCCCGGATGAAAAGATTGTCGTATCGCTGATACGACAATTGAGCTGGACGCATATTTTGGTAATTCTACCGATTGAAGATTCATTAAAACGAGAATTTTATATTCAATTGTGCATTCATGAAAATTGGAGTGTCCGCACCTTCCGGGAAAGGATCAAATCCATGCTCTATGAACGTACGGCCATCAGTAAAAAGCCGCAACAAATCATACAAAATGATTTGCAGCAACTCAATCAAAACCACCCAATCAATCCGGACCTGGTGTTCAGGGATCCTTACTTCCTGGACTTTCTCGGATTGTCAGATGCTTTTTCTGAAAAAGACCTGGAAAGTTCTATTCTCCGGGAACTACAACGGTTTATTATAGAACTGGGATCAGATTTTGCTTTTATGGCTCGTCAAAAGCGAATAACCATTGACCATAAAGATTACTATATCGACTTATTGTTTTACCATCGCAGGTTAAAATGCCTGGTTGTTATAGACTTGAAAATCGGGGAATTCGAGGCTGCCTATAAAGGTCAAATGGAGTTGTACCTACGCTACCTGGAAAAATACGAAACCGCCGATGGTGAAGGCAGCCCGATTGGTTTAATCTTGTGTAGCGGTAAAAGTGAAGAACATATAGAACTCCTGCAACTGGATAAAAGCAATATCAGGGTAGCCGAGTATTTAACACTCCTGCCATCGAAAAAGGTGTTACAAAACAAACTTCAAATGGCGATTGAAATCGCTAAACAGAAATCGGGGATTGGCGAAGAATTATGAGAAGAGAGGTATTGGCCGGGTGAGTTCGATTAACCTGGCTTTATGCACTAAGATCATTGATCCTAACGCCTGCCACACAAATATCATCGACCTGGTCCAATGCTCCTTGCCAGGATTTCAATTCACTCTTCAGGGATTCTTTTTGCAATGACATGGATTTATTTTGGATCTTTAGGATCAGATCCTTGAACCGTTTATAATTTAATTTTTTGTTCAGCTTACCCCCAAACTGGTCTGCATAACCGTCTGAAAAAAGGTATAGGGTATCACCGTTTTGTAGAGAAGTAGTGTGTTCATCAAATGGCGGCATATTTTCCTTATAATGAATACCGATGGGATACCGGTTGGCTTTAAATTCGATCAGTTCGTAAGCCTCATCCTTATTGACGCCAGTGGTATTTCTTCGAACGATGTACAAAGGATTATAGGCTCCGGAGAAAGTAATCTGCTGCGTCACCAGGTTCAAATTCACCAGGCAAATATCCATCCCATCTTTGGCTCCCTCCGGTGAATCGGTTTGCTTTAAGGCATTGATGATCCCACTCCTAAGCTCTCCCAGTATCTTTGAGGGTTGGGTGATCCCGTTTTCATTAACGATCTGGTTCAGCAATGCATTTCCGATCATGCTCATGAAAGCGCCCGGAACACCATGTCCGGTACAGTCGGCCACGGCAAGCAACACTTCCTGTTTTTTCCTGGAAAACCAATAAAAATCTCCACTGACAATAGCTTTCGGCCGGTATAAAATAAATGATTCCGGGAATACTTCATGAATGGCTGCTTCAACCGGTAATATGGCTTCCTGGATCCGTTTTGCATAATTAATGCTGGAAGTAATGTCTTTATTCTTTGCTTCGATAATGGATTTTTGTTGCTCTACCGCAGTTTTCTGGTATTCCACCTCCTCTTTTTGCCGGGTGATGATCTCGTTGGCTTTCATTTTATTCCTGTAACCTCTGAACAACACAAAAGCCAGCAATAGCATCAAAGAGAATGCCCCGACACCTGCATAGGTGTATACGGTTTGTCGTTTGAGCGCTTCTTTAGCAATGGCATCTTTTTTGTCCTGCTCCATCGCCTGTAATTGGATCTTTTTTTCATATTCATATTTCACCTCCTGGCGGGCCAGTTTCTTTTCGGTTTCCGTATTAATAATGCTGTCCTTCATCTGTTCAAAGATGATATAATAGTCCATCGCTGCTTTATAATTGCCGGATGCTTTGTGGATATCACTCAATAAAATGCTGGCGCGTTTGATGTTTTCCGGACTACCTAATTCCCGGGCCAATTGATAGGATCGATTGGCGAAGGCTAATGCCTTGTTTATTTGTCCGTTGAGCAAATAAATATTCCCGATGTGGGCCAGCGTTACAGCCGTTCCCCTTTTATTATTTAAAGACTCCCGGATCTCCAGGGCTTTGTTAAAGTATTGCAGGGCTTCCGTTAAATTGCCCTGTGATTGATGAATATTGCCGATATTGTTATAGGCATTACCAATACCGGATCGATCGTTAATAGAATCGCTGATGGCCAGGCAACGTTGAAAATAACCAAAGGCTGTATCTAGTTTACCATGTTTCATATAGATATAACCCAAATTGTTTAAACTGATCGCTACTCCTTTTTTATACCCGATCTTTTGCTGTATTTGTAGCGCTTTTTGAAAATAATCCAATGCTTTTGGAATATCCTTTTGATCATGATATAGGGCCGCAATATTATTCAGGACAGTGGCTTTTTCCAGTTTCAGATCATTGGATTCACTAATGGCCAGGCTTTTATGATAATACTCCAGCGCTTTGGGTACATCGCCCTGGTTTTCATAGATATAGGCGATATTATTCAGCCCGTCGGATATTTCCGCATAATTCTCAATGGTTTCATTCAAACGTAAGCTTTCTTCGAAATAATGGAGCGCTTTTATCCGGTCACCTATTTGCAGATATACTAATCCCAGATGCTCGATCATTGCTGCCACATCCTTTTCTTTCCCTAGTTTTTTCAGGGCCTTGATAGCCTCCAAAAAGTGATCAATTGTAGCAGATAAGTTTCCCTGTTGGCGTTGTATGGATCCCAGGTTATACCAGGCTTTGAATCTCTTCGTGTAAAAATCAGGCCAAACCGAATGATCCCCCTTATTTTCAATCCTGGACAGGATCTCCAGAATCTTTTCATTGTAAAGGGTGCTTGTATCAGGATTATCTACTGCCAGGTCCAATTGAAAAAGGACGGATATGCTATCGGAGTCCGAATGCACGGTTTGCAGTAGACGGTTCAGGGAATCGACTTTACCCCGATCGGGTGCTGCTGCGAGGGAGATGCAAATGATAAACAATTGAAAGGCAAAGCAAAAACGCATCTTTGCAAGATAGCTAATTCTCCTATGTCTGCCCTAAATTTTTTGCATAGAACTTGCCTCGATAATACTGGCGGCAACCATGGAATTGCTTACTACCCTAGGGCCGGGCGAGCGGTCCCAGGGTGAGCATGGCATTCTTATTAATTGACCATCAATTTTCCAACGCCAACAAATCCCTCCTCATTGGTTACCCTATAGAAGTATAACCCGTTAGCTAAGGTTTCTCTGTCGATGATTATTTTATCAGCGGTAACATTTTCCAGGTGCTTGACGGGCTTGCCCATCACATCATACATCGCAAATGTATGTGTTAATCTGCGAGGATTGGAAAGGTATAAAACAGCTTGATCCGTAAAAGGATTGGGATAAACTTTCATCGAAGTCGCGTAATTATTTGCAGAACCAACGCCACTCGCTCCTACGCTCACCGCAATGGTATCCGAACCAAAACAACCACTATTATCCGTTACGGTAACCCAATAATCTCCGGCTGCAGCAACGGTAGTCATTTGAGTGGTATCCCCATTCGACCAAAGATAGCTGGAACCGGGGTAACCGGCATCCAAAACCAGTGAACAACCGTTACAAATAGTGGTATCCGACCCTAAATCAAGGGTTAGCAAACTATCCACAGTTACCTGTTGGCTGAAGCTGTTGGTGCAATCATGTATATCGGTATACCGGTATGTGATCGAATGGTCCCCGATTCCCGCTGTTATAGGGTTGAATTGACTACCGCTGATACCCGGTCCGGTAAACGAACCGCCAAGCGGTGAACCGGACAGATTGATCAATGTATCAATTAAACAATAGGACGGATTTAGCCCGCTAAAAGAAACTACCGGTGGGGTATACACCGTTACCGATTGTGTATCTGCATTGGTACAACCATTATTATCCGTATAAGTGTAGGTGATGTCGTGTGTTCCGGCAGCAGCAACTGCAGGGTCAAATTGACTACCATTTAAGCCATTTCCAATGAATGTTCCACCGGTGGGATTACCCGTTAGCATGACCGTTGAATCGTTTTCACAGATCTCATTATCCAAACCGGTAAAAGAAACGACAGGCAACGGCAATACGGTAATATGGGCCGACATGGTATCAAAACAGCAAGCCGCAATGGCCTTTAAGGTTATTTTGTACGTGCCATTGACATTAAATATTCTTGTGGGATTCATATCCGTGGCAAATGGCGAACTATTTTCCTGCCATTCGAAGGCATTGGAGCCGGTGCTGCTATTGCTAAAGGTGATCGAATCCCCTTCACAGATGGTATCGAGGGCAGTGCTAAAGGAGGCTACGGCATTGCAACAGGTTGTCGTGGTGATGTTACCCAGGCAGTCGGTTTTGAGCGGATTTGGATTACCGGATGGCCCTCCTGTCCCTAATTGACCGAAGCCATTATTTCCCCAACGGTAGTACTGGCAATTATTGATCAAGGCAGCGGAAATATACCTGCCGGAACCGATGTGTGTTACACAGGTCAATCCCGGTACACTTACCGGCGTATGCTTTGCCGAGATGGTACCGTCGCCTAATTGGCCGGAGGAATTTCGTCCCCATGCCAGCAAGGTACTGTCTTGTAATAAAACGATTGTGTGTGCGTGGCCTGCTGTAGCTTGCGATGCATTGGAAATACCACTTACCTGAACTGGTGTCGGCCGGTCAGTTGTCGTACCATCTCCCAATTGTCCGTTATCATTTCTGCCCCAAGTCCAGACGGTACCGTCATTCCTGATGGCGACATTATGGCCATATCCGGAAGTAATCGCGACGATATTTATAAGACCGGAAACCTGGAGCGGGCTGTGCACATCGGTAAATGTTCCATTCCCGACCTGGCCGAATGCATTATAACCCCATACCCAAACGGTGCCATCTGCT
>JANQFB010000547.1 GCA_028278085.1 Chitinophagales bacterium
ATGATGGTCGTATCGGATCCGGTCTCCCAGGAAGGAAGCATTCACTTTCGGATGATTCCTCAAAGCCGCGGCGGCGGACTTGATGATCATATCGTTGAAGGATATCTTAACCGGAGAAACCTCATTCATTCTTTGCCGGGCATCGATGGCATTGGCCATATCGATCTCCATGGTCAGGTAGAAATGAGGCGCATTGAATTTGCTTTCGGCCAACCGCCTGGCAATGGTTTTACGCATTTGGGACAAGTTAACCTCCTCAAAGCTTTCTTCCCCGACAATGGCCGGTAAAGCTATCGCCTCTACAGCGCCACCCGAAGCCACAAATTGTTCGACGTCTTTTTTCACGATCCGGCCTTCATCTCCTGTTCCTTTGATCCGGGAAATATCCACGCCGGCTTCTTTGGCCAAACGCTTTGCCAACGGTGAGGCCAGGATCCTGCCGTTACCGGAAGGGGTCGGAATGGATTCAACAGTTGCCGGGGGAGGAACCGATGCGGAAGCGGAGACTTCTACAGGTGCGCTTTCCTTGGCTACCGGAGCCGGGGCTTCCTGCTTGGCAGCTTCCAGTAAGGCCTTATAATCTTCGCCTTTTTCTCCGATGATGGTCAAAACAGCTTCGACAGGAATGGTTTCGCCCGCTTCAACACCAAAGTACAAGATCGTTCCGTCTTCCGGGCTTTCGAATTCCATGGTTGCTTTGTCGGATTCGATCTCGGCCAGTAATTCCCCTGCCGAAACTTTATCACCGATTTTCTTATGCCATTCCACCAATGTACCTTCTTCCATGGTATCACTGAGCTTGGGCATTCTGATTACTTCCGCCATGATATGATTGTGGGTTGGTTAAAACTGAACAAAATTAACAGAAAAAGTGTTGCCGGACGGGTTTAGTAATTAAAAACTTCTTCAAGGGTCAGGGTTTGTACCGTCCCCAGCTTTTGGAGCACCTCCATGTCGATCTTATCCTTACTGCCCAGTACCAGGTAGATGTACTTATTATTTTTGACATACTTGCCGGCAAATGCCGATACATGGTCCAGCGTCAGGTTCGGAACATCACGGTAGATGGAAGACCGGATATCGAAATCCAATGATTTGCGCTTGGCGCGTTCATAACTCCAGAAAATGTTGGTTTTGGTGATCCGTTCGCTTTCGATCTTTTTAATGATCGCCTCTTTGGCGGCGTTAAATTGTTCTTCGGCTTCGGGCATATTTTCAACGATCTCGCTCATGGATGACACGGCTTCCCCTAACTTATCGGCCTGCGTTCCCACATAGGCCATAATATAATTCGATTCGTGTGAGCGGCGGGGATTCTGGTAATTGGCATAGGCAGCATAGGCTAAGGCTTTGGCCTCCCGGATCTCCTGGAATACGATGGAGGATAAGCCACTGCCGAAATACTGGTTGTATAAGCGGATGGTGGGTTCCAGGGAATGATCGTATGGGATGGATTTGGCCAGCATGATCATTTCAGCCTGAACCATATCATAATCGATGAAATAGACTTTGTTCTCATTAAATGTCAGTTCCGGGAATTTCTTGGGATCCGGGGATTCCAGGAACTTGTCGGGAACGGGAAAACCGGAATCGATCATAGCCTGGACACCTGCAGGATCATTATTACCGTAATAAAATATCCGGTATCGATAGCTGGTCAGCGATTTTATTTTGTCAATCAGTTGCTCCGGCTTTATCCGGTTCAACTCCTCGGCAGACAATATGTTGGTAAAGGCTGAGTTTTTACCGTATTTGGCATAATTCACCAAGGCCCGGTTAAGGATCACATATTTGCTCAGCTTGTTGTCCTCCCTTTCCTTGATGATGCCTTCGACCATTTTTTGATAAGCTTCGCCATTGGCTTTGACATTACCCAGGATATGCAGGAGTAGCTCGGCGCCGGCTTGCATCGATTCTTCCAATCCGCTGAGGGTAACATAGATCCGGTCGCGGGTGGCGGTAGCGTCCATGGATACGCCCAGTTTGAAAAATTCCTGCTGGAGCTGCTCCGCCGTATACTTATCCGTACCCAAATAGGGAAGGTACTTCATCGCCAGGGCAAATTCACGGTCATGATCAGCGCCCATGTCGAGGATGATATTCAACTCGAAAGTTTCGTTGATCTCATTCCTGACATATTGCAAAGAGAGGCCTGATTTCAAAGCATAGGCCTGGATATCTTTTTTATAATCCAGGAAAACCGGCTTTAAAGGCTGACTGGGCATTTTGCTGAATGACTTCAGGAATTCGGATTGCTTATCCCGGTTAACTTCTACCGGCGTGATCTCCGGTTTTTCAACCTTGAACAAACCCTTGTCCACACCGGTCCGCTTGTACACCACGACATAATTGTCTTTAAAACGCGTTTTAGCGAATTCAACGATCTCGGCCTTGGTAACCTTGTCCATGTGATCAAAATGATTCACCACATTGTCCCATTTCTGGTTGGTAACAAAAGCATGGACAAAGGCATGAGCCCTGGAACCATTGGTTTCGTATTCTTTGATCCGGCGCAGCCGCAATTGGTTCACACAAGCCTTGATCAGCCATTCCTCGAAATTGCCGGACTTTACTTTTTCGATCTCTTCCAACAAGAGGTCTTTCACCTCCTCCAACGATTGTCCTTCCCGGGGATTGGCGTTTATCACGAACATACTGTAATCTTCCATCGTCATAGGGCTGGTATTAACTTCCAGAACCTTTTGCTGTTGCAGGAGATTGAGGTCGATCAGTCCTGCCTGGCCATTGAGCAGGATCATATCGACCAGTTCCATCATCATCGCTTCCCTGGTTCCGGCTCCGCCGTCGAAGCGGAATCCCAAACCCAGCATTTCCTCCTGGCTGCCCAGCACTTCTTTGACAATGGGGCTGGTGATCGGAGCTTCCTTTTCAAATTTGAATTCCGGCACCGGTTTGGAGGGCCAGGAGCCAAAATACCGGTCGATCATGGCGATGGTTTCATCCGGATCCATATCGCCCGACAGGCAAATCGCAATATTGTTAGGCACATAATAGGTATCGAAATACGCGTGGATCTTCTTCATTGACGGGTTTTTCAAATGCTCTCCTTTACCAATGGTGGTTTGCGTGCCATAGGGATGTTTTTGAAACAGGCCGCTATTCATTTCGCGCCATAATTTCCGGAAATCACTGTCTTGTCCGCGGTTGAATTCTTCATATACCGCCTCCAGCTCCGTATGAAACAACCGCAGCACCAACTTTTTGAACCGGGCAGACTCGATCATCATCCAGCGTTCCAGTTCATTCGAGGGTACTTCATTCATATAAACGGTCTGTTCCACCCAGGTATAGGCATTGGTGCCTTTGGCGCCGATAGAACTGATCATTTTATCATATTCATTGGCAATGGCGTATTTGGCCGCCAGGCCGGATATGCTGTCGATCTTCCCGTAAATCACTTTGCGTTGCGCCATATCGTCGGTATTCCGGTGGTCTTCATAGAGGTCGGAGATCTGGTCCAGCAACACTTTTTCTTTTTCCCAGTCATAAGTACTGATCTTGTCTGTTCCTTTAAATACCATATGTTCCAGGTAATGGGCCAGGCCGGTGGCATCGGCAGGATCATGCTTGGAGCCGGCCCTGACCGCTATAAAGGTCTGTACCCTGGGCTCATCTTTATTAACGGTTAAATAGACTTTTAATCCGTTTTTTAAGGTATAGATCCTGGCTTTTAAAGGATCGTTTTCCACATAAGAATATCGGAAATTACCATTGACAACGTCTTTGGTAACGGCAAAGGCGGAATTAACGGTTATGCAAAAGTGTAACGCGATGCCGGAAAACAAAAGAAGGATGGGATTTGACATTACAAGTAAATTTTATGGGGTGAAATGCCGGGGTGAGGAATATGCGTGCCCTCGCCCAGGTTTTAAAATCAAATTTAACCGGTATTTTAAAAATCGAGTTCTAGGTTCAGTCTATTTTGGAATTCTTTGATCAACGGCTCCTTCTCCGCCATTTTTTCGAATTTTTCTTTAGCGGTATAGGGTGTTTTGTCAACCGGCGCATTCGGATCCTTTTCAATCTTCAGGATCATCACCAGGGAGGGTTGATCGAGTTTTGTTTTGAGAAATGCGAGTAAATTAATCTTTTCCTGTTCGAAGATCTCCAATTGAAGCTGGTTTTCTACTTTAACGATTATCTGGTTTTTGTCCGTAACCGGCGGGATCACAGACATTAAAGCATGCAGGCTCATCCTTCCATCCTTGGCCAGTTGTTCCGCATAGGCTTTCCAATGCTCCTGCAAAGCTTCCGGGTCAACAACAATGTCGTCGATAACCTTATCTTCTTGGGCTTCGGTTTCCTGTTCGCTTTCATTCGACACGTTTGGATTTTTGACATCTTGCGTAATCTCATCCAGGGGTTTGATCCGGACCGAATCGGCGAACAAGGGTTCGGAAGGCGAAACCGGAGTGGACTGGGGTGGAGCGGAAGGAGCGGGATCTTCTGATTGCTCCGAAGCAGGTTTTTCAGCGGCAACAGGTTCCGGCACTTTTTCTTTTATAGGTGTTTCGGGAACTTGTTGAGCGGCTGTTGATCCCACCGAAGGTTCGAGAGTCGCTGGTTCCGTTACCGGAGCAGGCTGCTCATCCGATTGGGAAGGCGGAGGGGGACTTGCCGTATATTCCGAAGCAGGTTCTTCAGCGGCAACAGGTTCCGGTTCTATGGGCGCTGTTTCAGGAGTCTGTGGGCCCGATTGTACCGGAGGTTCGGCAGGCGTTTCACTGACCTGTCCTGTACTACTTTCAGTTTTTTCAACCGGGGAAACATCGGCAGGGGTAGTACTTACCGAAGGCTGTTCACTTGCTGCCGGTTCTACATCAGCTTCGGGAACTTTACTCGCGGAAGGATCAGCGGTTAGGCCGGCAGCAGGTTTGGCTTCAGGAGGTTGTGGTTTTTTTTTTGGCAGTTCAACAGGCGCTCCCGTGGCCAAAGCAACGGCCGATTGAATATAGCTCAGCTTGATCAGCGCCATTTCCACATGCAGCCGCTTATGTTTACTGGCCTTATAGGAGGTATCGCAGGTATTGATAATGTCAAGGGCGTTTAGCAGGAAAGCAACAGGTACCGTCGCAGCCTGGGCTTTATATTTTTCCCGGAGCTGATCGCTGACTTCCAGCAGGCAAAGGGTTTCTTCATCTTTGCACACCAGCAGATCCCGGCAGTGCTGCCCCAATCCGTAGATAAAATTATCTCCTTCGAAGCCTTTTTGCAGCACCTCGTTGAAAATATTCAATACGGCAGATACATCTTCTACCAGCAAAGCATCGATCACGTTGAAGAAGTAGTCGTAATCGAGGATATTCAGGTTATCGATCACATGCTGATAGGAAATTTTCCCTTCCGAAAAGCTAACGATCCGGTCGAAGATCGATAGCGCATCCCGTAGGGCGCCGTCGGATTTCTGCGCGATCATGTGCAGGGCATCCTCTTCTGCCGATAGCTGTTCCCGGCTGCAGATCGCATTCAGAAAATCGACCATATCCCCGATCCGTATCCGGTTAAAATCAAAGATCTGGCAACGCGACAGGATGGTCGGGATGATCTTATGTTTTTCGGTGGTGGCCAGGATGAATATGGCATAGGAGGGCGGCTCTTCCAGCGTTTTCAAAAAGGCATTGAAAGCGCTTTGGGAAAGCATGTGTACCTCGTCGATGATGTATATCTTGTAATTGCCGGTTTGGGGGGCGTACCTGACCTGTTCGATCAAGCCGCGGATATCGTCGACATGGCTGTTGGAAGCAGCGTCCAGTTCAAAAACATTGAAGGAGCTGGATTCCTGGAATGCTTTGCATGACGGGCATTCGCCGCAGGCTTCAAATTCAGGGGTTATGGCTTCGCAATTGATGGTTTTGGCCAGGATCCGGGCACAGGTGGTTTTTCCGACGCCCCTGGGGCCGCAAAACAGGAAAGAATGGCCCAAATGATCGGTTTTGATCGCATTTTTTAGTGTCTGTGTAACACTCTGTTGCCCAACAACCTCGGTAAATTTGGAAGGCCTGTATTTCCTTGCCGAAACGACGAATTTATCCATTCAATAAAATTAGGAAACATAATTTAATAGCGTCAGGAATTTAAAAATTAATTTCCGATAATAGGTTGTTAATGGAATTATTTATATCTTTGCAGTCCGTTTTAAAAAACCTAAATTAACCCGAATGAATCAATACGAAACGGTTTTCATCGTTACCCCGGTACTTTCGGATGGAGAAATTAAGAAGTCCATTCAAAATGTTGCCGACATGCTAAAAAAAGAAGGCGCCGAGATCGTCCATGAAGATCATTGGGGTCTGCGGCAACTGGCTTATCCCATACAAAAGAAAACTACCGGTATTTATCATATTATCGAGTATAAAGCCGATAATAAAGTTGTGGAAAAGCTGGAGATTGCTTTCAAAAGAAATGAAAACATCATGCGTTTCCTCACGATCAAGCTGGATAAATATTCTATCGAGTACAATGAAAAGAAACGGAAAGGTCTGATCGGCGTTAAAAAAGAAGTGGCAGCCGAACCGGTTAACCAGGAGGCATAAATCATGGCAGCAGATAAAAACATAAAATTCCTGTCGACCCCGAAGATCGGGCAAAAGCATAAGAAATATTGCCGGTTCAAAAAAACCGGTATCAAATATATCGATTACAAAGACCCGGACTTTCTGCTCAAGTTTATCAATGAGCAAGGGAAGTTATTGCCCCGCCGGTTAACGGGAAATTCATTGAAATATCAAAGAAAAGTTTCTCAAGCTGTTAAAAGGGCCCGCCAGATCGCGCTGCTGCCTTATGTAACAGACTTGTTAAAATAATTTGAAGTCATGGAAATCATCCTTACCCAGGACCTGGAAAATGTCGGACTGAAAAACGACATTGTCAAAGTTAAGCCCGGATATGCCCGCAATTATCTGATCCCCAAGGGATACGCGATCGTTGCTAATGAAGGCAATAAGAAGAATGCCCTGGAGATCGTGAAGCAGCAGAAGCTCAAGTATGAGAAAATGCTGGAAGAGATCAAAGCGATTTCCAGTAAGCTGGAAGACGGTGCGGTGAAAGTCGGGGCGAAGGTAGGACAAAACGGTAAGATCTTCGGTTCCATCACTACCCTGCAATTGGCCAATGCTATCAGTGAGCAGAAAGAATATACGGTCGACCGGAAACAGGTTAACATTACCGACGAGGTAAAAAACCTGGGCACTTATAAGGCAAAAGTCAACCTCCACCGCGATCTCGATCCTGTAGAGATCACCTTCGAAGTGGTCGAGGAATGATGAATAGATAAAGATCCGGTTCTAACCATCTACCTAAGTACTTCAAATCTCAATTGATTCTTACCTCATTGGATTTAAGAACAAGGAACACCCCTGCCTGCCGGCAAGGCTGGGATTAACGATTTTTGAAGTATGTATTTCTGATAATCAACTTCTTAATTCTTCAATCGTTAATCCTTGTTCGATATTCAAGCTCCGACATCAATATAATTATCCAATATCTCCCTGTCATAGGTAGGGCATTGCATTTAACATAAAGGGGCTTGTTTATTCGTAGCGCAAGGCTTCGATCGGGTCCAGCGCAGCAGCTTTGATGGCCGGGTATATACCGGATATCAGGCCTACACAGAAGCAGAAGATAAATCCCCCGATGATCCAGACCCAGGGAATGATAAAGGCTCCGCCAAGGATCAGGGAAACGATATTGCCGATCAATATCCCCAGAACGATCCCCAAAAAACCGCCGATCTGGCAAATAACGATAGCTTCTATCAAAAACTGGTGCATAATAGCCCGCCGGGTGGCGCCCAGGGATTTACTGATCCCGATCTCGCGGGTTCTTTCGGAAATGGCTACCAGCATAATATTCATGAGAGCGATCGCAGCACCAAACAGGGTAATGCCCCCGATAATAACAGCCGCAGCCGTGACATAACTCAGATTGTCGATCAAAATGGTAGCGAGGTTGTCGCTCCGGGTGATGTGAAAATTATCTTCCTCGTTCAGCTTTAGTTTCCTGACATTACGCATTACCCCGGTTGCCTGGGCAATACCGGGATCCAGGTATTTGGGATGTGTAACGGCGGTCGATATAACAAACGACCGGTTGGCGGTATTGAATACGGTCCGGGCATTCACCAGGGGGATGATAACCATATTATCGCTCGACAGCATGCTGCTGCCTTTGGCTTTCAAGGTACCGATCACCTTATATTTCCGGTTACCGATCGATACGGATTCATTGACCACCTCATCAGCCGTACCGAATAATTTGGTAACCACATCACTCCCCAGGAGGATCACATTTCTGCCGGCTTGTAATTCCTGCTCGGAGAAGTTCCTGCCACCCGAAAAATTCAATCCTGCCAGGTGGACATAATTATCATCCCCGCCAAAAACCGCTACATTGGGATTGGTTTTTTCGGACCGGTATTTCAGCGTTGCGATCCCGCTTACCTGGGTGGAAATGGACACCGTTCCCGGGAAATCATATCTTTCCTTGAACTTAACCGCCTGCTCATATTTGATCTCTTTAAAGTATTCGGGCTTTTTATCCCCGGCCCTGACATGGGATCCCCGGTTGCGGATCACGAAGGTATTGGCGCCCATGCTGGTGAAATTCTCGTTGATCGATGCCTGCATGCTGTCGGTCGCTGTCAATATTCCCACCAGCGCCATGATGCCGATAGCAATGATCAAAAAGGTCAGTACCGTTCGCACCAGGTTACTTTTGATAGCCCTCAGGGCCAGTCGGATATTTTCGAGAAGATTCAAGTATGTAAAGGATTATATAGCCCGATCAAAAGGCCCGGAAAATAGCCTTCTACCATCAATTTTTGTTAATTTTGCAAGATAGATCAGAACGTTTAAAAATAGTAAAAAATATGGCATTTGACATTGACATGATCCGTAAGGTGTACGAGGAATTCCAGGCAAAAACCTCCCAAACGCGCCAGTTATTGAACAAGCCTTTGAGCTTTACCGAGAAGATCCTTTATAACCATCTGTATGAAGCCTTGCCGGATCAGCCTTTTCAGCGGGGAAAATCATATGTCGATTTTGCTCCTGACCGGGTAGCCATGCAGGATGCCACGGCACAAATGGCCTTGCTGCAATTTATGATGGCCGGTAAGGAAAAGGCGGCTGTTCCTTCCACCGTACACTGCGATCACCTGATCCAGGCAAAAACCGGTGCGGTGGCTGATCTGAAACAAGCCCTCGATGTCAATAGCGAAGTTTACGATTTCCTGTCGTCCGTATCCAATAAATACGGGATCGGCTTTTGGAAACCCGGCGCCGGGATCATCCACCAGGTTGTGCTGGAGAATTATGCATTTCCCGGAGGCATGATGATCGGTACGGACTCCCATACCGTCAATGCGGGAGGGTTGGGCATGGTCGCGATCGGTGTCGGCGGGGCGGATGCCGTTGACGTGATGGCCGGAATGCCCTGGGAATTGAAGTTTCCCAGGCTTATCGGTGTTAAGCTGAGCGGTAGGCTCAATGGCTGGACCTCCTCTAAAGATGTGATCCTGAAAGTTGCCGGCATCCTGACCGTGAAAGGTGGAACGGGCTGCATCCTGGAATATTTCGGTGATGGCGCCGAAAGTTTGTCCTGCACGGGAAAAGGAACCATCTGCAATATGGGCGCCGAGATCGGGGCCACTACCTCGACCTTCGGTTATGATGAAAAAATGTCGACCTACCTCCGCGGAACGGATCGAAGTGAAATAGCGGATCTGGCCGATGGGATCAAAGCCGAGTTGACCGGAGACCCGGAAGTTTACCAGGACCCGGAAAAATATTTCGACCAGGTGATCGAGATCGATCTGTCGACCCTCGAACCGCATATCAACGGACCGTTCACCCCTGACCGTGCCATCCCCATATCAGCTTTTGGCGCAGCCGTAAAAGAGCAAGGCTGGCCGCAAAAACTGGAAGTCGGATTGATCGGCTCCTGCACCAATTCTTCTTATGAAGATATTACCCGCGCTGCTTCCGTTGCCAAACAAGCTTTGGACAAAGGTATCAAGGCAAGGTCGGAGTTTACCGTTACGCCGGGTTCGGAGCAGGTACGATATACCGTTGAAAGGGATGGCCTGCTGAAGATCTTCGAAGATATCGGCGGGGTAGTGCTGGCCAATGCCTGCGGACCCTGTATCGGCCAATGGGCCCGGCATACGGATGATCCGGACCGGAAAAACTCTATCATTACTTCCTTTAACCGCAACTTCGCCAAACGTAATGATGGCAACCCCAATACGCATGCCTTTGTGGCATCGCCGGAGATCGTTACGGCGCTTTCCCTGGCCGGCGATCTGACCTTTAATCCCCTGACCGATACGCTGGCCACCGATAGCGGTGAACAGGTTAAACTGAACGAACCTAGCGGTGAGGAAATGCCTTCCCGCGGATTCGATGTCGAAGATGCCGGCTACCAGTCACCCGCGGAAGACGGCAGCGGTATACATATCAACGTCAGCCCGGATTCCAAACGCCTGCAGTTGCTAACACCGTTTTCGCCCTGGGACGGTCAGAACATCACCGGCATGAAACTGCTGATCAAAGCCAAAGGCAAGTGTACCACCGATCATATTTCCATGGCAGGCCCCTGGCTAAGGTTCCGGGGACATCTCGATAACATTTCCGATAATATGCTTACCGGGGCCATCAATTATTTCAATGAACAGGCGGATTCCGTGAAAAACCAGCTAACCGGTGAATATGGCTCCGTGCCGGCCGTACAACGCGCTTATAAAGCCGCCGGTATTCCGACGATCGTTGTTGGCGATCATAACTATGGAGAAGGCTCTTCCCGAGAGCATGCCGCCATGGAACCCAGGCATCTCGGTGTACGGGTGATCCTGGTCAAATCATTCGCGAGGATACACGAAACAAACCTGAAAAAACAAGGCATGTTAGGCCTCACTTTCGCCAATGAAGCCGACTATGATAAGATCCTGGAAGACGATACCTTTGCTTTCGCCGACCTGGATCAATTCGCACCGGGGCGCCAGCTTAACTTGATCGTGCAACATGCCGATGGCAGCGAAGACCAGATCATCACCAACCATACCTATAACGAAGGGCAGATCGAATGGTTCAAAGCCGGTAGCGCCCTGAATATGATCAGCGGACAAGGAGCGATGGTGTAGAGGAGTGTGAGTGTGGAGAGTGAGTGTGGAGAGTGAGTGTGAGAGTGAGTGTGAGAGTGAGTGTGAGAGGGTTTGGTTGTTTAATCGTACTTCTGTATTAGAATTGAGTTGGCAGTCGGCAGTAAGGCTGTGTTGCAACAA
>JANQFB010000559.1 GCA_028278085.1 Chitinophagales bacterium
TAACGGACCACGGGAAGATCGAAACCCCCATATTCATGCCCGTTGGTACTGCCGGAGCAGTGAAAGCGGTTCACCACCACGAATTAAGATCTCCCGTCGGCGCGCAGATCATTCTCGGGAATACCTACCACCTCTATCTCCGGCCAGGTACCGGCATATTGGAAGAGGCCGGCGGCTTGCATCGTTTTACCGGCTGGAACCGGCCGATGCTCACGGATAGCGGGGGATACCAGGTGTATTCGCTGGCAGCCAACCGGAAGATCAACGAGGAAGGCGTAACCTTTCAATCGCATATCGACGGTTCCAGGCATTTATTCACCCCGGAAAAAGCCATGGATATCCAGCGAAGTATCGGAGCCGATATCATCATGGCCTTCGACGAATGTACGCCCTATCCCTGTGCATATGACTATGCCAAGGATTCGATGGAATTGACGCATCGCTGGCTGAAGCGGTGCGGGGAACATTTTAGCCGGACACCCGACCGCTATGGCTATGCCCAAACCCTGTTCCCGATCGTACAGGGCAGCAGCTTCCGAGATTTGCGGAAGATCTCCGCGGAAGCCATCGCCGCTTTTGAGGGGGAAGGCAATGCAATCGGAGGATTATCGGTGGGAGAACCTGCGGAAGTGATGTATGAGATGACGGACCTGGTCTGCACATACTTACCCTGGGACAAACCGCGTTATCTGATGGGGGTGGGAACGCCGGCCAATATCCTGGAATCCATAGCTTTGGGGATCGATATGTTCGATTGTGTGATGCCCACCCGGAATGGCAGGAACGGCATGTTGTTTACAGCGCAGGGTATCATCAATATTAAAAACAAAAAGTGGGAAAACGACTTCGACCCGATCGATCCGGACTTGCCCTCGGGTCAGCAATATTCCAAAGCGTATTTGCGGCATTTGATCCTGTCTAAAGAAATATTGGGCCTTCAGATTGCCAGCATACATAACCTGGCCTTTTATCTTTGGCTGGTAAAAACCGCCCGGCAAAAGATCATAGCGGGGGATTTTACGGATTGGAAAAACAAAATCCTGAAAAAAGTCGCGCAAAGATTGTAAGTATTTGGAACGATACTTGCGCTGATATGATTATTAGTATTCCATAAACGCTGATCGCACTGGTTTGACAAAAATAGACCGATATATATTATTCAAGTACCTGGTTACCTTCTTCTTTTCGATCAGCCTGTTCCTGACCATTACCATCGTATTCGATACAGCGGAAAAGATCGATGACTTTATCGAAAACCAGATCCCCCTGTCCGCTATTGTCGTGGATTATTATCTGAATTTCCTGCCCTATTTCGGCGTGCAGTTTTGTCCGCTGTTTACCTTTATCGCGGTGATCTATTTTACATCGAAGATGGCCTATAATTCGGAGATCGTGGCGATCATCGGGTCGGGAACCAGCTTTTACCGGCTGCTGGTGCCTTACTTCCTGGGAGCGATCATTATCGGCGGACTGGATTATTACGCCATTCATTGGGTGGTGCCGGAATCCAATAAAAAGCGATTCATTTTCGAGAACACCTATATTAACAGCAAATTTTACAATACCAACCGGAATATCCATTTTCAACTGGATGACAACACTTTTGCTTCCATGGAAAACTATAGCGTGGGCGATAGCTCGGCTTATAAATTCGCCCTGGAAACTTTCAGAGGAACAGAGCTGGAGTCGAAATTAATGGCCCGGAAGATCAAATGGAATTCCCAAAAAGAAAAATGGGATGTTTTCGACTATATGATCCGTGAAAACAACGGACTGGAAGAAACCGTCAGAAAGGGGAAACAAATGGATCTCAAAATAGCGCTGGCGCCCAAAGATTTTGGCCGGAAGATCGACATTTTACCGGCGATGAATACGGATGAGCTGGATGAATTTATCGCCCAGGAGATCAAAAAAGGGGTGGAAGAAATAGACTTCTACCTGATCGAAAAGTATAAACGGACAGCCTTCCCGTTTGCCACTTTGGTCTTGACGCTGATCGGGTTTTCGCTGGCATCCCGAAAGGTCAGGGGCGGGAAAGGGCTGCATATTGCTATCGGTATTACCCTGAGCTTCGCCTATATTGTATTCATGCAATTTTCCACAACTCTTTCCACCAATGCGAACCTTCCCCCGATGATGGGCGTATGGATACCGAATATCATTTTTGCTATCTTAGGTCTTTACCTGCTTAAAATTGCGCCCAAATAACCTCTTTCAGCATGTAAAGCTCCATGCCGTTATCTTTATCCTGGGATTCACGGCCATTTTGGGGAAGCTCATCTCTATCGATGCCATTTCACTGGTTTGGTACCGGACCCTTATTGCTGCCCTGGCCATCTGGATCTACCTGGTCCTTAACCGGTCCCCATTGGTATTTTCCCCGAAAATAATCGGACAAATGATCTTCAACGGCCTGCTGATCGCCTTTCACTGGATCTGCTTTTTTCATGCTATCAAAGTATCCAATGTTGCGGTTACTTTAGGATGCCTGGCCAGCACGGCTTTGTTTACCAGCTTCCTGGAACCCCTGGTCAAACGGCGCAGGATCTCCTGGATAGAAGTCGGCATCGGCTTGATCATTATCCTCGGGCTATATATTATCTTCCAATTCGAGCTGCGCTATTGGAAAGGGATCCTATTTGCCCTGGGCGCTGCGTTCCTGGCGGGGATCTTCACGGTGATCAATGAGCAATTGATCAAACGCTACAATGCTATGTCGCTGTCTTTTTATGAAATGATCGGGGGGTGGCTGGGGATCAGCCTCTTCCTGGTGATCACCGATCCGGGATCGTTCCCTGATTTTTCCCTGTCTTTGCCGGATTGGGTATACCTGTTAGTATTGGGGATCATTTGCACGGCATTCGCGTTTATGATCTCCATTGACGTCATGAAAGACCTTTCGGCATATACCGTTGTGCTGGCATTTAACCTGGAACCTGTTTATGGGATCATCATGGCTTACCTGATCTTCCAGGATTCGGAGCGTATGACTACCGGTTTCTACCTGGGGACCCTGATCATCCTGGCTTCCGTTATCGTTTACCCCATGCTGAAACGGATCCGGCGATAAGGTTATCGATCATTTATTTCACCTTAACCAGTTTCACCGTACCCGACTGTCCGCTCAGGGAGATCCAGTAGACACCCTGGGGCAAAAAGCCGGTATCGAAGGAAGTCGTTTCACCGCCGGGGATGCTTAAGCGGTCGTGATGGACCCGGGCGCCAAGCACATTATAGATATTCAGGGTTACTTCTTTGTCCAGGCTTCCCGGATTTTCCAGGAATAAGCGGTTCATCACGGGATTCGGATAAACCCGTAGCGGCCGATCCTGCCCCGGTGTGGCCAAACCATCGATGATCACAGAAATATCTTCGCAATGCGTATCGCTGCCACAGGGGTTGGTGGTCGTCAGGCATACCAGGTAGCCACCTGATGCCGTATAGGAATGCGTGGGATCCGGAAGGTTGCTTTGGCCACCGTCGCCGAAATCCCAGGAATAGCTAACCGGATCGATGGTGCTTTTATCGGTGAACTGGAAGGTTTGGTTTTGTTGCACAAAGCTGAAATCCGCCTGGGGAACTTCATCGATCACCCGGATCTGCAGTTCCGTACTATCGGCCTGGGAGTCCTGGTGAATGGTTAGCCTGATCGTATAATTCCCTTTTGCCGTTAAGGGAATGCCCGCACTTTGCTGGTTGGAAACCGGGTTGCCGTCAAGCCGCCAGGTATATTGGTCGGCTCCCAGGATGTTGGTTTCCACCCATAAGGTATCGCCGGCGCAGACCAGCGTATCACTCACTACCATTTCTGCTTGCAGGGAGGAGGCGACTTTGACCACTTCCAGATCATCAAAATAAAAACCGTCTTCTTCTACCGCCTGATCACTGACGATCTTAAAGCGGATCCAGGCAGGGCCGCCGATAAAATCTTTTAACGATAGTTGCTCTTTGACCCAATCGGTTTGATAACCATGATACACCGGTTCCCCGGGATCCTGGTATTGACTGCCGGTGCTGGTATAACGGCCACAGAGTGGCTGCCAGTTTTGACCGTCGGTGGAAGCTTCCACTTCGACATAGTCATAATTCGGCTCGATCTCCCAACGTGCCCAAAACGACAGATAGGCATCCACCGCGCCGGTCAGGTCAAAAGCATCGAGTAACTTAAGCTTGGAATCCTGGTTAGGCGTATAATCCCCTCCCGGAGAATCGGTGAAAGAGGAAGGAGGGGAATGAAAAACGGTGGTGCTGATATTCCAACTGCTGTTGTCCCAATTGCCCATATCATCGCCCGGATCCGAGAGACTGACGGATCCCGTGATATAGATCAGCGATGCCGTATCGGTAAAGACAAAACTGCCATTGTCGACTTTCACTAAAAACGTAACCGCTTCACCACTATTCACCGCTGGATTTATGGTATAGGCGAATGAATCCGGCCGTATTTCCAAATGGGTCATAGCATTGAAATCGCGGGCAGTATCGGTGAAGGACAACAGGGTATCCAGGGGCTCGACCAGAACCGTAAAATTACCGTTGCCGGTCAGCCCCATGCGCATCAGGTCGACGGCCAACCGGCTGCTGCGGCTGATCACTATTTCGGGGGAACGGATGCTGGCTACTGCGTAATTGGTCAATAAGCGGGCGGCAGAAAGATTCTGCCAGACATTGTCACGACACAAGCCCTCGATCTCGGTATCCGGTGGCCAGAAAAACCAATGGTTGGGGCCCACTTCCGGGGTCATGGCAAAGATCTTGTTCTTGGCCGTCTGTTCCCCGTACATCCAGTCGTCGGAATCACCGTTCACCACATAGCCGACCGTTTGATCGCCGGTGCCATAAGTATAATTATTCTGACGGGTCATCAGGCGGGCGAATTCTAGGAAAGTGGAAGAATCGGGGGTCAGGAGAGCAGGAATATAGCCCCAGGGATAGATCAGCAGATTACCTTGTGTGTGGTAATTCAAGGTGATCAGGAAATTATGATCTTCACAAAACTGTTTGATAATGGAGGTCTCGGGTTCGGAAAAAGGCCCGGTTCCCCGGTAGGTCTGATCGCCTTCAATCGGTGAGGAACCGATATCGTCAAATGCCCATTCATGGCCATAATTGCGATTGAGGTCGACCCCATATGTGCCTCCCTGGTTCAAGCGCCGGTTGAGCCGCCATAAACCGCCGCCATTGGGATTTGTTATTTCATTGTAAACATAGCCGTCAGGATTCACACAGGGCACGAAATACAGCTCCGTGTTGTCGACCAGGTATTGTATTTCGGGGTCGGTAGCATAGTTTTCCAGCAAATAATACATATAAAAGATCAACTGCGACAAAGAAGCCGGTTCCCGCGCATGATGCAGAGCGGTATACAGCATTTCCGGTTCGGTTTCATTTTGATTGGGATTATCGGAGATCCTTACCCAGTAAACCGGCCGCCCCTCGATCGAGCTATCGGTCGTAAAGGCCTGCTTGGCCGTGATCAGGTCAGGAAAACGGGCAGCCATGGTATCCAGGTGTTCGATCATTTCGTCCAGGGTAAAGTAGCCGCCCATCGAACCCAGGGTGAATCCTGCCGGGGTCGGATAGGGATAGACACCCGATCCCGGACAATGGTTGGAACGGGAGGAACCGCTTCGACTGGCTTCCTGGTTTTGCCGGTGGTAATGGGCGATCACATCTTCGATCAGCACCTCATAACGGAACCCGGAGGTTTCTATGGTCCGGATCTCAGCAGCCGAAAATTCCCCGATAAACCAGGTATCTTTTTTATACTGGCCGTGATCGACCGCAACGCCTAAACCGGCCAATTGCTGCAAACCGGCACGATCGGTATAGATCTTCACACGCGAATATTGTTCCTGGGCCATCAATGAGAATGATAGGCATATGCCGATCATTCCTGCAATAATTATGATACGATTCATGAGTCCCTGAATTTTTGTGGGTAAAGCTGTGGCAACTAAAATTAGCCATAAAATAACAATATTCCCAGGTGATTTTGCGGATGCGGAGGCTTAATTGGCAGATATCCCCATTGAATTGATATCCCGCAACACCCGGTCATTACAGGCCAGGAATAAGAATGAAACAATTAACGTCATATGTCAAATATGACTCAATATTGCGTCAAAATTAAGTCGACTTTAACGCAAAATTGCCATAGGGCCTAATTATCACCCGTACCGGTTTGCTAATGTCGGCAGTAAATAATAACTTGAAGCAATAAACCAATAGGGTGAGATCCAAGCCTTGAGCGGGATCGCCCGAAAACCACTACCAGATATGCCGAAATTTTCCATCTTCCTATTGCTGTTGATCTCCGGCACGCTATTGCGGGCCCAGGTCGATTATCGCGAACATCCGCCCCACCTGGATAAAAATTACCTGGATTCCAAACAGTACAAAAGGATACTTGACCGGGTATCCCGGCGCGATAAAGGCCAAAATCTAAATATGGATTGGGCGCGTTGGCAGGCCTGGGAAAAGCAGCAGGCCTTTGCCCCCAAAACCGGTCAGCCGGAACCCTGGCAGAATTTCGGACCGGATACGGTCAGCGGGCGGATCATCTCCATAGCTTTTCATCCCTCTGATGCCAACACCATGCTAGCCGGTTCGGCCAGCGGCGGATTATGGCGCAGCACCGACTATGGACAAAGCTGGCAGCCCCTCACCGATCAATACCCCACCATGGGCATTGGAGCTGTGGCTTACAATCCCCAAAATCCGAATACCATCCTGATCGCGACCGGGGAAGGCTATGGATTCTCGAATGAGTTTACCAGCGGTTTCGGCATTTTAATTTCCCACGATGCCGGAGGCACCTGGCAGATGACCAACGCAACGGCTGAATTGAGCTCGAGTTTCGCCGGGATGGACATCGCATGGCATCCCACGGATACCAATATCGTATGTGTAGCCACCTCTTTCGGCGTCCTGTATTCCAATGATGGCGGCCACAACTATGGCACTGCTTTGGGAAAGATCGGCGGGAGAATGATAACGGATCCCCAGGATCCTGACCGGCTCTATTTCGTTGCCCGCTATTACAGCCCTTCCATCACCGGCGGATTTTATATGTCCACCAATGCCGGATTATCCTGGACCCAGCAAACCGGTAACGGATTACCTTCACCTACAGATATGGGCTTTTCCAGCATCACCATCCACCCGGTTCATAACAACATCATTTATGTGGCGGTATCCCAAAGTCCGGCCGTAGGCAGCGGCCCGCTGGAAGGACTCTACAAGTCCAGCGATTTTGGTAATAGTTTCACCGAAATTCCAACCAATGTCGATATCATGTGTTACGGCCCGCCGTATGAAGCGATTTGCCTGGGCTGGTACGCGAACACCATATTGATCTCACCTGCAGACACCAATACCCTGTTCGCCGGCGGCACCCGCCTGCGCAAGAGCACTGACGGCGGTCAAAACTGGGTGTATTGCGATACGGCCAACTCAGCTTATGCCGTTCATCCCGACCATCACCAAACCCTGATCCATCCCCTCACCGGCGACCTCTTTGATTGCAATGACGGGGGGATCAATTATACCAGCGACAATGGCAATAGCTGGACCAGTATTTCGGACGGACTGATCACCCACCAGTTCTATTCCATTGCTTTTGCCCAAACCGATCCGGATGTCGTGATCGGCGGTACACAGGATGTCGGCACTTTTTCCACTAAAACCGCCCATTCCGGCGGTGGCTGGAACAACGACATGAGCGGCGATGCCTTCGGGCATACCATCGATCACCAGGACGAAGATACCTGGTATGGCACCAGCTACCTGATCCTGATCCGCATGAAAACCACGAATGCCGGTGGTCTTTGGGAATCGATCAATAACGGTACTTCGATGACGGATCAGTGGCGCATGCCCCTGGTGATGCACCCCGCGGATAATCAAACCCTGTTATCCTCCAACAATAATTTCATCTATCGTACCCAGGATGGCGGGGACAACTGGCAAGCGGTTTACAATACCGGTTTCATCAGTACTTTCGAATACGACAAATTCGACCACGACCTTGTATATGCTTCGGAATTGTATGGCCATGACATGTATCGCAGTACCGATGGCGGCTCTACCTGGGAAACGCTGACCTCTTCGCCCGGGGCACCCGGTTCACCCATCACGGATCTGGCAGCAGATCCCTGGAATCCGGGGACGCTCTACGCTACCCTCGGTTCCTTTAACGATACCAACCAGGTATTCCGGTCTACCGATCAGGGAGCTACCTGGGTCAATATTTCCGATAGCTTACCCGCAGTACCGGCAAATACCATCGTGGTCGATCCTTTCGATGGGCAAAATATGTATGTGGGTACCGATCTCGGCGTTTGGTACAGTGAAGATGCCGGATCAACCTGGGCGCCTTATAATGATGGTTTGCCGGTCGTAGTCGTGGAGGATATGCATTTTTATGAGCCGGATACCACCTTACGAATGGGTACCTATGGCAGGGGATATTGGAGAACCAAAGCGATCCACCCGCCGCTTCCGGCCTCCACAAAAAATGCGCTTGTCCCGGCCCGCATCAAAGTACATCCCAATCCTTCCGCCGGAAGCATAAGGATCAAATACCGGTCGGCAAAATCCGGTACGGCACATATTATCCTCTACAATAGCCTGGGCCGGCAGATCCTGAACCGGGAGCAAGCGCTCGAGGCCGGACTGAACGATATGCAGCTCGACCTTGGAGACCTGGAGGCCGGTGTTTATGCGATCAGCATAGCCTCGGATGATGCGCAGGTCAGTGAAAAAATCATATTAGCCCAATAAGCCGGCATAGCTTGATCTCCCCTGAACGTTTTCACCGGAACCAAGGGATCTATCTCCTGGGGGTACTGTTTTTCATACCCTTTATCCTGGGTGTGCTCCTGCCCGACGATTGGTGGGGGACGCATTTTACCGCTTTTTTACCCGGCCCCTGGAAATACATAGTGCTGTTGGCCGGCGTCATCCTGCTCTCCCTCCCCTTTTTTCCAAAGTTACCACGCTTGACAGTAAAGGATCGATTACAGCAGGCTCTGTCTTTAGTGGTGATCACCCTGCTCTCTATTACCGCTGGCATCTGCTTCTACCAGTTTCCGATCGTTGCGGATTACTATGGTAATGCCCGTTCGTTTCAGCCCTTGCTCGGGGATCCGGTATCCGAACTGCCTCCGGACTTCTACCGGGAACTTTTTTCTTTTGCCTTCGAGCCGGGGAACGGGCGCCGGGGTGTTTTCCAGGTGTATACCTTCATCGCCTATGCATTCAACTTGAATTACGGGGAAGTATTCCGTTGGGCCGGGGCGGTTTTCGGGGGAGCCTTTCTGAGTGTGTGGTTGTATGCGGTAAGATCCTGGTTGTCGAATAGGATCTGGCAGCTAGCCCTTTGCCTGGCCGGGGTCGGTGCTCCCTTTTTATGGATCTTTTTCGGCCATATCGACACCTATGCTCCCCTTTATTTTATCCTGTTGGTTTGGCTCTTACTCTTTACCAGCCAATTGAAATCCCGTAACCCGCTAATGCTGGTGGTGCTGACCTTGTTGCTGGTTTTCGGTATCCGCTTTCACACCTTAATGTATTTACTCACCCCTGCCTGGCTACTGGCGGTTTTGATGACTTATTTCCCAAAAGCAAAACTTGTTGGCCGGTGGAGCAGTCTCCGCGGGGTATGGTTGTGGATCTTTCTACCGTTTACCCTGGCCGGGCTATATGGTTATTTTTTCGTCTTAAAAGATTATAATGATCCCAGGGTACTGGATCACTTCCGGGATATCGACCGGCTTTTTTTGCCCATCATCTCCCCGGACCCACCTTACGACCGTTACAATCTGCAGAGTTGGAACCATATTTTCGACTTTTTCAATATCATGCTGTTGTGGTCGCCGACAGCCTTGTTCCTGGTAGCGGTTATCCTTACCGCTTACCGAAAGCATTTGTCCAACCCTCCGGCGCTGAATATTATGCTGCTAACCATGGCCATGATCAGTTCGGTATTGTTTGTGTTCAATCCACTGCTTTCCATGCCCATGGATTGGGACCTCTTTGTTTTCCCAGCTCCCATACTACTGGTTATCCTTTTGTTACTGGCGCAACAGGTCGACCATCAGCCGGTTTCCAAACGGATCCTGCTAAGCTGCGGAGGCCTGGCCTTGATGGCCCTACCGGTATTTGCGGTAAACAGTTTGTTGAAACCTTTGTCATACCGGATGGAAAGTGTGGGGATCAGGGTTTATAAAACCTATTATGCCCATGCCGGCGCTTATTTGCTATATGCCCTGCAACTGATCCCGGACGATCCGGGCCTTTACCTGGAACGCAAACAGCAGCTCATCCGGAAACTGGAGCCCTGGGCGCTTCCGGACAATGATCAAAAATATGCCTCCCTGCTAACGGATAATGGCATCTATCAATTCAAATACCTGGAAGCCTATGGACCCGCCCGGCAAAGTTTTGAACGGTCGTTGTATTATTTCCCCGGCGATCCGGGGACGCTTTATTATCTATTGCAGACCCAGGAGCTGCTTTTAGATTATCCGGCCGCTTATGTCAGCGCTGTTCAATTGGTCTCCCATAATTTTCCGGACAGGGATAGGGCCCTCCGGACAGCTATCCTGTATGCCCTGGAAGCGGGGTATTATGAGCAGGCAGATGGGTATTGCCAGGCTTACCTGGAAGATCATGACGACCCGATGATCGAAGCGGTGCGGCAACGGTTGATGCATGATCCCGATCCGGAAGATGTGGAGATGCTGACCACGCTGTTACGGTCGGTGGATCGGTGATCCGGATATTGACCGGGGGATGATGAACTACTAACGGATTACGAATCACCAGTGGACGCTGGTGATAGTTTGTGGGGGCGTTGATGTATCATTTATTATTATCTTTGATCAATTGACATAATTCAGTTAAACCGGCTGGCCACTAGTACGCCGTAGCGGAGCTTACTATACTATTTAATCAAATTAAGCAAATTGATGATCAGTTGCATACAAAGAAACTGATTGGTCAATTGCATCCGCATTGGCGTACTAGCAAACTGCCGCCTCTTTTTCACTGTCTTGCGATCCCGTTTTGTGATATTATGGACGTTGTTGACTTGTATGCCCTGGTGGGCATGGGCAGCCCAAACCTTTGCGGATAAAGCCCATTACCTTATCGACTCCCTGGTGTTGGAGGACATGTCGGAGACCGACCGGCAGTTGATCGATTCTACTTTGCTCCTTTATCATAAAGAAGCTTCGGACACCGTGCAATTGCAATATCTTACGGATATCGTTAAGGCTGTTTGGGATGAAGCGGTCTGGCCAAAATATAACCTGCTGATCAAGCAAAGATGCGAAGCTCAATTAGCTAAAGAATTGCCGCCTGAGTTGCGACAAAAGTATTTGTTCTTTCTTGCCGGCACCCTGGGGAACCTGGGCATGGTGCACAAAAACAATGGGGAGTCGGAAATAGCCTTGCAATATTATTTTAAGGGTCTGGCGATCAAAGAAGAATTGAACAATAAAAAAGGCATTGCTTATACCTGTAGTAATATCGGATTGATCTATAAGAACCTGGGACAAATCGGAAAATCAATGGAATATTATGCCAGGGGCCTGAAAATCATGGAGGATCTGAATAATAAAAACGGTATGGCCACTTTGTATAACAACATCGGGCACGTGTACCAGGATCAGGGGGAATACGAGAACGCCCTGGAATATTACTTCAAATGCCTGAAGATCGATGAGGAGCAAAACTATGCCAGGGGTATGGCAACATCCTATACCAATATAGGTTTTCTGTATAAAAATATAGGGAATATCGAAAGGGCGCTGGAATATTATACCAAAGGACTGAGGATAAGAAAAGAGATGGGGGATAAAAAGGGTATCGCCCTCTCTTACAACAATATCGGTGTGGTGTATGAGATCATGGGTAACCATCCGCAAGCCAAAGATTATTACGAAAGTAGCCTGGCCATCCGGGAAGAATTAGGGGATAAAAAAGGATTGGCGAGCATTCATTTCGAAATGGGCAAAATGTATTTCAACCGGGGTAAGATCAACATTGCCAAAAAGCATGGAGAGAAAAGCCTGGCCATGGCCCGGGAGCTCGGTTATCCCATGCAAATTGAGATCGCATCGGGCCTGGCTTCGAAGATCTATCATAAAGAAGGCGATTACCGCAAAGCCTTCGACCTGTACCAGCTTCATATCCGGATGCGCGACAGTGTGCAAAATGAAAAAAACCAAAAACTGGCGATCAAACAGCAGTTCCAGTATGAATATGAAAAGAAGGAAGCCATCAAAACAGCCGAAAACCAGGCAAAGCTGGATAAGCAAAAAGCCATGGCCGATGCGGAACGGCAGCAGAAAAATCTGGTGATCGGCTCGATCAGCGGCGGATTGGGCTTGGTGGCTTTGTTCAGCATTTTCCTGTATAACCGGTTCCGGGTTACCCGTAGCCAAAAAGAGACCATAGAGCTCCAGAAAAAGATCGTCGATAAAAAGAACAAGGAGATCACCGACAGCATCCGTTATGCCCGGAAGATCCAAACGGCTATCCTCCCGCCGGAAAAGATCGTCCGGAAATACCTGAAACAATCCTTTATCCTCTATAAACCCAAAGATATTGTAGCCGGTGATTTTTACTGGATCGAACAAGTAGGCGATACAACGCTTTTTGCGGCAGCGGATTGCACGGGACATGGTGTTCCGGGGGCGCTGGTCAGCGTGATCTGCCATAATGCCATGAACCGGGCAGTGCGGGAGTTCCGGTTGACCAATCCAGGTCAGATCCTGGATAAAGTCCGGGAGATCGTGATTGCCGAATTCGAAAAGAGTGATGAAGAGGTGAAAGACGGCATGGATATCGCCTTATGCGCCCTTACGGGTAATACCCTGGTATATGCCGGCGCCTACAACCCGATCTGGATCATCCGCAACGGGGAGATCCTGGAAACCAAGGCCAGCAAACAGCCGATCGGAAAATTTATCCGGATGACGCCTTTCGAATCCCATACCTTTCAACTGCAAACCGGTGATACGGTCTATATCTTTTCGGATGGTTATGTAGACCAGTTTGGCGGGGCGAAGAATCGAAAATTCAAAGCCGCCAATCTTAGAAAACTGTTGTTGACTATCCGGGATGATCCGATGGACCTGCAACGGCAAAAGCTGGAGGAAGCCTTCGAATCCTGGCGGGGAGCCGAGGAGCAGGTAGATGATGTTTGTATGATCGGTTTGCGGATCTGAGTCAGGAAATACCGAAATATGAAGCGTGTACATGGCCTTTTGTTAACTGCCGGGATCTCCATCGGCTGCCTGCTGTTTTTTTATGGCCCTGCCATTTTCCATCCGAACAGCTATTTCTTTGCCATTGATGTGGATGGGCTGAACAATTATTATAGCTACGCTTATCACATCAAACATGATCCGCATTACGGACATTTCGACGGCATGAAATATCCCTATGGGGAATACCTGCATTACGTGGATTGCCATCCGCTGGTCGCCAATATCTATAAATTTTTCTCCCGATCGATCGTCGATATCAGCGATTATAGTATTGGTTTTTTGAACCTCCTGATGATCTTTTCCATTACCGGCTGCTCGATTTTCCTATACCTCATTTTGCAACAATTCGGCCTGTCCGTTTACAGCAGTATGGCCGGAGCTACGGGGATCAGCCTGTTATCATCCCAGGTATTGCTGTGGCCATTCGGGCATTATGCCCTGTCATATGCCATCTTTTTTCCCCTGGGCTGGTATTTACTGCTCCGTTTTATCAAAAGCAAACAACCGTATCGCTGGTCGCTGGCGATCGGTTTACATACGCTTTGCTGGTTCTACGTGCATACCTACCTGGGCTTTATCCTGGCAGGATTTACTTTTTGGGTATTGGTTTTCGGGTGGTTCTATCCGGATAAAAAGGCTTTTAAAAAGATCGGATCTTATACCCACCTGCTTATCCAGGTTTTCGTGCCGTTGACCATTGTTTATGTATCACAGATGCTTTTCGATACCCACGAAGGACGCTTTGAGTGGCCATTTGTTACGGCTTTCCGGGCATCCGGCTGGTCGATCCTATACCCGAACCATTCCTGGCTGAAACCGCTTTATGATGCTGTTTTATCGATCTTCGGTTTCGCACCGCCCACGGATCAACCCTGGATGCTGGTGGGCACATACATCGGTTTGGCCGCCATCCTGACGGTGCTCTTCTGGTTTGGCCGCTTGCTTTTATTACTGGCCAGGAAACAAAGCCTGAAAAACCATCTGCATCCCGAATTTTTTCCTTACCTGTTCGCGGCGCTGCTCCTGCTGGTCTTTGCCCTGGGCGTTCCGTTTAAAACGCTCTTTGGCGGGCTGATCGATCATATACCTGTGCTGAAACAATTTATCGGCCTGGGGCGGTTTGCCTGGGCTTTTTATTATGTCATTACGGTTTTCAGCCTCATCATCCTGGCCCGGAGCTTCGTGCCGAAAGCCGCCCATCTGCTCATCACCCTCGCCGTCGGCCTGATGATCGTTGAAGGCGCTGCAGCCCACTATTCCATTAGCCAATCCATTACGCAATTCTCTAACTTCTTTAAAGATGATCGATCCGGAAAGGGTTTGTTCCAGGAAAATTTTCCAACGGTCGGCCCGGATCAATACCAGGCGATCCTTCCCCTACCCTTCTTTTACAAGTGGCATACCCCCTTCGATTACGGCGGGACACCCCGTTCCGAACAGCTCTCCATCCGGTTGTCCTATTTTACAGGATTACCGATGATCGGTACTTTCCTGGCACGTCCTTCCCTCACGGAGGGAGAAGCCATCCTTCAGCTTTTCAATCCTTTTTACAAGGATATTTCAATCAAAGACCATCTATCCGGTCAAAAGCCATTCCTGGTGCTGTGGTCGAAGGAAGAGCTGAATAGCCTGGAACAATTGGTTTGGCAACAATCAACGCCCCTGACTGACCTGGGCAATTATACTTTAGCCAGCGTGCATCCCGGAACATTGCTGGACAATCATCCAACCGGACTTATGGATGAGTTTCGAAGGGCCGAACAAACTTTACCCTTTGATTCGATATCGGGATTTTATTACCCCGAACGGTCTTTTAAAGGTTACTATAATGGCTTTGAGCGGAAAGCTGCGCCGTTTGCCTACCGGGGCAAAGGCGCTTACCGGGCGAAAAAAACGGAACACCAGGTAGTTTATCAAAGTAAGCCTGGAGCCTTCGATCCCGGGCAGGATTATATCATCAGCTTTTGGTTTTATAATGCCGGGAATCAATTTTCCTATTGCCAGATGTGGCTGGATGAAGTGGATCCGGCTAATCAGACGGTTGCTTCTTTCGAATTCCAGCCTTTTGTATCGATCCTGTATGACCGGCACTGGGCCTTGAATGAATTCTTTTTCCAAGTTAACAATCCTCAAAACATCATCCGCCTGCGTTCCAAAGGCGATCCATTGTTGTCGGAGGAGATCTATATCGACGAACTGTTGATCCGACCCGCTGATGTGGACCTGTATAAGGTAATGGATGACGGGGGGCAACTGTGGTATATCAAGAACAATATGAATGTGTGGGGTGAAAGGAATTTTGAATGATGAAGGTGAATTGAAGAATGATGAAGTAAGCAGTAGTAACTTCAATGAAGAAAGAACTTCATCATTCACTATTTATCATTCCCCTTTCATCATTCTATCCCGGATCAATTTACAGTATTCGGATAGGAATGATCTCTTACAAAGGTTGCGTATGCAAAACACCGAGGTTGGGTTTCCGGACCAATTGGCCTTGTTCGAGACTGGTCGGAAGGCTGTACAGCATCAGGCTGTATTCGCGCAATTGGATGCCAGGATTTTTGACGACCCATCGCCCGTATTCATATTGGGCCCAGTTCTTAAAAACCGCTTCATCCAGGTCCTTGTAGCTGCGCCGGATGTAGAATGAATAGATGAACATTGCCCCGGTTGCCTGCACCCTCGGGGTGTTGACGGTATCGAACTTTCCGGTGGAAGGATCCAGTTGAAACAATACCTTTCCGCTATGTAAGTCGATCACTTTACCGTCGGGAAGGATCCCGGTCATGATCACACAACCCATGTCCTTATGAGGATCAGGCGCAAATAACCACCAGGATTGGCGGAATATGCCCGAAACGCCGATCAGGGGTGTTTTTAACCGCGCCACGACATCCAGGACAGCGTTGTTTTTGATCGTGTCGGACCAATAACTATTATACCGCCATTTGGCCAGGTTTTTCTGAAAGGCCAGGACCAGCACCCCGATGATCCCCAAGGCTATCACCCTTTTCAGGATCAGCCGTTGCCTGACGTCGGGCTGAAAAGTATACTTAGTCCAATGGATCTGTCCGAAATTATAATCGGCGGGAACCTTTAGTTTATCCCATACCATTTTGGGTAGTAACAGAACGGCAAATCCGGTGGTGATCAAGTAAAAAGGTCCGACTTCCATACTCAGTCCGAGCGAAACATGCAATCCGAATAATAACACCGCTGCTGTTAACCTGGCATAACCATTTTTTATCGGACTGAAGATGAGTAAGGGTATCGCTCCTTCGATCACCAGGGTGGCATAGCTCAGGAATTTGCAAAGCCCGGGGAGTTGTGCCAACCATCCCGACAGCAGTCCGGCGTGTGTCAGGTCTCCCATCACACTTTCCACGGCCACTCCTGCCCGCCAGAATTCGCCCGTTTTGGTGATCGTACTGGTCAGATAGATGATCGCGATCTGGAACAATATGGCAAAAACCGGCAAATCCCAAACCACTTGTTTATCCACCGGCCTCGCGGGCTTGAACAAGCTGAACCGTTCGCCCAGGGGTAAGAACATACCCCAGAACAGTGAAACTTCGATCAGGAATTCCACACCATGCGACAGGAAAGGATTATAATGGATAATGCTCCATAACCAGATGAAGCCTAAAAACCCGGTCAGGGCGGGCCGGAAACCAAGGGTATAAAATGCGGCAATGATCAGCCCCAGGACCATGAATATGCTCACCATCCACGGCTCGTGCAACCAGTCGATCAGGGTAAAATGCTCGCCATAGAGCCTGGCGATCTCCGCCCGGGGCATCAGGCCATCGGCCGTATAAAACTCACGGATATAAAAAAGCCGGTACCTGAGGATATTGTAGATCAGGTTCAGCCCGACGATGATGCGGAACATGCCGAGGGCTCTGAGATCCAGGCCGGATATCTTGAACTTTTCCATTAGAGCAGGGTTGACAACCTACTGTAATTCGGGTTCAAGATAGAAAAATATCTGCTAAAAAAGGGAACCCGTCAAATAGAAAGACGGCTAAAACGGCGGTTGTTCATCGCCCATGTCGTTCATCCGCGAACCCCGGGTGATGGTGCCGCCTTCGGAACTACCGAAATCCAGGCCGCCGGAATACTGCTCCATTTCCCCGTGTTCCAGATCGATGAATTTGGCGAATTTATCAATGAACCGCAGGGGAACATTCATCAAGGGACCGTTCCGGTGCTTGGCGATGATGATCTCGGCAATACCCTGTAAGGAATTACCGTCGGCATCTTCCATGATCTGGTAATATTCCGGCCGGTAAATGAATAAGACCATATCGGCATCCTGCTCGATAGCGCCGGATTCCCGGAGGTCGGACAGTTGCGGCCGTTTGGTA
>JANQFB010000006.1 GCA_028278085.1 Chitinophagales bacterium
AAAGTGGGTATGTGGGGGATCTCCTACCCCGGCTTCTATACCGCAGCCGGCGCCATCGACGCTCATCCGGCTTTGAAAGCGGTTTCCCCCCAGGCGCCCATCGCGGATTGGTTTTGGGATGATTTCCACCATCACGGGGCATTTTTTCTCCCCCACGCCTTTAATTTCCTGGCCATTTTCGGACAACCCCGGCATGGGCTTACCATGGAATGGGGAGAACGGTTTAAATACCCTACCCCCGACGGCTACCGTTTTTACCTGGAAGAGGTCGGTCCGTTAAAGTCTATTAACAAAAAATTCTATGGCGATACCATCGACTTTTGGAAAGACATTATCGCCCACCCCAATTATGATACTTTCTGGCAGGACAGGAATATCCTGCCACACCTGGTCAATATGCGGCCTGCCGTTATGACGGTTGGCGGATGGTATGATGCGGAAGATCTTTATGGCCCGCTCCAGATCTACCGGACGATAGAAAAAAACAACCCCCAATCGCAAAACATCCTGGTGATGGGTCCCTGGAGGCATGGCGGATGGGCCAGGGATGACGGTACGCGGCTGGGGAACGTATTTTTTGGCGACGACCCTGCGCCGTCCGTTTTTTACCAGGAAAAGATCGAGATCATGTTCTTTGATCATCACCTGAAAGGTGCTCCCGACGGCAACCTGCCGGAAGCCTATATGTTTGAAACCGGACATAATATCTGGCGCCAGTTCGATCAGTGGCCTCCGTCGGGAATGAGCGAAAGAATTTTATATTTTGCTGCCGACGGCCAATTATCGAAAGATCTTCCGGCTGCTGAAGATGCCTATGACGAATTCATCAGTGATCCGGATAAGCCCGTACCCTTTACCGAATCTATCGTCAACAATATGACCCGGGAATATATGACCGATGATCAGCGTTTTGCTTCCCGCAGAGCCGATGTGCTGGTCTACCAAACCGAACCCCTGACCAGGGATATGACCATTGCCGGCCCCCTGCTTGCCAGGCTTTGGGTATCGACCTCCGGGTCGGCGGCAGACTGGGTTGTCAAAATTATCGATGTATATCCTGACGACCACCCGGAATTTGATCATAATCCCAAGCCTATTAAAATGGGAGGCTATCAGCAAATGGTGCGAAGTGAAGTGATCCGTGGCCGCTTCCGGGATAGCTATGAATCCCCCAAACCATTCACGCCCGGTGAGATGACAGCAGTAAGTTTACCGCTGCAGGACATCCTGCACACCTTTAAACAAGGCCACCGGCTGATGGTACAGGTTCAAAGCACCTGGTTTCCATTGGTTGATAGAAATCCGCAAAAATATGTCCCCAATATTTTCGAGGCCGACGCAGATGACTTTATCAAAGCCACTCATAAAGTTTACCGATCGGAGACCGGCGCCTCTCAGATAAGCTTTTCCGTTTTGGAAGATTAGGTGCGAAGTTATTAACCCATCCTTCATTGACAGCGCGGCTATCACATCAGGGCTAATTCTTCTTCGGAATGAAAGGAGGAGGATATCGGTAAATAAACCGTGAATTCACTGCCCTTGCCCAACTCGCTCGTACAAGAGATCCGGCCGCCTAATTTTTCAACCGCATTTTTAACAATATACAGGCCCAACCCCGATCCGTTCGACTGCTCGGTACCGCGGTAAAACATATCGAAGATCTTTTTTTGGTTAGCCCTTGGGATCCCGATGCCGTTATCCTTTATTTTGATACAAACTTCCCCGCCCAGGGTTTCCAGGAATATTTCTATAGTGGGGTTTTCGCAATCCTTGTCAAAATACTTGATACTGTTTTGAATGAGGTTTCTGAGGAAGATCTCCACCAGTTTTTCATCCGAATAAATAGGATCATCAACCCTGTTCTTCACCTTGAATTTTATCTTTTTAAAATTGGGCTGGTCGCTGCAATGATCTTTAATGGTGGAAATGATATCGTTGAAATTCAAGACGGTCATATCCAAAGACCCCTGCTTGATAAAAGCTACCTGGGTAAGATCGTCCAGAATATTTTCAAGCTTTTTGGTTGTTTCCTGGATCAATTGCAGGTAGGATGACATTTCCAGGTTGGTAGATCGCTGAGCAGCTACTTTTACCAAACCCTGGGTGGTTGCAATCGGCCCTCTCAGATCATGGGAAGCCCTGTAAATGAAGGTTTCCAGTTCTTCGTTTTTGATCCGGAGATTTTCCTCCACATTTTTCCAGGCGGTCATATCCGTATGGGTTCCCATAGCGCCGGTAATATTACCCTTCTGATCATATACCGGCGAGCCTTTGACCAGATCCCAAAATATTTTCCCGGATTTTGTTTTCAAACGGATCTCATATTGGTCGGATACCCCTTTTCCCCTTTGGCTGAGTTTCCGGTTGAAAAGCTCCCTGTCCGGTTCATATACAAGATCCTCTCCTTTCAAGCCGATCAATTCCATTTCGTTGAAGCCGGTCATTTCACAAAACTGGTCGTTGACGAAGATTATCTTTTGCTCATTATCCATAACCGTGATACCTTCTTTCATATTTTCTACCAGCGACCGGTACTTGGATTCACTGGCAATCAAAGCATCTTCTATCAGGCTACGAGTGGTAACGTCTGTTATAAAGCCGGTCAGGCTTATGATATCTCCATCTTCACCAAGGTGGGGCATACCCTGGTCAAAAACTTTGATGACTTCCTGGTGGCGGCTTATGATCCGGTATTCGATCCGGTAAGGTTGTTTTTCGGACAGGGCTTTCAGCAGGGTTTTTTCCACGTGGGCCCGGTCATCTTCATGGATAATGTCGGATAATCTTCTGAGGTCCCTCAACATTTGATCTGTTCTATACCCGGTCAGTTCCCCGCATCCTTCGTTAATATATACTAAATTTCGCTTGGGCTGTGGCAGGCAACGATATACAATACCCGGAAAGGTATTGATAAGATTGGTTAAATCCCGATTATTATCTTCCAGCCTGCGCTCATACCTTTTGCTATCGGTGGTATTTTGCACAAAACAAATGGCTTCATCCTCCTCGACCTTCACGATCCTGGCGTCGAAATATTGTGTGCTGCCATGTATGTCCAACTCATAGGAATAGTATTGGATCACATCTGTGCCGATGGCTTTATCCAAATAGTATAACATATCTTTTTTGACCTGTTCGGGGAATGGTGTGGTGGCAATGGAAGCGCCTTTGATCTTATCCGGCTGGATCAGCAGGTCATTGAAATTATTGGCAATAAAATCCTTGTATTCGCCTGCTCGGTTAACCCGGAGAATCAGGTCGGGGCTGGACCTAAGTACGGCTTTGATCAACTGCTCTTCTCCCGGAGGGTGATGTTTGGTCTTTAGGACATCACCTAAAATATTCAGGGACCCCAATATGATGTCGAGTTCAGGATCGCCGGCGGTTCCTTTACTTTTTGCATCATAATTTCCGACCACAAATTCGGAGATCATCGCCTTTATTTCTTCAAGCTGCGTGTTGTTTGAAGGCATCACGATTCAATTTGATTAGTAGCTATATTGCTTTAAAAAATCATTCAACAAATCATGGAAATACCTTTTCCCTGAAATACCCCAATCGAGTATGCAGATGGATCAGGTACCAAACAATAAAATGAAGCGAATGCTCAGGATCTCCAGGTGCCGTCTAAAGATTTCTTCCTGTTGAAATTCCGGTATGTACCAGGGATTAAATACCGGAGGACTGTTTTCGGAAGGATCAATATATCTCCCGGGATGGAGGTAGTCATTCGGATCGGCAACAGCAATATTTCATCGTCGATGAAATATCTTCTCCTCGTGACTTATGGCCCATCGTTGTTTAATATTAAATATAAAATAATAATTATTGCATTATTTTCGATACAATATATTAAAAGTTTCCGTGTCGAACAAGTATAGTATTTCTATAATTTACTTAAAGGCATCATCTATGACAAAATTAATAGAATTCATGTTTTGATTTCTACATTCTTACCAAATTATATTTTTCCATGAGATTATATTTGCCTATTTCAGAGTGATAAAATTTTTTTGAAAAAATTTCTCTTCCCGGAGATTAACCACATCCAAATACCGATCCCGATAAAAGGTAGATTCAACAATTGGGTATTGCTGATCCCAATCCGGGCAGACAGGGAGGAATCGGAATACTTCAGGAATTCTACCAGGAAACGAAAGCTAAAGGCAATGGAAAAGATCAATCCTATATAGAAGCCCGGTCTGAAATCCAGCTTTTTCCGGTAGATAGCAAATACTGCTAAAAACAGCAATCCATAGAAGATCGCTTCATATAAAACAACCGGATGTCTCGGAACCTGATCCACCGCGGTGAAGACAAATGCCCAGGGCACAGATGTGGGAACGCCTACCAATTCCGAATTGATCAGGTTAGCCAGTCTGATCAGGCAGGCGCCGGGCAAAAAAACGATGGCAGTCCGTTCGGCCAACCATAACAACCGGAAGTCCGGATTTTTTTTTGAAAACAACCAGAGGGCAATGGTCATACCAACGATCCCGCCATGGCTGGCCATGCCTCCATCCCAGATCATAAAAATTTCTATCGGATGAATGATATAATGGATAGGATCATAGAAGATCACCTGTCCTAAACGAGCCCCGATCAATGTTCCGATAAAAACGAGTAATATGCCATCCGTTACTTTTTCATTGGGCCGGTTTTCCCTGCGGAACATATATTCAATGATAAAGTAGGCTGCCAGAAAGGACAGGAACCACAAAACGCCATACCACCTGAGGACCATTGGTCCGGCTTGCCATGCTACGGGATCAGGTTCCCAGAGAATATAAGCCGGCAGGAAGGAAAAAAACACGGATGACCAGGGAGGGCTAAGGATTGAATCTTACCAGTTCCGGAAAGAATATGTATAATACGAAAGTCGTCATTAAAATGGCGGCCAGTATAATTGATACGATGGTGAAGCCTGCTTTGTAGATCTTTAACAATTCAACCTGCCGAAGTGAGGCGCGAATGTTCCGGATCACCGTTTCAGCCCTGACCATAGCCCCTTCGCTTTTGACGATATAGTCGAAAGCTCCGTTTTTCATGGAATCAACCGCAATATCGATGTTATCTTGGCCGGACAGCATCACCACCTGTATTCCGGGTGCTGCTTTTTTGACCTTTTTCAGTACCGATATACCATTCATGGCATCTTTTTCCCGGCTGTTCAGGTAATAATCCAAAATAGCGATATCCGGTGGTTCGGTTATCGATTTCAAAAAGTCCTCACCCGTTTGAAAAGTTTTTATCCGGATCTTATCGGCAAGCTTTTCATTTAAACTATGCTCCAAACCCTTCAGGTATACTTTATCATCATCAACAAGGTATACAGATAAGGTCCTTTGTTTATTCATGACATAAATTTATGGTTGCTGAGTGAGAAAGGTTTTACATTTATTTTGGATATCAATGCATCAGATTAAGGAAACAGCGCGTAAAGTTATATAAAAATGATTAGAATTTAGACGCTAGTTCAGAAATTAAGTACTATATTAATGGCGATATTTTTTTATTAAATAAAGTTTAATTACAATAAAAGAACCGGGAGGATATTTGCTAAAAAAGGGCTGTATTATTTCTCTTTGGGGTGGGTAATAGATCAAGGCCGGATGGCGTTCAATTAGGTCTGATAATATTCCTAAAGCTAATAATCAGAATTGCATGCAATACGAAAAAGCGGAAACCTTTATGCTTGGAGAATTCCAGCGTGGTTTGCCCAGAAGTTATCATTATCACAGTTACCGGCATATCCTGGATGTGATGCAATCCGCCAAGCAGATCGCCCAATATGAAAAGGTAGGTAAACAGGAGGCGCTTTTGATCCGGACGGCTGCACTATTCCATGATAGCGGCTTATTGGTTACCTATAACAACCACGAAATAGCGGGCTGCGACCGCGCCCGGACAGTATTGCCAAAATATGGGTATGAACAGCAGGCAATTGAAGCGATCTGCCATATGATCCTTTCCACCACTATTCCTCAACATCCTGAAAATCTAATGGAAGAGATCCTTTGTGATGCCGACCTCGACTACCTGGGCCGCGACGATTATGAGGCTATCGGCTGGACATTGTTCGATGAATATAAGGAACGGGATATGATCCAAACGAAGCTGCAGTGGTACGAACTACAGGTAAGTTTTTTAGGTAACCACCACTATTTTACCAGTTTCGGGAAGCAGTATCGGGAACCGCTCAAGCAACAACATCTGGAAAACTGTAAAAGGATCCTCGAGAAGATGAAAAACCATCAGGGATCATAGGACCGCTATTAACCTTGTTTGAGCGCTTGCTCTTGTTCTTTTAGCTGCGGTACAACCGCATACCACAAGGTTATCAACTTTTTAATATATTCCGGAAGCTTGTGGGTATCGGTTTCCGTCGAGGCGCACTTATTGATCAGCTTGATCAGTTCTTCGATCTCCTTATTACCGGTCATCAGCAACGCCGACTTGGCTTTATGAGCAATATGATGCAACCGCTCATAATCCAGGGCCTCCAGGTGCTTTTCCATTTCTGCCAGATCGATGGGTACATCCGTCAGGATCATTTCGATCATCTCAGCCATGAAGGCTTTGTTACCATTTGCGATATGGGCCAGGTAATCCAGGTCGAGAATAGTTGCTTGGGGAGGTGAAACCAGTTCAGGTTCCGATCCTGTTCCTGTGGTATCTCCTTGCCCCCATTTAAGGATCTTCTGATACAGCAGGGCCTGGTCAAAAGGCTTGACAATAAAATCGTTCATCCCGGAATCCATACATTTCCGTACCTCTTCCTGCATGGCATGAGCGGTCATCGCTATAATGGGTAGTTTGCTTATTTTTTCATCCGGATCATTGCGGATAGCATTTGTTGCCTGGTAACCGTCCATCTCCGGCATTTGGATGTCCATCAATACCAGGTTATAAGTCCCGGTTTTCAGTTTCTCCACGCACTGAGCGCCATTTTCCGCCAGATCTACTGTGAATCCGAAGCCGTTCAATACTTCCATCGCCAGCCTTTGGTTGATCCGGTTATCCTCCGCAAGCAGGATATGTATACTTCCGTCAAAGGACAATGCTTCGGGTTCCGATGTATCCAGTCCATCGAATAAGGATTGATCCTCATGGATGTCATAGGGCAGGTTCAACAGGAAGGTGGTACCCGAGCCCAGGGTACTGGAAACATTAATGCTACCGCCGATCAGTTTTACCAATCTCCTCACAATGGTAATGCCTAATCCTGTTCCACCATATTTACGGGTAGTATCGGAAGCCGCCTGGGTGAAGCTTTCGAAGATCTTTGGCAATTTTTCTTCCGCAATACCGATCCCGGTGTCTTTGATCTCCAGGCCCAGGGTCAGAATGTTATGGGAATTCGCCAGTTGCCGGGTGGTTAGGGTTACATCTCCCTCATCTGTGAATTTTATGGCATTATTCAGAAGATTCAATAAGATCTGGCTTAACCTGACCGGATCACCGACCAATACATCCGGGAAGGATCCTTCCCGGGCTACCTTGAATTTCAGGTTTTTTTCCTTGGCTTTCGGCTCGAGCATGGCCTGCGTGGCGTTGATCAGTTCCTTTAGGCTGAAAGGGATCCGTTCCAGCTCCATTTTTCCTGCTTCGATCTTTGAAAAATCGAGGATGTCATTAATGATCACCAGCAAGTTGTCGCCGGAAACTTTAATGGTTTTGATATGTTCCAGTTGGGCGGCATTCAGCTCCGTTTTTAATAAAAGTTCGGTAAATCCAAGAATAGCATTGAGGGGCGTCCGGATCTCATGGCTCATATTCGCCAGGAATTCTTCCTTCGTTTTTTCAGAGGCTTCGGCCCTTTTTTTCGCTTGCTCTAATTCTTTTTCCCTGGCTTTTTTGTCGGTAATATCGGTACTAACGGAGGCAATTTGCAGGATCTCACCGTCATCATCGAGGATCGGGATCAAATTGGTATTGGTCCAAAAGGAAGTGCCATCTTTCTTTCTGCGCTGTGCCTCGTAGCTGATCGATTTTTTCTTGTCCAGCACTTCATTAAGATGTTCTATCGGCGAAGGCCCGTCTTCATTGATCTTACTGAATTGTTCACCCCGGGTACCGATAAATTCTTCCGCTAAAAATCCGGTCATTTTACAGAAGGCTTTGTTAACCCATTCGATCAGGCCGTCCTGGTTGGTAAGGATAACGGCATTATCGGTTTCTTCCACCACTGCTGAGAACTTTTTCAGTTTTCTATTGGCCTCTTCCAGGCGTTGATGGGTTTGCTGGAGGTTCAATGCGTATTCGATGGAATTCGGGAGCCGGTTAAGGTATTGCCGGTCATCATCACGCGTGATAAAATCGGCAGCGCCTTTTTTAAAGGCTTCAGCGACAATAGCGTCGTCACCTTCCTCGGCAATGAACAACACCGGTTTGGATCCGGCCAATTCGATCACTTCCATGCCGCTACCATCGGGTAAATGATAATCACTTACCAGCGTATTTATCTTTTCAGTGGCTATGGTACCCTTGGCCGTTGCAAGGTCATTGGCGGGAAAGAGGTTGATAGGTATTTGTTGATCCCGGATCAACCCTTCGAATTGGGTTATTTCTTCGGTTTTGGGTGTGATAAATAGAACATTCAGGTTTTCAGGCATAGATTCGATCTTTTAATAAATTCAGGCAGGAAATAAAATCAGCATGCTTTGCTATCAACTTCCGCATGAGGCTATCCCGGTCAATAGGAAGGTTAGTATCGCTTTTCATAGGCCTTAGGCTGTTCCAATGGCATTACCTTATGATCCAGCTCAAGGATTTCATAAATATCTCTTTCAACCGACCGGTTGAACTCACTCAGGGGAAGGTCATTGCATTCGGCGCCGAACGGATCTTCGATCTCTTCACTCAATATTTCTAATCCCAATATCAAGAAACTGGTAAACATTACGGCAGGGATCACCAGGTAGCCTAAGCTCCCGATAAATCCAAAGGGTATGGCCAGGCAATAAAGGATAATACCGGTTTTGATAAAGGTGCTGAAGGAAAACGGCAGAGGTGTCTGGCGGATCTGTTCACAATTACCGGCAATATCGGATAATGCAGCCAATTTCTTATTCAGGAGTTGGTGATGATCTGCTGAAAGAGCCTTTGCAGTCCATAGTCCGTTTAGCAATTGATGCAGTTGCCTGATCATATGATTAGGGAGGTGATGTTTGTTTTGATAAAGTTGTTTTTCTTCCCGCTCCAGGCCCAAAAGGCCGGTGGTTTTATCGGTAGCGTTTCTTAAATGACGGTTCAAGGCAATACCATAGTTGACGATCTGTTGGCCGAAACGTTCACGGCTTTGCCGATCTTCCGCACCTAATGCCAGGTGAAAAACCTGGGCCAGATTCCTGGAATGATTGATCAGGCTTGCCCATTGGCGGCTTCCCTCCTTCCACTTACCGAAGGCCGTGTGTGTCCGGAAGATCAATAATAAGGCCAGCATGATGCCATGCAGGTAAAATATCCCCGGCGGAATATTTACCTTCCAATGGACAATGTCGATCAATAAAACCGTGATCATTGTGGTGACCAAACCGATCACCAGAACATAGGTCAGCAATACTTTTAAAACATTGCTGGTAAAAAAATGCAAAATATTACTGGCCCAATCACGGGAATCATAATAAATCATCGGAAGCGATTTTAACCAAAATTACAACTTAGCTAATAAAAGTATAACCCCGGAAGCCGGCTTAGGGTAAAATCCCTATTGAGTTAGCCGGTGGAGTGCCATGATCGGCCCGTAAAGGCATGCTTCAAAAAAAAGAGGCTGTTTCAATTTGTACGCGATTCTCATTAGTCAAATTTTTGCCAATTTATCGTCATTTGAAACAGCCTCTTCAACGAGGAGGGTGATCAATTACCGGAGGATTATCTTTTTTACAGCGGTATGATCCTTGAAAACACATTTCAGAAAATAGACCCCGCTACTGAGGTTGTCTAAAGCAATGGTCCTTTGGTTGATACCTGCCCGGACCCGGTAAGATATGCTACTGATATGCTGACCGTCGATGGCAAACAAGTCGACGATAACCGGTTCATCACGTCCCGATAGGATCGATAAAACGGCATGATCCTCGGCAGGATTGGGGTATACGGTTACCTGGTACCCCCAGCTAAGCGAGGCAACTGAGGTAGGACCGGGCAGCGAATCGGGTATCGAATCCGGAACCTGGTCGACCTGTAACATCAATGCCTGTACCGGCGAATCGATCGCGGCGAATGTGTTGATTCCCTCATAGTTGTAATTATAGGAGATATAATAACCCTCCGGGAAGGCATCGGTTCGGATATCGCACCAAAACATGCCGCTGGTATTCCCCACATCACCGGAGTGACCGATATAATCGTATTCGGGATAGGTCAGCAATTGATTAAAATTCAAGGCCCAGGCCATAATCCCACGAACCTGGATAGATCGTCATCATCTTTTGCCAGGAGGCCGGGCTGATCAATGCCCCTTCCCGAAGACTCCTGAAAAATTTCGTCAGGTCGGATGCGGTAGACACAACAGAGGCCCATCCATTATACAGGGAAGGATCCACGATCGTCAGGTCGATCCATTGGCCGACATTCCAGTAGCACCCCATATGATCACCGGAGATCTCATCGTTGACCGGTATTTCGGTTTCGTTAAGGCCCAGGGGTTGAATGATCCGGTTTTCAATAAAGGTTTTAAAATCGAGGCCGCTGACTTGCTCGATGATCATCGCCAGGATGGAGTAGTTGGTGTTGGAATAAGACCAGGCAAAACCCGGCGGGAAATATTCCCCCTGAACGGCTCCGCAATAGATGGCTTCTTCCAGTGGAAAATAACGGGTCAGATCGCTCAAGGCGTCTTGCAGGCAATCGGTATTATCCGCAGAATTGAGGATCCCACTGGTATGGTTCAGCAAATGGATGATCGTTAACGGTGCACTGTTTTTGATGGTATCATTCAGCAGGGTCGGCCGCAAATACAGGGAAACGTCATCCTGAAGGCTGATCAAGCCCTCTTCTTCCAGCAGCAGGATACCGGCTGCCGCGAATACCTTGGTAATGCTGCCGGTTCGGAATCTCGTTTGAGGTCTGGCAAGGGTGGCAGGATATCCGGCGGTTATTCCGGAAATGGCATTGCCCGAAGCGCCTTCCCAGGTCCATTGGCCGGGAACATGAACACTGGCCACCACGCCCGGATGTTGCAGGTTAGCCGGCAAGGGCAACTATTTGAAACGGAAGCTATCCTGCCTGTGGCCCAACCCGATCTGTATATCCGGGCATTTGGCAATTCCGCTCTATTGGCCCTGTTAACCAATCGACATGACGCTTTCCGGGGGTGGATGCAAAAGCTGGGAGGCTTAGTGCCCGGTCAGGTCAACTTGAGCCAATACCAGGAATACCTCCTGTACCTGTTGGAATTGATGCATTATACCACTACAGGGCAATACCGGAAAGCCGTTGAATTCATTGAAGGGCGTCAAAACCGGATCAGGGATCTGGAGGATCAAATGAAGCGGCAACAGGTCAATAACCTGGAAAGAAACTATGCGGTTTTTCATCAAACGATTGCCTATATGGGTATCCAGGATTTTGAACAGGCCCTATTGATCAACAACGAGTACCTGAATATGGCCCCGGAAAATCTCAAGCAGGATTTTCATAGTATGGCCCGTATCATTAATCTGCTTATTTATGTGGAAATGGATGATTGGGATATCCTGGAATACAGGTTAACGTCCACTTACCGTTACCTGAAACAACGGAACCGGCTGTTTGCCTTCGAACGGGCTGTCATGAAATTTATCCGGCAGGTGATCAGGGCATACCAAAAGGAAGAGATGGAACATGCGCTTAAAACGCTTTATCGGGATCTTCAAAGGCTCCGGAAGGATCCCTATGAACGGAATGTATTCCTGTTTTTTGATTTTCTGTCATGGCTGGAGGCGAAACTGGCCGGGATCTCGATGGAGCAGCTATTTCTGCAAAGCCCGTCACCCAGGTAAACCCGGTTTTTCACAACCTTCCCATAGGGTTAACCGATAGGTATAGTTAAATATAAAAAAAGTGATATCTTAGCAATAGATTCCTATTCCTTAACCCAAATACATACATCATGATGATCTTACTTTATGTCTTGGCCGGCATCGTAGCCCTTATTTTGATCTTGTTGATCGTTTTACCCTCTAATGTCCATGTAGAACGGTCTATTACCATCAATGCTCCCGCAGAAAAAGCTTTTGAGCAGGTAAATGAGCTGAAGAATTGGAACAACTGGTCGCCCTGGAACAAGATAGATCCTGATATGACCATCGAATACAGTGCTCCGTCCAAAGGCCAGGGCGCTTCATATACCTGGAGAAGTGATCACAAGAGCGTTGGCAATGGTACGCTGACCCTCTCCGAAGTGGAGGAGAATAAAAAGATTGTTAATGCGCTTTCTTTTGAAAAGTGGGGTGATAATTCCAGCACCATGTTCTTTGACGGTGAAAACGGTTCCGTGAAAGTCAAATGGGTCATGGATAATGAATTCAAAGGTTTCATGAAGTTCTTTGCCCCGATGATGAAAAAAACCTTGACCAAGCAATTCGACGAGGGGCTGGCGAATATCAAAGCCATCGCCGAAAAATAAAGCTACTAGGCTATCCCTCTGCTATCGCTAGCTTAATAATAGCATTTACAATCGCATAAAAAAACCCGGCTCAGCGCATGGGCTAAGCCGGGTTCCATTGCATGAATCCAAGACTACTTTCTCTTTGGCTTTCTGCGGATCTTCACTTCATCCAGATCGATCTCTTTGGTTTCTCCGTCCCGCGTAACTTCCGCCAGGTCATCACAAGTGCCATCTCCAAAGTCGATGATCATGAAATCTCCATTGGGCTGAACCAATTCTACCAGGCCGTCAACAATATATCCGCATAACCGGTCGATAATAATATCTTCGACAATTCTCCGGGTAAATGTCCTGCCGTCGGAAACAACGATCGAACCGCTACCGGCAACAGAGAATACATTATCGCCGCAAATATCCGTATCGTAACCGGCCAACCAGGTGATCGTACCGGAAAAGCTCTTGGTGATGGTTCCTTTTTCACTGGTCACGGTCAGGCTAACCTCTTTGCTGAACATGGGATGTCCTTCATCATCGGTACCGATGTTTTCCAGTAACTTGCTGCCTTCCACGCTCTTGTCATTGAAGTAATATTCCTGGAAAGAAACCCTGCGATAGGCGCCTTCATTCAATAAGAAGTCGGAAATGTAGATGATGATCTTACCACGCTTTACTCTGCCTTTCTTATCCGTACATCCGGAACCATAGTCGATAACGATCTCTTTCGGGAAGCTGTCGCTGCTGATCGTAACGTCTGCACAGTCGGGCAGGAAATGTCTGAAATGGCAACGCTTGGAATCCCCGTCATTCTTACCGGTAAACCCGGAGGAGGACATGTTGAAAGATACGGCATCGGCATCCTGGTCGATATCATTCCCGATCACGGAGGCCATCACTTCATCTTCGGAAGAGTCGTAATCCAAATTGGCCTGCTTCTTACAAGCGCTGAATATAAAGGTAAATCCAAGTGCGAATAGAACTAATCGAATTATGTTTTTTGCTTTCATGGCTAAAAGTTTTGGTTAAACAATTTATTTTATTGTTTGTAACCGCGTTGTTGGTTCTTTAGATGAAGCAAGGGGGTAAAGGTTTAAACCCATCCCGGATTTTTTTGAAAAAAATCAATCAGCCTAGTGAAAATTTCCTATTAATAAAGGTTTCAGGGGCGTCTAAAAAATTTGGAAAAATTATTGACGCCACTGTGCACTAAAAATAAGATCGGAAGTCCCTGCAGTAAGATCGCCCAAGGAGAGCATGAAAAATGCAATGGAGGTGCTAATATAATTAGCATGGCTAGCGGATAAAAAAACCGTCAGCTCTCTTTTACTAAGAAGATATCGGACAAGTTGCGGTGGTCAGGAATGATCTGGAAAGCCCCTACCCCTCAAAAATATCGTAGGCTGAGGCTACCATCGACATATTGACCGAAACCGGTGGTTCGATGGGTTCGCTGGCTTTTAATTCCTGCCTGAATTTATTAAAAGATTCCACACCGTTAAGGATCTGACTGGTTGCTTCATCCGGGTACATGGCAAAATGCATAAAGGTCTGTCCATCATCCAGCAGGAAGGAAGTGTATTTAATATTGGGATTATTCAATTTCCGCAGATCTGCCATCACGGCTTTGATATTTTCCTGGTTATGCACGACATATTCGGGCTTTACTTTGTATTGTACTCTAATGATCTTCATGGGTGATTTTTTTGTCAAAGATACGATTATTGAGTGTGAGTTGGAGTATAGAGCAAGAGGGTCCAATGTGCCTCCTCACACTCTTGCTCACACTTCAATTCTGTAATTCGAATAACACCGGGATCTGGGTTTTGGCGGTAATCCGCTTACCACGGAGCATGGCGGGATTAAAGACAGGATTTTGGAGGATCAGTCGTTTGGCCTCGTCCGCGGTTCCACCGCCCAGGTTATTTTTGATCAATAATTTTGATACTTCCCCGGCCGTATCGACCTCAAATTCAACCCAGATCAGGCCTTCGATTTGCTGCGTAAATGCCATGGGAGGATAGTCCAGGTTATCGGCCAGGTATTTTTGGTAGGCATCATAGCCTATGAGCGGTTCAGGTTCCGCATAAACTTCCGTATAAGGAAATCTCCTGCCATTGGGAGTTATCCGCAATCCTTTTTTTAATTGACCTTTTTCATAATATTCTTCAAACAGATCCGGATCTTCGGCGCTTTGTTCAACCCATTTACCCTCCTTGAGCCCTCCCTGGTACCAGCCCTTTTCCAATAAGCGCCCGTGAGGTGAATACAATTCCCATAAACCGTTGCCGTCGCATATTAGCTGGTTACCGTTCCTGTCCCAGCCCTGCATCATCAGTACCTGGCTTTTTTCATAACGGGTCTCTTGCCGGATCTGACCGTTAGGGTAGAAATATTGCCATTTCCCCTGCCGGCTATCCAGTTTATAGATCCCCACGGCATCATAGCCGCCATTGGGGTGATAAAAAAAGAAAAGGCCATCCATCAGGTCGTTGAAATAATGCCCTTTCATTTGCACCTTTCCGCTGAGGTAATAATCTTTTACCCAGCTATTGACCCGGCCCAAACTATCCCTGGTGCCAATCCGGTAATAAACGGCCTGTTCGGCTACGGTCTGATCCCAGGCGCTGTCATAATACATAACAAAGGGTTCCAGGGAATTGTCCGGCTGGCTCGAATCATTTGGGGGTTCGAAATACAGGGGATAGTGGAGATCCGGCAACTCCCTGATGGCATCATTTAAAATATCCACGCTATCGAAATAGAGGTAAGAATCTTTTTCGATAGCAGTAATGCGGTAGTCGATCCCCTTTTTCCGGAGCTCGGTGTAGCGGCAGAGGGTTTCAATGTCCACGTTAATTAAGGAATCTTCCACCCAGGGGAAATTTTCGACCATATCGGCATTGATCTGCCAGAGTTTTTTTGCTTCGGATAAGCGGGAGCGATAGAATTCATCGAAAAGATAGTTGCCTTCCATGACGATCCTGGCCGATTCTTTCTCATTATAAATAAATGCCTGGAACAGGGCATAATAATGGCCCGGGTATGCCGGGATAGCGTAGAATACGGCCCATAGGAGTCCGCTTGCAAGGAAGTATCCGCCATAATTACGTAGTAGCCGGTAACCTTTGATCCTCCGGGAAATCAAGGATCCCAAACCCCAAACAACGCCGCTGATCAAGCCCCCCAAATGCGCTCCGTTATCGATAAAGGGGATCAGCCATCCGATACCCAGGTTAATCAGGATAACAACGACCATGGCGATCACAAAATTTGCCCGGTAAAACAAGTCTTTCCGGTTAAACAATCGTACGGTATACAAGCCAAGCAAACCGAAAATGGCCCCGGAGGCCCCCACAAATACCTGGAAATTATGGTACCAGGTGCTCATCATTGAAGCAGCCAGACCACAGTATAAATAGATGAACAGGAAGCGAATACTCCCCAACTCCTTTTCCAGCTTCAGTCCTAGGTAGATGAGTGCGGCTATATTCAGGATGAGATGAACCGGACCGGCATGCAGGAATATACTGGTTACCAGCCGCCAGGGTTCCCCTTCCAGGATCAATGCATCAAAACCGGCGCCCCATTGGATCATGATATAAGCCTCCGGGAACCACCAGTCAGCGCCGGATATGATCAAACCCACATAAACACCAACGTTGATCACAGAAAGCAGCCAGGTGATCACAGGCCTGTTTGATAAAAGCTGGTTTTGGGTCATCAATGCCTAATGTTAGCCAATCGGGATATTTTTTTAACAAAAATGCTCACCGGAAAATTGCAATCCCGGCTAGAAACGGTCAAAAAAACACGTGAAGGTCTCCCGGAGATAATCGATCATGGTCTGGTCCATGCCTTGATGACAACCGATCATGATCCCGCCTTCCATGACCTGGTCAGCTACCGGACAGCCTCCGGTGGTAAACCGATGTTGAATGGATCGAAAACCAGGCTGCCTCATGATATTACCGGCAAGGATGGGCCTGGTCTGGATATGCTGTTCTTCCAGGTAAATCTGCAGGGCCTTTCTATCAAAAGGAGCTTCTTTTCTCAACGTTAACGGGAATGCCAGCCAGGCTGTTCGGGCCTTAGGATGCTGACGGGGCAGGATAAACCATTGTTCATAGGCTTGAAAAAAAGAAAATAAGGCTTCAAAATTATCGATCCGCCGTTGGATGAAGTCACTTAATTTTCCTAGCTGCACCAGGCCAAATGCCGCACCCAGCTCGGAACCTTCCAGGTTGTAGCCGGGCAGGTCAAAGACAAATTTGGAATCATAAGGAATGCCGTCGATCTCGACATTCAGGCGGTCATCAATATTTTCGGATTCCTGGTTCAAAGAAGAACGCCTGCCCCATGACCTAAGCTGAATGGCTTGTTCGGCCAGACTGCTATCGTTGACGCACAACATGCCCCCATTGCCGGCGCAGTTAATGAGGTGCGAGCCGTAAAAACTGGTCGTACTTATGGTGGAATAGCTTCCGGTTGGCTGATCGTTGAACGTGGCGCCAATGGTGTCGGCAGAATCTTCGATCAGTGGGATTCCATGTGCCTGACTGATCTTGGCCAGTTGCGCCCAATCGGGTAAGTTCCCGACCAGGTTAGGGATAAGCATGGCTTTTGTTTTCGGGTTGATCATCGCCGCTGCCTGGTCGATGTCGATATTATAAGTTCCGGGTTCTACATCGACGAAGGCAGGGACCAGACCTTGTTTCACCAGGGGTGATACGGTGGTGGCGAAGGTTAAAGCCGGGGTAATAACCTCAGCTCCTTTGGGAAAGTCGAGGATCTCGAAGGTTAAAAAATTCGCCGATGAGCCGGAATTGACCATGATCCCGTGAGCTTTATCGAAAAGCGCCGCTACCTGCTGCTCAAATGCCCTGACCTTCTCCCCTGCCTGTGTGGAATGATGCAGCACTTCCACGATGGCATCGATCTCCTCCTGTCCATGAACGGATTTGCCATACGGCACCCGAAGCGGTTTCTTGGCTTGATCTTCTGCTGACATCTGGTTAGGTGTTCCCGGAAAACGCGTTCAAAAAGGGGATAAAAATAAGTTTTTCAAACGGAATAAATGTTTAAAGGACCATTTAATCAAGAGCGGGGATGGGAAATGCAAATGTCTGTTTCCGATAACTAAAACGGGCTCTCGAAATCTGCGAAAGCTACAAAGTTTTGGTCTCTTTCAGACAGGATAGGTTGATTGACCCGCCAGTCAAAATTAAAAGAATTCCATAGAATTCCGGTATCGGAATCCGGGTGATGAATGCTTGTGGTCATGTAGCCGACAATTGCCTGATCACTGAGGGTAGCAAAGCCATGGGCCATACCGGCAGGTATATACAGGCCAAGCCCGGCCAATAATTGTTTATGGTAGCAGTGTCCGTAATTGGCTTCCCGTTTCCTCAATTCTAAGGCCACATCCAGGATCTCCCCTTCTATGACATAAACAAATTTATCCTGGTGGTGCGGCGGTAATTGAAAATGCATTCCCCTGATCACCTGATGCTGTGACCGGGAATAGAAACATTCCCGAAAGGAGGTAGCCAAACCGGCCGATTCAAAAGTTCGCCACTGAAAGGTCTTTGAGAAAACCCCTCTATCATCGGAAATTCGGTCCAATTCGACCAGGTACAATCCGCTGAAGGAAGTTGAATGGATCTTCATTTGAAATATTTGAGTATTTGATCCCGGGTAATGGCTTTGCTGTTTTCCGGATAATTCTTGTACCAGTCAACCGTCCAATCGATGGCTTCGGCGATCGACAGCCTGGGCTGCCAACTCAGCAACTCCTTTGACCTGGAAAAATCCAACTGTAAGTGCCCGGTTTCCTTCCGGGGATCCTTATCCTTGTCCGGGGTGATCTCAAAAGTACCTTTCCCCCATGCATTGATGGCCATTTCGATAAGATCCCGTACACTGATATCATTAGAAGGATCACTTCCAAGATTATAATTGCCGGCATATTGATGCGGGTCTTGCGACAGGTAAAAGGCGGCCGATAAGAAACCATAAACCGTATCCAGGACATGCAGCCAGGAACGAACAGCTTCCGGATGCCGGAGGATAATGGGTTGATCAGCGGAAATCGACCGGACAAGGTCGGGTATGATCCGGTGGTTGGCCCAATCCCCACCACCGATGGTATTCCCGGACCGGATATTGATGATCGGCTTGGGATGTTGACCGTCTGTCGCTAAATAGGAAAGCTTATAAGCTTCAATTGCCAGTTCCGCACAGGCTTTACTGGCGCTATAGGGATCATCGCCACCCAGCGGATCTCCCTCCCGGAATACATTCCCGGCACCCTGGACTTTATAAACTTTATCAGTGGTTGAAATGACCGTATAGCAAGTTTTTTCCAGCGACCGTAAGGCTTCCAGCAGATTCACCGTCCCCATAAGGTTGGTTTCGAAGGTAAGGGCCGGCGATCGGTAAGCGTCCAATACAATGGCCTGGGCAGCCAGGTGAAAAATATAATCGGGTTGCAACTGATGCACCAGTTCTTTGAGGGGTCCCGGCTCAAGGATATCCAGGATATGGGAATCGCAGATCTCCTCGATGCCGGCGGTATGGAACAGCGACGGACGCTTAGCGTCAAGGGCGATCCCGGCCACATTAGCCTGCAGGTGATCACATACGCTAACCAACCAACCCCCGATAAACCCGGTATGGCCGGTGATCAGGATCTTTTTCCCGACAAAGTGATCGGTGAGTTGTGGAAGGGTTACCATCTTTTCCAAGGAGCCTTTTGGGATTGCCATAATTCGTTTAAATGATCGGCATCGTTGAGGGTATCCATGCATTCCCAAAATCCGGAATGCCGGTAGGCGCATAGCGCCCGGTTTTTGATCAGATCCTGCATCGGTTGATCTTCCCACATGATCTGTTCACTATTTTCAGGCAAGTATTTGAATACATCGGATGATAGCACAAAAAAACCGCCGTTAACCCAAATATTTTTGCCCGGTTCGATCTCCAGCAGGCCGGTTACTTCATCATTGTTCTCCAACTGTAAGATCCCGAATCGTGTTTTAGGGATGATTGCTGTTAGCGTTGCCGTTTTGTGATGTGACCGGTGGAAAGCTTCCAGGCGGTTTAAGTCGATGTCAGCCAAACCGTCGGCATAGGTCATTATAAAATCGGCATCCCCTACCAAATGACGGATCCTTTTCAGGCGGCCGGCTGTTTTGGTATTTTCTCCCGTGTCGACCATCTGTACGATCACCTTTTTTCCATACGCTTCCTTGGCAACGCCTCCGGTATGGTCAATGAACAGGAAGCGCTCCGGGTCGAAAAACTCCGGAAGCTCACTTTGGATCCGGACACCCCGGTAGCCCAGGCAGAGAATGAACTCCTGGTAGCCAAACGCGACAAAATATCGGAGGAGATGCCAAAGGATCGGCTTATCCCCCACCTTGACCAGTGGCTTGGGTGTATCCTGTCCCTTGATCCTGGAACCTTTACCGCCTGCAAGGATAACTACTTTCATCACGATGTCTTATGAAATGCCAATTCACTGAATTTTTTCCGGCCTTTGATAAAATATGACCAAACCACACTTCCGGGATAGATACCGGATAGCTGATTGTTGGGGATGCTTCTTTTGTTGGATCTCCGTTTACGGACCCAAGCTCCGAAATTAAGGAAAAAGCTAAAATGCGCCCGGATGATGGCACCCACAGAACCGAAGTCCAGGGATATCAAAAACCTGGCCAGGGCCACCCAATCCAATGCGGTTCTGATGGTCAGGTAAGGATATAGTTTTCCGGTGTCCAAATTCTTGGCCAGGGTAGCCAGGCTATTCCTGATGTTAAGAAAAAGCTTGTCGGGACTCCCATATTGGATAACCGTTCCCCCGATATGAAAGACTACACTTTGGGGACAAACCATGACTTTGTAGCCGGCATTTTTCAGCCGCCAGCACAAGTCGATCTCTTCAAAATGAGCATAAAAATCAGGATCAAAACCACCGACATCATGATAGGCGGAAGAGCGTAGAAAAATAGCCGCACCGGAAGCCCAAAATACTTCTGCGGTATCGTCGTATTGCCCCAGGTCTTTCTCGAGGGTATTAAAGATCCTGCCCCGGCAAAGCGGATAGCCGTAGCGATCGATAAAGGCTCCTGCTGCACCGGCATATTCGAAATTCTCCCGGTGGTGGTAGGAAAGGATCTTGGGTTGAACGGCAGCTATCGATGGATCGTTGTCCATTAGTTCAATTACGGGTGCCAGCCACCCAGGTGAAACCGTCACGTCGTCACTTAAAAGCACGAAATAAGTAGCCTCCATTAATTTCAGCGCTTCCGTATATCCCGGTGTAAAGCCTATATTGACCGAATGCCTGACAATTTTTAGATCAGGATAATGTGTTTTGACAAACGCCGTGCTGCCGTCTGTGGATCCGTTATCAATAACGACCACCTCGAATTCGGGATATTGGCTTGCCAGGATCTCAGGCAGGAATTTCTCCAAAAGATCTTTGCCATTGTAAGATAACAAGGCCACGACTACCTTTTGAAACGGACGATTGCCCGGGTTGTGAAGTACCGTATCTTGATGCGCTACTATAGTGTAAGTCCTTGATCGATTAATGCGCTGTTGAATACCCGGAAGGTTTAAGGATCCGTCCGGCTATTCCGTGTTTTTCTCAGGTGCTAAGGTAGGCTAATTTCAATATAGATGACAAATTATTGACCGTATAAATGTAAAGATGCGTTGGGGTGTATTTAATTTTCTGCACAACTATTGTTAAATTGAATCCGTTTTCATGGACAGGCATTCCTTTGTAAGGTGGAACAATGGTTTAAGTTGGGGGGTTTTTGGGCTTTCATTATTCGTATATGCCTTAACAGCGGAGCGGTCGGTCAGTATTTGGGATTGTGGGGAGTTTATCAGCACCGGGTACAAATTACAGGTCAGCCATCCACCGGGAACACCCTTGCACACCCTGCTCAGCCGCATATTCGTTATGATGTTCCCAACCACTCATGTGGCTTACGGGATGAGCTTATTTTCCGGGATCAGCAGCGCCTTTGCCGTCTTTTTCCTGTTCAGGACTATCACGATCATCGCCCGGATCATTTGGGAAAAGGATCGCCCCCTGGACCGGAATGGGGTGGTTGTTATCCTGGGCTGCGGGTTGGTAGGCGCTTTATCCCTCACCTTTTCCGACACTTTTTGGGTCAATGCTACCGAGGCGGAAGTATACGGGCTTTCGACCTTCTTCATGGCGGCAGCCTTTTGGTGTATCATGAAATGGTATGCCGCTCCTAACGAGCCCTTCAGTGTGCGGTGGTGGCTGCTGGCTGCTTTGATCACCGGTTTGTCGCTAGGCGTTCACAACATGAATATGGCGCTTATCGTACCTGCTGTTTTTGTATTCCTGTTAAAGAAATACCCTTTTACCCTCAAAAACCTTTGCCTCGCATCCGTGGCAGCAGTGGTTTTATTCGGTATCACCCAATTTGTTATTGTACAAGGTTTGTTCCGGGCAGCCATCCCGTTCGAATGGTTAATGGTGAATTATATGGGGTGGCCCTTCAACAGCGGCTTTATTAGCTATGTCCTGCTGCTGATGGGTGTATTGTCCGTTGGCATTTGGTATACCCAACGGACCCAAAGAGCCCTGGCACATC
>JANQFB010000012.1 GCA_028278085.1 Chitinophagales bacterium
CCGGGCTCTTGACGCTACGGCATTTGTTGATCTAGGCATAACTGAATATTTTAAGGCTTATTTCAGCACTAACATTTTTTTAACGCGATTCAATTCGGCGTCATGCACCAAATTGGATTTTACCAACCGTTTCTTCTGCTTCTTGGTTTTCTTGGTTAAAATATGATTGTGGAATGCATGGTTCCTTTTAACCTTTCCCGAACCAGTGACCTTGAATCTTTTTTTGGCACTGGAGTTTGTTTTCATCTTTGGCATGACTAGAAAAAATTTTTGCAAAGATAGTAAAAAAATGCTTCTTCGGAAACCTATCCGTTGAAAAATAAGCGAGCAGGCTTATCGGCACCGAACGCACCCGGACTCCCCGGATACGAAGGATGTGATGTGGGGCTATTTCCCCTTTTTATTGGTTTTAGGCGCCAGGAAAATGATCATTCTGCGGCCTTCCAGCTTAGGCATTTGTTCCAGCGTGCCCAGGTCTTTGAGCTCTTCGGCCAGCTTCAGCAGGAGCAGCTCTCCCCGGTCCTTGAACATGATATGCCTGCCGCGGAACTGTACATAAGCTTTGACTTTGGCGCCTTCCAGCAGGAACTTCTCCGCATGTTTCTTCTTGAATTCGAAATCGTGGTCGTCGGTATTGGGGGTAAAACGGATCTCTTTAAGTACCGTTTTGGCGGTTTTGGCTTTGATCTCTTTTTCCTTCTTCTTCTTCTCGTAAAGGAATTTCTTGTAATCGATAACCTTGCATACGGGAGGATCTGCCGTGGGGGCGATCTCTACGAGGTCCAACCCGGCGTTAGAGGCAATTTCGCGAGCTTTTTCAATGGGGTAAATACCAGATTCGATGCCGTCTCCTACTACTCTTACTTGATGTGCGTTGATGTATTCGTTTATTCGATGCTCTGGCTTTCTAGGCCTGAATCTAGGGCTAACTCTTCTGGGTCGCAAATTCTCTGTTTTTGCCTGTGTTGAAGTTTTTTACAAGCTGGTTATTAAATAGGGTTACCTGGTTCAGGTACAGTTGATTCGGATATAACTTCTTTTTGAATAAGTTCTATGAATGATGGTAAGGATAGCGAACCCTTGTCCCCTTCCTTGTGTTTGCGAACAGCGACCTGCTCACTGGTCTGTTCCTTTTCGCCGACGATCAACATAAAAGGGATCTTTTGAACCTCTGCATCCCTGATCTTTTTCCCGATCTTTTCATTGCGATCGTCAATGATAGTGCGAATATCGGAATTATTTAAGTATTTTAAAACTTTTTGAGCGTAATCTTCATATTTTTCGCTGATCGATAAAATGCTCACCTGAACGGGTGCCAGCCAAAGCGGAAAGTCGCCGGCACAGTGTTCTATCAGCACGGCCACAAACCTTTCCAATGAGCCGAATGGCGCCCGGTGGATCATCACCGGCCGGTGCTTGTCATTATCACTGCCGATATATTCCAGCTCGAACCTTTCGGGCAGGTTATAATCGACCTGGATCGTACCCAATTGCCATTCCCGGCCCAGGGCATCTTTGACCATAAAGTCGAGCTTAGGACCGTAAAATGCCGCTTCTCCCGTTACAACCACTGCATTCAGGCCTTTTTCTTCCGTGGCTTCGATAATGGCTTGCTCGGCTTTGTCCCAGTTCTCGTCGGTACCGATATACTTGCTTTTGTTCATTTTGTCACGCAAAGAGATCTGTGCCGTGAATTCGGAAAAGGAAAGGGCGTCGAAAACATACAATACCAGGTCGATCACTTTCTTAAATTCATCCTTCACCTGGTCGGCCCGGCAAAAGATATGGGCATCGTCCTGGGTAAATCCCCTGACCCGTGTTAAACCATGCAGCTCGCCGCTTTGCTCATAGCGGTAGACCGTACCGAACTCCGCCAGCCTGACTGGTAATTCCCGGTAAGAGCGAGGTCTAGACTTGTACAATTCGCAATGGTGAGGGCAGTTCATCGGTTTCAGGAAAAACGCTTCCCCCTCAGCAGGTGTCTGGATGGGCCGGAAGGAATCTTCCCCGTATTTTTCATAGTGGCCACTGGTAATATACAGGTCTTTATGGCCGATATGAGGCGTTACCACAGGTTCATAGCCGGCTTTCAATTGAGCCTGCCGCATAAATTGTTCCAGCCGTTCCCGGAGGGCTGCACCTTTGGGAAGCCACATCGGCAGGCCGAGCCCGACTTTTTCCGAAAAGGTGAACAATTCCAGCTCTTTGCCGATCTTACGGTGGTCACGCTTTTTGGCTTCCTCCAGCAGCAACAAATATTCTTCCAGCTCTTTCTGTTTTTGGAAGGTGATCCCGTATATCCGGGTTAGCTGCTTCCTTTTTTCATCCCCCCGCCAGTAAGCGCCGGCAATACTCAATAACTTAATCGCTTTGATCGGACCGGTATGGGGAATGTGAGGGCCTTTGCAGAGATCCGTAAAGTTTCCCTGCTCATAAAAGGTAATGGAACCATCTTCCAGCTCATCGATCAGTTCCAGCTTGTATTCGTCACCTTTGTCAGTAAAATATTCGATGGCCTCTTTCTTGGAGACATCTTTCCGCGTATAAGTATTTTTTTGCCGGGCAAGCTCCAGCATTTTCTTTTCAATTTTAGGCAGGTCTTCCGCAGTGATCTCCGCGCCACCCGGATCGACATCGTAGTAAAAACCATTGTCGATGGGCGGTCCGATACCGAATTTGATGCCCGGATAGGTCGCTTCCAGCGCTTCTGCCATCAGGTGGGCACTGGAATGCCAGAAAGCTGCCTTGCCTTCCTTGCTGTCCCAGGTGAACAGTTTGATGTGGGCGTCTTCCATGATGGGGCGGGTAGCGTCCCAAACTTCGTCGTTAACCGATGCGGCCAGTACATTCCTGGCTAATCCTTCGCTGATGGAAGCTGCAATTTCAAGAGCCGTCGCACCTTCGACGTATTCCCTTTGATTCCCGTCCGGAAAAGTTATTGTGATCATAATTGGATTAATGGTGATTTGAGAGCCGTGCTATCCCCTGGGTAGCCATGGGATGTTCCGGGTCGAGCTTTAATGTTTGATGATAGTTTTGCCTGGCTTTGTCCATATCCCCGGTCATTTCGGATACCAGTCCTCTCATATAAAATGCATCCGTATAGGCCGGAGAAACTTTAATGGCGAATTCAAAATATTTATAAGCCTGGGCCAGGGAGTCCAGTTGAAAATATATGTGACCTAAATTATAAAAACTTTTTTCATACTGCGGTTCCAGGCGGTTGATTTTTTTGTAGTGGCGAATGGCCTCCGTATAGTTTTTGTTTTGCTGGAAATACATGGCTTTTTTGAACAAAGCCTGGATGTTGACACTGTCGATCCTCAGGGCATTGTCGATATAGGCCAGCGCCAGCGGATCCCCCTTGCGTATAAACACTTCCGCCAGCTCCAGGTAGGCTTGTATGTTTTCCGGCTCCAATTCGACGACGGTTTGCAGGTTGGCAATGGCGGCGGCGGTATCTTCCTTTTCGATCAGGATGAGGTATTTGACCAGGTAAGCTTCGGCAAGGGCCGGGTTGATCTTGAGGGCATCGTTCAAAAAATTCACGGCTTTCTGGTGTTCCTTCAGATAAAAATGATATTTCCCCAGCTTGATGAGGGTCGGCGGGTGGTTCGGAACAGCCCTTTTGCCGAGCTTCAGGATGTTGATGGCTTCCTTGATATTCGATGTCGAAAAATAGACCTGTGCCAGGGCATGATAAAAGGAAATGTTGACGGAATCCAGGCTGATCGCTTTTTGAAAGTCGCGGATAGCCGGCTTTAATTGTTGCAATTCCAGGAACTGGTTGCCGCGATTGAAATATAAAACCGCATTGTCAGGGTGCTGCTCGATTTGCTTGTTGATAGCTTTGATGGTGGGTGTTTCCGGGATGGGTTGGGCAGGTTCTTCCGGTGTAGTTCCGGATCCCGGCTTGTCAGGCTGGCATCCGGCGCCCAACAACAGCACAAGCGATAACCCAAAAGATATGGACAATAAGCCTTTCATTGCCCTGCAAAAGTAAAGATTTAACCGTTATGAATGCTACCTGTATAGCGCTTTGGTGCACCCTAGCCTGAAGGTATAACATCATTTAACCTGTATATTTATCACCAAAGCCTATATATTTGCAATTTTTCAGCAGACACCTATGATATACAAGCACTTCCCGGTTTACCTGACAACCCTTATGCTGGCGATGATATCCTGTGCCGGCCCGTCGTCGGACCAGCCCCCGGTAAAAGAACAAGAAACAATCCTCGATACGCTCCGGCAAGAAGGGGAGGATCATTTACGGAATATCCGGCAACTCACTTTTGGCGGTGAAAATGCAGAGGCTTATTTCAGCAGTGACAATTCCCGCCTGGTTTTTCAGCGGACCGATCCCTCGGACGGTGTGCCCTGCGACCAGATCTATACCATGGATCTCAGGGATCCCGAACCTATGCAGAACAGGAAGTTGATCAGTACCGGAAAAGGCCGGACCACCTGTGCCTATTTTCTGCCGGGAGATAGCACGATCATTTATGCTTCCACCCATTTGTCCAGCGATAGCTGCCTCCCGGTTCCGGATAGGAAAAAGATCAAAAAATATGTTTGGCCGATCTATGACAGTTATGAGCTGTTTGTAGCCGACCTTAACGGGAATATTGTCCGGCAGTTAACCGATAATGATTATTATGACGCCGAGGCTACGGTTTCTCCTGCAAATGACCTGGTTGTTTTTACATCCATGCAGACCGGCGACCTGGAGTTATATACCATGAAAACCGATGGCAGCGATATCCGGCAGGTTACCGATGAATTGGGTTATGACGGGGGAGCGTTTTTCTCACCCGACGGGCAAAAGCTTGTGTTCAGGGCTTCGCGTCCCAGTACGGAAGAAGAGATCCGGGAATATAAGGAACTCCTGGCCCGGGGATTGGTAGCGCCGACCAACATGGAAGTATATACCTGTAATATCGATGGCTCCGGAATGACAAAGGTTACCGACCTGGGTAAGGCCAACTGGGCGCCCTTTTTTCATCCCTCAGGGGAGAAGATCCTGTTTTCTTCCAATCATGGATCCACCCGGGGCTTCCCCTTCAATCTATACCTGATCAACGTGGATGGTAGCGGCTTGAAGAAAGTTACCAACGACAAGACTTTCGATGCCTTTCCCATGTTTTCTCCCGATGGGAAATACCTGGTTTTTGCCTCGAACAGGAACAATAAAGGAACCCGGGATACGAATTTGTTTATCGCCGAGTGGGTGGATTAATCCGTCGATTCGTGATGGATGATCAGGTTGCGGTTGTATAGGGCATTCATCGAAGTACTGACGATCTGGTATTCACCGCCATTATCCAGTTTCTTGGAAGGATCGATAGCGATCAATGCATCGTTGGAAAAAGCCTTTGGGATCACTTTGGAATAAAACTGCTCACCGGATTGGTTCTTCACCACGACCAGCACCATTTCACCCGTATAGCCTTCCAGCACTTCCGCAATATCGATCCAGTTGACCTTGATCGTTTCCAGGAAGGTAATATTACCGTCGATCGATTCTTGTTTCAGCCGGTACCAGACATCGCCGCTAACGGGGTTATGATCTTCGACCTTGTATAACTTAAATTCCGAATGATCACCGACACTGGCTACGGTGGCGATCTCCTGGAAGTCAACGCTATCGGTCGTTTTTTCAACGATAAATTTCAAATTTTCGGATTCATGGATAATGGTCCAGTAAAGGCTGATATGCTTGGATTCCAATTCGCTGTAGAAACTTTTGAACTCCACGTCTTTCTGCGGAGCGATATGGATGGTCTTTATCAGTGAGCGGGTACAGGAGCGGTCCGGATCGAGGGTATCGAAATAGGTAACATTCAACTCCACATCGTATTCCCCGATCAATTCATTAAAGGTAACCTGGTGAGGGCCACGTCCGATCGCTTTAAAAGGCGTGCCACCCGGAAATTTCCATTCGAAATAACTGGGGATGTAATCCTTGCCGCAATCCATACAGATGTCCGTACTTTGATTGGTAAAAGTGATAGATTGGCCGATGAGAATATTTTCGTTGGAAACGTTGAACTGGACGCATTCATCCTGTGCTAACAGCGGAAAGCAAAGCAACTCTAAACAGCAAGCCAGGTACAATATGCGGGGTAAACGCAAGATCCAGAATTTAAATCCGGAAATAAATACTCTTGTAAATATAGGGCTTTTGTTTTAAAATTGCAAACTTCTAACCGTATGATATTCATCACCCTGTATCGTTTTAGTGGGTCAGCGCTTTCAAGCCCTTTTCCGGGATTAATTTTAAAGGATACCGGCGAACAAAATCATCCCCCCAATCCCTAAAAATTAGTTATTTTTGTCCGGCAGCCCTGATCGTTAAAAAGCAGATTAATTATGCCTTATTACTACAAAGCCGGCAAGATACCTCATAAAAGACATACCCAGTTCCGGAAGCCCGACGGAGGATTGTATACGGAGGAGTTGGTTTCCACAGAAGGGTTTTCCAGTATCTATTCCCTGGTTTATCATACCCATTCGCCCACGAAAGTATTAAGCATTGAAGAAAGCTATAGCGTTGAACCGGAGATCGCTGTGGAAAAGAATATGCAACACCGCAGCTTTCAGGGCTTCGACGTCAAACCCGAGGATGATTTCCTGGAAAGCCGTAAACCAGTGCTGGTCAATAATGATGTCCACGTCGTGCTGGCGGCGCCAAAAAAATCGATCAAGGACTATTATTACAAAAACAGTGATGCGCATGAGGTGATCTTTATACACCAGGGAAGCGGGACCCTGAAGACCATCTACGGGCAGATCCCTTTTAAATATGGTGATTACCTGAATATTCCCAGGGGTACCATTTTCCAGATCGAATTCGATACCGAAGATAATCGCTTGTTTATTTGCGAATCTTTCAGTCCCGTTGTACCGCCGAAAAGATACCTCAACAAATACGGGCAGCTCCTGGAGCATTCGCCCTTTTGTGAGCGTGACTTCCGGCCGCCCCAGGACCTGGAAACGCATGATGAGACCGGAGATTTTTTAGTGAAGATCAAAAAAGAGGGCCGGATCTTTCCTTACCATTTCGCTACCCATCCTTTCGATGCTATCGGTTGGGACGGCTGCAACTATCCTTATGCTTTTTCCATCCATGATTTCGAGCCCATCACCGGCAGGGTCCATCAGCCGCCGCCGGTTCACCAGACCTTCGATGCCCGTAACTATGTGATCTGTTCCTTTTGTCCGAGAAAATACGATTACCATCCGGAAGCTATTCCGGCGCCCTATGCCCATAGCAATGTCGATTCCGATGAAGTGCTGTATTATGTCGACGGACAATTCATGAGCCGGGGCGAAACCGCCAAAGGGTTTATTACCCTCCATCCGATCGGCATACCCCATGGTCCGCATCCCGGAGCGGTCGAGCGGAGTATCGGAAAAGAGGAGACCGGCGAATTAGCGGTCATGGTCGATACTTTTTATCCCCTGAAGCTGACCAAAGCGGCTATGGAAATAGAAGATCCGGATTACTACCGGTCGTGGTTGGAAGAGCACTAAACAGCATGATTCATTAAACCTGAAAAATAATGGATACCAAAACACAATCCTCATCGACTTTATCCGAAGATTTTCTGCCCATCAACGGGACTGATTATCTTGAATTCTACTGTGGTAATGCCAAGCAATCCGCCTATTATTACCAAAGCGCCTGGGGCTATGAGCTGATCGCCTATGCCGGCCCCGAAACCGGCCTCCGCGACCGGGCTTCTTATGTGCTGCAGCAAGGTAAAGTCAGGCTGGTGCTGACCTCGGCCATGCATCCGGATCATCCGATATCCGAACATGTCAAACAGCACGGCGACGGGGTACGGGTATTGGCCCTTTGGGTAGATGATGCCGAAAAGTCATACCAGGAAACCCTGGCCCGCGGCGCCCGCTCTGCCGGGGAATTGCAAACTTTATCCGATGATTCCGGAGAAGTTAGGGTGGCCTCTATCCATACCTACGGGGATACGATCCACACCTTTGTGGAAAGAAAAAATTATAAGGGCATTTTCCTGCCCGGATTTGAAAAAACAGACCACGGACAGATCAATGCACCGGTCGGGCTGAAATATGTCGACCATTGTGTGGGGAACGTGGAACTGGGCCAAATGAACACCTGGGTGAAATTCTACGAAAAAGTGCTGGGCTTCAATTTACTGGTAACCTTCGATGATAAAGACATTTCCACGGAATATACGGCCCTGATGTCGAAAGTGGTTGCCAATGGCAATGAGCGCATAAAATTCCCGATCAACGAACCGGCCGCCGGGAAACGTAAATCACAGATCGAAGAATACCTGGATTTTTACCATGGCGCCGGTGTGCAGCATATTGCCATTGCCACCGATGATATCCTCGCCACGGTCGGTGAGCTCCGGAAAAGGGGCGTGCAGTTCCTCTATGTGCCGGATACTTATTATGATGACCTGACCGCCAGGGTCGGGGAGATAGAAGAAGACATCCAACCTTTAAAAGACTTCAATATCCTGGTCGACAGGGATGATGAAGGCTACCTGCTGCAGATCTTTACCAAGCCGGTCGAAGACCGTCCGACGCTTTTCTATGAGATCATCCAGCGTAAAGGCGCCCGTTCCTTCGGCAAAGGCAATTTCAAAGCCCTCTTCGAATCCATCGAAAGAGAACAGGCATTGCGCGGGAATCTTTAGGAGTGTGAGTTTGAGAGTGAGTTTTGAGGGGGCATTATGATCACCCTCCACACTCACACTCACACTCACACTCACTCTCTCTCCTTGTATCTTGGGTGATAAGTTTCTATCGTTTTCCTCAAAAAATCCCGGTTCAGATGAGTATAGATCTCCGTGGTGGTGATCGATTCGTGGCCCAGCATTTCCTGGACGGCCCGCAGGTCAGCCCCGCCTTCGATCAAATGCGTGGCAAACGAATGCCGGAAGGTATGCGGGCTGATCTTCTTTTTGATCCCGGCTTTTTGACACAGGTTTTTGATCACTGTAAAAACCATAACACGGGTGAGTTGCCTGCCCCTTCTGTTCAGGAATAAAATATCTTCGAAACCTTTTTGAATGTTCAGGTGACGCCTGATCGTGTCTTTATAGATTTCAATGTGTTTGATCGCCGTTTGGCCGATCGGTATTAACCGCTCCTTACTGCCTTTCCCCAAAACTTTGACAAACTCCGTTTCCAGGTATAGATTGGAGAGCTTCAACCCGATCAGCTCACTCACCCGCAATCCGCAACTATACAAGGTTTCAAGCATCGCTTTATTGCGAACATTTTCCGGTTTGCTCAGATCCAAAGCCCCGATCAACTTGTCGATCTCATCGGCGCTGACCACGTCCGGGAGTTTCCGGCTCAGCTTGGGCGCTTCCAGCAAGTCTGTCGGTGCCACATCCACAAGGTCTTCCATCAGCAGGTATTTGTAAAAAGCTTTGATCCCCGAGATAACACGGGCCTGGGTATAGGCCGTCATACCGAGCTTATTGATCCAGGCGATAAACTCTTCCAGGTGATCGATCGTAATCTCTTCCGGGCTTAGCTGGTAGCTGCGATAATCCAGGAATTGGGTCAGCTTGAGCACGTCGCGCGTATAAGCCTCGATAGAATTGACCGATAATGACCGTTCGAGCCTGAGGTAAGCGGTGAAGCCTTTTGTATAGGTATCCCAGCGCATGGTAAGGGTGAATTCAGTTGTAAAAGTAATCATTAGTTGGGAGTAGATTAGTAGGCAGTTTTTCAGTGGGCAGTGGGCAGTGGGCAAGTCCGAAAAGAATCGCCCAACTGCCCACTGCCCACTGCTTACTGCCAACTAAATGACCATAACTCGATAAACATCAAAATTCAAAATCAAGTGAAATCAACCACAAAATCAACAACAAAAGGACCCGAAAATTGTATTATTTTGAGTCGTTCAACCAACTTTGAGGCACTCAAACAACTACTGACCTATGCAATTGATCATTATCAACGGACCGAATCTGAATTTACTGGGTAAACGGGAACCTGAGGTTTACGGGCGCCAATCCTTCGAAGAATATTACCATAGCCTGGAATCTAAGTTTTCCCAGATCGATCTGGCCTATTACCAGAGCAACGTCGAAGGCGTGATCATCAACACCTTACAGGAACATGGGTTCAAAGCGGACGGGATCATTTTGAATGCCGGCGGATACACCCATACCTCTGTCGCCATTGCGGATGCGGTAGCAGCGATCCAGGCGCCGGTGATCGAAGTTCACCTGACCAATGTTTTTGCCCGGGAAGCGTTCCGGCACAAATCCCTTTTATCTCCTTATTGTAAAGGATTGATCTGCGGCTTTGGGCTGGATAGCTACCGATTGGCCATTGAAAGCTTTCTGGCTTCGTGATCAGACCATTACACACCAGGTATCCTGGTAATAAAGGCAGTCGAAAAAAAATTAAATTTATTTTATCCGCCAATATATTTTTTTTCTTTATTTTCAATTCAAATTCCGGAAGTAGCCCATATGATGCAACGGTAGCCGCCTAAATTTCATCTACTGTTTAGGTTGTTGAACATCAACCCCGGTAAGTTTGCATCCGGTTACAGTATGCTCGGCCAGCGATTGTCCGAATACTCCGGCTTATATGAGATTTCACCACTAAAATCACAAACAATGAAAAACGTTTTATGGAGTTTACTGGCAGCAGGGATCCTATTGGGTATTTGCGGGCCGGAAGTTGTTGCACAAAATCCCGTAACCAAAGGGTTTAACTACCAGGCTGCCTTAAGAGATCAGTCCGGCAACCTGATGGAAGATAAAAGCATTTCTTTGCTGTTAACGATCCGGGAGAATGGCCCGCAGGGATCTGTGGCCTACATCGAATCGCACCGGGTTACCACCAACCGTTTCGGAATGGTCAACCTGGAAGTCGGTAGCGGGCAGGATCCAGAAGGATCATTGCACGGTATCAATTGGTCGGCCAATGATGTGTGGATGGAAATAGCCCTGGCCAAGGAAGGGGAAAGCAACTATAAGGTGGTCGGTAATTCCAAGATCACCGGCGTACCTTATGCGATGTATGCGGGGCAGGCCGAAACGGTCAGTGAATCCTTGTACCAGGAACTAAAGGGTACGCACTGGCATGAAGGCACAACACCACCCGGATCTTCCAATATCCTGGCCGGAACCGGTGATTATTTTATGGACATCACTACTGCAAAGATCTACCGTAAGGTGGAAAACGGAACCTGGGTATACCGGGGAACCCTGAGCGAAGATGCCACCGGCGGCGAGAACCGGGCAGATCCCAACGACTGGACGATCACCGGTAATTCCGGTACCAGCCCCGCCACCAATTTTATCGGCTCCACCGATAATGTCGGCGTAGCTTTCCGGGTAAATAACACCGAACAAATGCGCCTGAACAGCAAAGGTTTGGTGATCGGGCAAACCTCCACACCGAATGATCATATCCTTACCTTGAGACAAAAGGGCGACAGCAAAACCTACGGATTAAAGATCCTGAACTCCGGCGCTACCCGTGCCGCACGTTTCTTTGTCGGAACCAACGGCGTGGTTTTCGAAGCCCAGGGCGCCTCTACCTTTATGTTGAGAACCTCCAATACCGACAGATTGTTCGTACAGGCTGACGGAAAGATCGGTATCGGTAATAAAACACCCTCGGAAATTCTCGACGTTACCGGTACGGTGAAGGCCGCAGAATTCTCCGGAGGAGGCTCAGGTCTGACCGAGGTAACCGCAGATTCATTAGGTGCCCCGATGGGTGCGGATACTTGTGATATCCTGAAATGGGACGGTGATATGTGGGTGCCGGCCTATTATCCGATGGTTAGCTTCCATACCGTCGATTCCATGGGACAGATGGTCGGCGCTTCCAGTTGTGATACCATGAAAGCCGGAAACGTTTTATGGGATGACGGTTCGAATTTTGATCCGATCTCATGGACCTTTTCCGCTCCAAGGGACGGTGTATTTTTCTTCGAGGCTTCCTGTACCTTCCAGAATGTACCGGATAAAGATTCCCCTGATTTTGGCCTGGGTACCGTTAAGATCAGCATCAAGACATCTTCGGGTTTTGTTCACTCCGCACTGGCCAACGGAGAGTCCGATGGCATGTGGGTGACGGCCGATATTTCCACCAACCTCATGCTTGCCCCCGGAGAATTGGTATGGATAGAGATCTGTAATGATACCGGACGGTCACTGCCGACAGAAAGTTCGGGCGCCTATGTTTGGTTCTCGGGCTTCATGAAGTATGCTACCGGGCCATAAAAATACCGGATGAAATAATTCAGGCAGAGTGTTCCCTGGCCGTGGGGTGCTCTCTGCTTGTTTTTTGATCCGTGAAGGTAGCTTCGAAAAACAAGCTGCCCAATAGGAAACTTCCACAGGCCGGATGGCTAAAAGCCTTTAAGGCCTTTGGATAGCTCAATTTTTGAAGTATTAAAAGATCTCTTAAATTATTTGTATTATTTGGAGTATTATATTAGATTTGTTAGTTCACTTAAAAACCAAACAAAATGAAATTTATTTCTACGTTTCTACTAGCCATTTTTATCAGCGCGGTATCATTTGCTCAAAGTATTGAAAGACAGGTTATTACTTTTACGGGTCAAACTGTTCAGACCGATGAGGTGATCATTTCCTATTCGGCAGGTGAACCGGTAGTGGGTACCATTTCGAATGATGAGCATATGCTTACGCAGGGATTCCAGCAGCCGGGTCCGGTTGAAACGGAAATCGATTTTCTGGAAGAAGACTATTGGAGAATCGCTATTTATCCGAATCCTGTAGCTGATCAGCTTAATATCAGGCTATATCAAGACGAAACTGCTCCACTTTATATCGACTTGATCGACATCCTGGGACGCAAAGTGCATAGCGGCATCCAGTCCAATGCAACAGATGCCCAGGTACAATTGACCCTTTCTATGTCAAACCTGGCAACAGGTGTTTATATGGTAAGGGTGGCCAATGAAGATCAATCAGTCATCCGGTCTTACAAAGTAACCAAGGTAAGATAACATAAGATATCCATTAGCAACTATCTTATTTCATTTTATTTAACCGTAGTTTAAAATTTTAAAAAAGATTATTATGAAAACGTCATTGTTTTTTGTTTGGGCTTTGCTGTTGTCCATCACATCCATTTCATTTGCTCAACAAGCTACTGAAAAGACCCAGGGGTTTAACTACCAGGCAGTTGCCAGAGATGCAAATGGAGATTTGCTAAACAATCAAACGATCAGTATTCGTGCGACCATCAAGCAGCAAACTGCTAATGGGACTTCCGTGTATTCGGAAACACATAGCATAACCACCGATAAATTCGGTTTGTTCAATCTTAAAGTAGGTAACGGTGTGGTCGAAAGCGGCCAGTTCTCTTCCATCAAATGGGGCGGCGCCGATCAATACCTGCAAATTGAAATGGACATTAGTGGCGGCTCCAATTATAAATTGGTCAGCTCCTCGCCGATCCTGTCCGTGCCCTATGCTATTCATGCCAAAGAAGCCGAGCAATTGGTCGGTGGTGTTGACGCCGTTGGTACCCTCTGGCTCGACGGTGACCAGGATCCCGATGTGGCTCTTGGAAAGGAAAGTGATTATTACATGAACCGGACCACCGGAAGCATTTATAAAAAAGAAAACCATAACTGGACATTTGTCGGAACACTGGTCAAAGATCCCAATACCGGCGAATCCCGTGATGACCCGAACGACTGGACCATTAACGGTAATTCCGGAACCAGCCCGGGTACTAACTTTTTAGGAACAACGGATAACACCGGCCTGGCTTTCCGGATCAACAATAGCGAACAAATGCGGTTGAACGGTAAAGGCCTGGTGATCGGACAAACCAGTACACCGGCTGATCATATCCTTACCCTCCGGCAAAAAGGCGATGGTAAAACCTATGGTATGAAGATCATCAATTCCGGTAACACACGTTCCGCAAGGTTCTTCGTTGGTACCAATGGTGTGGTATTCGAAGCGCAAGGCGCCTCTACTTTTATGTTGAGAACTGCCAATACCGACCGTCTTTTCGTAGAAAGCACCGGTGAGGTAGGCATCAATACCAAAACACCCTCTTACCAGTTGCATGTTGTCGGTAAGATCAAATCCGACGGTATTATGGAATCCTCCGATATCCGCTGGAAGAAAAATATCAAGCCGCTGGAAGGATCGCTCGATAAAGTATTAGCCCTTAAAGGCGTTTCCTACAATTGGAGAACCGATGAGTTCACCGACCGGAAATTCGACGATGCTACGCATATCGGCCTGATCGCCCAGGAAGTGGAAAAGATCGTTCCCGAGGTGGTGGCGACTGACAAGCAAGGCTACAAATCCGTACAATACGGACACCTCGTTTCCCTGTTGATCGCAGCCATCCAGGAACAACAAGCGATCATCAACAACCAGAACAAGGTTATCGGAGAGAACACCGTTAAAGTGGAAACACTCCAGCAGAACATGAATGCTTTGATCAAAGCCTTGGAGAATGAAGGCGTGAAAGTCGACCTGGAATCCTTTACTGCCGAGAACAAGTAAGGATCGGGTTGCTTTTATCATTCTTCAATCTTATTAAAGCTAGCAATAATGAATTTTTATCAAGCCATTAAAAGATTGGTGCCATTAGTCCTGTTGGTCGGCATAAGCACGGCCGGTTGGGCTCAATGTGGACTGATGTATGAAGTTCCCCTGGTGACAAAAGTTCAGGAATCCGGACTTGTTGTCGAAGGTAAGGTGATCAGTCAGACACCTTTTTGGAACGCTAACCAGACCAAGATCTACACCCGTAATGTGATCGAGGTTTACAAAGTATTTAAAGGAACCCTTCCGCCATTATCCGCCGATGCCGTTAAAAATGCACCGCGTACGGTTACCATTATTACCGAAGGCGGCCGGATCGGCAATGAATGGCATAAAGTGCATCCCAATGTTGATTTCAATGAAGGACATATTGGTGTGATGCTCCTGAAAGCCAGCCGTTACCCGGTTTCACACACCGGCAATCCGCTGCAAAGGAAATCCGATGAATATGAAGTGGTCGCCAGCAAACAAGGATTTTTGAAATATGACATTTACCATAATACGGCATCCGATGTTTTTCATCACTATACCGATATTAATGTAGATGTTTATCAAACCATTGAAAACCTTGTGGGTCAGCCTTATCAAAACGTGAAAAACTTCAATATCCATACCCTTGGCAATCCTATTGGAGCTTCCCGGTCAACACCGGTTATTTCCAGCTTTTCGCCGGATACGGTAGCGGCAGGGGGAGCCTTCGATACGTTGGCCATCAATGGTACGGATTTCGATACCC
>JANQFB010000032.1 GCA_028278085.1 Chitinophagales bacterium
TTTTGTTTGATGAGGATGGGATCTTTAAAAAGGTTAAAGTACTGTCAGGAGGTGAGAAGTCAAGGCTGGCGCTGGCCCGCCTGCTGTTGAAACCCGTAAACCTGCTGGTGCTCGACGAACCGACCAATCACCTGGATATATCGGCGAAAGAGGTGCTGAAACAAGCCCTGATGCAATATGACGGAACGTTGATCGTGGTTTCCCATGATCGTGATTTTCTCCGGGGGTTAACCAATAAAACCTATGAGTTCGGCGACCGGCGGATCCGGGAACATATCGGTGATATCGATGAATTTCTGCGGAATCATTCGGTGGATACTTTCCGTGATTTCGAAGCCTTTGGAGGTAGCACCCCTGCTGCCGGCCCGAAAAAGAAATCAGCCAATAAAGAAAACTATCAGCAGCGCAAGGAGCAGGAAAAAAAGGAGCGTAAGCTGAAAAATGCCGTTCAAAAGACAGAAATAACCATTGAAAAACTGGAAAAGCAACTGGCGGAAATGGAGGAACAAATGCAGGCCTTTGATTTTTATCATGACGAAGCCAAAGCCAACGAGAAGATCAGTCAATATGAGCAATGCAAACAGGACCTGGATACCGCCATGAAGGAATGGGAAGATCTTCAGCATAGCCTGGAACAATTATCCCCAAAACCTTGATATTCCTGTCGAAAATCCACAGAAATGTAGTATATTTAGCTATAGTAGCCACATTTTCCCTGTCTTAAATCGTCCGATCATGAGCTTATCTACCCGCATCATTACACTGCTCTTCGTTTCCCTTTTGCCGCTATTATCTTTTGCCCAGACCACGGCGGAAGAATTTGAAGAAAAGCTGAAAGGTAGTTATACCAATATGAACCCCCTGGCCCTATATGAAATGCTGGATGTCAATCCCGGCATCGTATTGGATGTGAGAACAGATAAGGAAGTGAAAGAGGGCATCATCGAGGGCGCTGTCCACATCGATTTTTACGATGAACAATTCAAAGAAAAAGCGGCTAAGCTGGATACCACCAAGAACATCTATGTGTATTGCCGTGGCGGTGGCCGGAGCATGAAAGCCTCTACCATCCTGCTGGATTGCGGATTCCGTTATGTCTATAACCTTGAAGGCGGTATCACTGCCTGGAAAGATATGGGTTTGCCAACCGTGGCACCCAAGGAATGATCCATCCGGCTACTTACTTTTTTCCCAACATCTGATCGATTCCCTGGCCTTGCCTCCTGAACCGGCTGTTTTCATTTTATTGTAAAACATTTTACAATTCGTTTACAACCTTATTCCTTGGCTGCCTGCCTTGCCATTCCTAGGTTTGAGGCATTGTTTCACGAAAAGTAAAAGGACATGAAAAGACTACAAGTAAAGCTTCTGCCCACCATAATGTATGTAGGGCTGGCTATTTTACTGGCTTGTTCCACCGCAGATAAACCGGCAATGGAAGCAGCCCCCGAAGATCAACCATCGGCAACTTATCCGGGATATGGAGCGACGGATGCTCCTGTTGAACAGCCGGTGCGTTCTCCACAACCGTACGGCGATCCGAAAGCCAAACAGGTCATCAAAGAAGCGGAAGTCAGTTTCCAGGTGAATGATTTTATCGGCGCCTACCGGGAGATCCTGAGCCTGGTTGGCCGCTGTAACGGTTATATCAGCCGGGAAGATGTGATCAATTCCCCGCATCAGTTGAAAAACGTTCTGCTGGTCAGGGTGCCCGGGATCTGGTTCGATACACTGATGTATAATTTACCGGTTGGTATTGATTCGGTCGATTATATGCGGATCAAAGCCCAGGATGAAACGTTACATTATTACCGTACCCGGGCGGCCATGCAATCCAAAACCCTGATGATCGACAAGTTTGAAAAGCTCTTGCAAAAAACTACCGATATGGAAAAGATCCGGGAGATCGAACAGCAACTCCAACACCTCAGGCAGGAGAAACAGCAACAACAAAATACCCTTTCCGCCCTCGACGACCGGATCGCCTACAGCACCGCCAAGATCATATTCTATCAACCTATCCGGTATGTGGCCCTACCTCCGACATTCCCCGAAAAAGCGATCACTGCTTTCCGGGTTAGCTGGAATGCTATTTTAGATGTGGTTGTCGCTATCATTTATATATGGCCGCTATTGTTATTGCTGGGTTTGCTGACCTGGAGATTCAAGGATCTGAAAGCCTGGATCCGGAAAAAGCCGGTGGTACCCATCCCCGAAGGGACGGTTAAGAGTGTTGAAGGATAATCGCATGGCCAACGCAAACAGGGTCCTCGGGGAGTGACCCTGTTGCTGTTGGAGGGGGTCCTCGGGGAGTGACCCTGTTGCTGTTGGAGGGGAGTGACCCTGTTGCCGATGAGGGTCACTCGCCCCTGGTATCGTTTAAGAAGAAGGCATTTGTTCCGGCTGGTTTGTTTTCGCAGGAATGTTCCCATGAAAGCCATAGGAAATATTCCAGGTATATTCCTTGTTCTCCCATTCGCCGGAGGGCTTTAGTTGTTTCATCTCCAGTTCCAATTTGGCTACATCTTTTGCCGCATCGGCAATCCCGGCCCAATCTTTTACCAGGGGATGGTCCCAGGCAAAATAATTTTTCTGGCCGTTTTGGATGATATAAAAGTACAGGCCCTTGCTGTTCTGCTGGACCTCCAATTTATCTATGGACAGATGGTCGGCAATAGCCACCGCTTTGGGTGATGAAACCGTTCCACCTTCAATGATCCCGAAATCCACTCCATTCAGGATAACATGGACGTCCCAATACACATAGGCATACGTTTCCCTGAATGTCAGGGATTTTCCGGGTTCCCTGATCAGCCCCATTTTGATAGATAACGGATCTTCATTGTCGAGGATAATATTTTTGGTTTGGGGCCCACAGGCTGCGAAAATCGCCATGACGGTCAAACCGATGAATGTGCTGTAGTTCATGTGGATTTTTATAAGAAAACATGTGTGATTAGCTTGATGAGTGTAGGGAATATTTGCCCGTTATTATTCATGCAAATAAAACATAGCCAAGGTGTTCCGGGAAAAGGGAAATCAATATTATGAAAATAATGGAAGAGTAGCAGGGCTAATATGATGGACGGCCCTTTTCCGGGTTTGAACTCACCATTTCGCTAGATGAGTTAGCTAATTTCGTGATCAAATTCGGATCTCAGCAAGCTATAAACAACGGAATCGTAGATCTGATCCCCAAATCGATAGTGTTCCCGGAGAATGCCTTCCCGGGTGAAGTTCAATTTCCGGATCAATTTTATGGAAGCGTCATTATCAGGACTGATGAAAGCTTCAATGCGGTTTAATTTCATGGTGCTAAAACCATAGGCAATGATCTTTTCCAGGGCTTCGGTCATATAGCCTTTCTTTTGATAGTTATCGTAGAGTTGATAACCGATCTCGGCTCTTTCATGGTCCGGATACCATTGGTGAAAACCGCAGTTACCCATCACCGCCTCCGTATTTTTCTCCACCAGGTCCCAAAGGATCCAGCGGCCCTTTTCATGGTTCAGGAGTTTCCGGATCCGCTGCAATTCCCGGTCCAGGACATTCGAATCCGAAAGATTCAAATAAGCCAGTTGTTCCGCAGTAGGGAGCGCCAGCAGGCCTTCCAATACTTCCTTGGTCCGCTGCCTCAGGATTAATCTGCTTGTTTCCATGCTTAAAGGTTACCGGGTCGGTTCAAATGATCCATACCCGTTTTTATTCGGTAAAGTTAGGGATTGCCTTGCTCATAGGATATATCCGGCTTATTTTCAATTTTCTGCCTTGCCGGGCGCTATCCCGAACACCCAATCCCGTAAACCTATAAAGCGCTGAAAACCCGGTTGTACATGAACCTGTCGATCTCCTCCAGGAGCACCTGTTCGTTTTCGCTGGTAATATTGACCAGGCGGAATCCTTCCTCTCCCTTCAGCGACCGCCATCGCCAATCCAGTTGACGGATCGTTTTATGATCACCGTTGTCGTAGAACCATGCGGTATGCAACCGTTCCTGGCCTTTCGACAAAGTGGCCAGGCAGATCTCACGATTGTTCACTGTTTCGATCCGTTCATTGGTGATATGGTAACCGGATCCGCGCCAACACATAAAAGGCGCATGATGGCTGTTGTAAAAATTCCGCTTGGGTTTGATATAGATCAGGGTATAAGGAGAACGCACCTCCACGACATTAGAGGCCAATACCTTAGTGGTATAACCCGGCCAACGGATGCCCGCCAGGGCTTTATCGAAGGGCAGGTCCGGCACTTCCCGGAAGGTCAGGCCCATGATACCGACAGCGCCTACCAATAACCCTGCATAAGCCATTACAGGCCTTTTCCCAGGGGATGGGGAAACGGTTTCCCTGAAAAAACGGCCGGCCTGCCTGATCGTCCAATACTGGGGAATGATGACCCAAACCAGCAAACAAACGATCCCGATCGCTTCATGAGCAAAGCTGCCCGGTGGAGAATCCGTAACCACCAGGAGCATGATCCTGACAAGGTTGTTGAGGATCACCAGCAACCCGGTCAGGGCTAACAGCGTCCCTATCCCCGCCAAAGAAAAGCTTTTTTTATGCTTTCGCTCAAAATAGGTCATCCACAGAAACCCTGTGAGGAGTGAGGTGATCACCATTTTGAGTCCCATACAGGCGGCGTCTACGGCATAAACACTTTGGTTATGGGTGATCATATTGCCATTGGCGCTGAAGTCAAAGCTGAACAGGCCCAGGATATGGCTCGCCAGTTGCGTTAATCCGAGCCGTACCGGGAAACCGAACACATCAAAGAAGTATTTGACCAGCGGTGTGAGTAATAAAAGGACCAACGGAGCCAGGTTGTTGAGCTTTCCAAGGGTGGTCTCCAAGATAAAGAAAGCACAACAACCGATGGCCAGAAAAAGGTAAAATACCGTGCCTGAAAACCCGTACAACACCCCGAAAATAAGACCGGCTACCCCATACCGGTAGGAATAGACGTCCGGTTGCCTGATATAGATGATCAAGGGGACCAGCAAATAAACCAGGTTGTTGATCGTAAAGTTGATCTGCAAATAGGAAAACAGCGGCTTATAGGATAAGACCAGCAACAGCCCGATCAGTAGGGCCGGTATCCAATACTTTCGATGGGTTAATATCCGGGGAGGAAGCATCTGAATGGTTTAACAGGTGAATGAACCATCGCGATAGCGCCGGTAGATCAAAAATATTCCCATCGAACCGAGCAGGAAGATCAGCAACCATTCATGCGGTTCCGGAACCGCCCCACTGCTGCTATGGGTTTTCTGCGGAACCCTGACTTCGCTGTCGATACCCAGGAATGCCGTATATTCCGTCAGCAGGCTATATTGAAGTCCAAGGGCGGTGATCTCCGCTTTGAGCGCTTCATCGGTTGCCGCCAGCCGGTTATAATCCGACAGCAGCATGATCCGGTTCCTTGCCCACAAATATCGAAGCGCATCGTTGGTTTCGTCGGCCTCAAAAGCATTCACCCGGAGCGG
>JANQFB010000047.1 GCA_028278085.1 Chitinophagales bacterium
ATGCCTACGATTTCGCTTGTCAGCCGAAATTGCCTTTATTGATCGTACACGAGTGATAGAATGATTCTCCTAGATCTTTTTAAGCACGTCAATGGTTTCGGTGAGCATATCATCGGTAAAATCCAGGTGGGTTACCAGGCGTATGAGTTGGGGGCCGAAAGCTACCGCTTTGATCCCATGACTTTCCAAGCGCCCTAAGAATTCATCCGTCGTAAACCGGTCGGTCAGCCCGAAAACGATGATATTGGTTTCCACCGGCATCACATGGTCGACGAATGGCAGCCCTGCAAGTGTATCGCCGATGGTTTTCGCCCGCTGATGGTCTTCTGCTAACCGTTCAATATGATGATCCAGGGCATAGCTACCCGCCGCTGCCAGGTAACCGGCCTGTCGCATGCCGCCACCCATCAGTTTTCTTCTTCGATGCCCCCGTTTGATCAGGGCCTTACTGCCCAATAATAAAGAACCTACAGGTGCTCCCAGTCCTTTAGACAGACAAATGGAGATACTGGTGAATAGCCTACCCATTTCGCCGGGATCGGTACCGGTTTTGACCAGGGCATTAAAGACCCGGGCGCCGTCAAGGTGGTAATTCAGGCCTTTTTCCTGGCAGGTCTGACCGATGGCCTTAAGGTCAGCCAAGCGATAGCAGCTTCCCCCACCTTTATTACTGGTATTTTCAACTGCCACCAGCCGGGTGATGGGAAAATGATCATCTGCCGGGTTGATCTCCCCGGGGATAGCGGCGGGGTCGATCATACCGCGGTCCCCTTTGATCAGCCGGATGGAACAGCCCGAATTGGCCGACGCACCGCCTCCTTCATACCGGTACAGGTGGGCATATTGTTCGCAGATCACTTCTTCTCCGGGGTTGGTTTGCACGTTGATCGCGATCTGGTTGGTCATGGTTCCCGAAGGGCAAAACAACCCGGCTTCCTGGTTGAACATGGCTGCGGCTTTTGCTTCCAGGGCATTGATCGAGGGGTCTTCCCCGAAAACATCATCTCCCACAGCAGCCGAATACATGGCTTCCAACATGCCAGGCGTGGGTTTGGTAACGGTATCGCTGCGCAGATCGATTGTCATGATCAGAAGATATATTGCAGGCGGTCTAAAAAAGATAGGAATAAGCCCGGCGCAAAAAACAGGGGGAATATAAATCCGAAGACGGCGCCATAAAAATGCGCGTCATGCCCGATATTATCACCTCCTTTTTTGGCCATATACCAGGAATAGACCAGGTATAATATCCCGAACAGCGGGGCGGGGATATCGATACCCGGTAAAAAGATAAAACCGATCCCGCCTTCCGGAAAGAGCAGGATACTGGCAAATACTACGGCAGATGTTGCTCCGGATGCACCCAGCGCGCCATAGTAGGAGTGGTCTTTGTGCTTGAAATAGGCCGGTATGCTGGAAATAACCAGGGCGATCACATACAAAGCCGTGTATATCAAAGTGGATATGGCTCCGAAGATCTCGTGAAAGATGTATTCGACATTTCTGCCGAAGGAAAATAAAACGAACATATTGACGGCCAAATGCACCCAGTCCGCATGAATAAAGCCGGATGACAGGAAGCGGTAATACTCCCGGCCTTGCTTAACGAAATAGGGGCGAAAGATCATCTTCTCCGTGAGCTCCGGCGATTGGAAGGCCCTGATGGATGTCAGCGCTGTAAGCGCAATGATCAACAGGGTCAGTATGGGGTAGCTTTCCGTCATAAAGGGCTACAAGATAAATGATTTTAGTATACTATAAAAATGGTCAATGATGGTAGGGGTGATTCCTCAGGATGGTGAAGGCCCGGTAGAGCTGTTCCAGGCATATGAGCCGGGCCATTTGGTGGGTGAAGGTTAGGGAAGATAAGGACAGCCGGTCATCGGCGCGGTCGAGGATCGACTGGTCAAAACCATAGGCGCCGCCAATGATCAGCACCAGCCTGGACGGTAATCTGCTCATTTTTTCCTGCAGGTACCCGGCCAAGTATCTGGAGGACATTTGTTTGCCTTGTTCATCCAATACCACGACATGGTCATGGGGCTTGAGCTGCTGCAAAAAGAGACTCGCTTCGGCGGCTTTCAACTGACCGGGGTTGCCGGCTTTCCGGGCTTTGACCTCGATCAATTCGAAGGGGATATAATGCTGTAATTTCTTCTGATATACCAAGCTGCCTTCCCGGATCCAGGAATCCTCTAATTTTCCGGCTGCCAGCAAAAGCAATTTCATAGCCCTTATTTTTCGAACAAAGATCAAACAAAAATTGTTTATTTAATATCTTTGCGTTGTTTACCGAAATTCCGGTGTTATGTCTTGGATGGTCATTGTCGTATTGATCGTAGTTGGCTTAGGTTTGATCGCCATTGAGGTGCTGATCGTACCGGGGACTACCTTTGTCGGTATCATCGGCGCCCTGGTGATGATCGCGGGTATTTATTTTACCTACTCCAGCTATGGCGCCACGATCGGACACTATACCCTGGGCGGGGTCACCCTGGCGACTATATTACTGACCATTGCCGGTTATAAGGCTTTTGCCTCCGGGAAATATTCTGTCAATAAGGTGCTCCAGGGGAAGGTGAATGTGGTCGAACTGGAAAAGGTAAAGGTCGGGGATACCGGGATGGCGATATCGGCTTTGCGTCCGGCGGGGAAAGCAAAGATCAATGACCATAAATTCGAGGTGACCACGATGGGTGAATTTATCGATACGCAACAGGAAGTTGAAGTGATCCGGGTTACCGGTAATAAAATTTTTGTGAAACTCTTAAACCAAACATAAAATAACATAACATGGATATTTTAATGCTCTTATTGTTGATCGTCGGGATAATCGTTGGATTGTTCGTATTCCTCTACTTTATCCCGTTAGGACTCTGGTTTTCAGCCTTGCTCTCCGGTGTGAGCATTAACCTGATCCAGTTGATCTTCATGCGCTGGCGGAAAGTACCGCCGTCGGTCATCGTCAAAGCCATGATCAATTCTACTAAAGCCGGTTTGCACCTGACCCGGAATGA
>JANQFB010000061.1 GCA_028278085.1 Chitinophagales bacterium
AATTCTTTAGCTCGAATTTGGCCTGCCGGCTTTGCGACCGTACCGATAAGGGCAATAAAGGCCTTAGCCGCTGCTGCCGTACTTTCATCGCCTTATAAATATCAAAGATCTCCATCCAGGAATCGGGCTGGCCTTCCTTCTTCAGGAAATTGATCCGGTTCTGATCCCTGAAATTCGCTTTTTTATAGGCTTCTTCCAGGATCAGGATATGCGCTTCATCCGCTTTATTCCGGCGTACCTTTTTGAGGGCCTTATAAAAAGCCTTGTCATAATGGCCGGACCGCAAGCTCTTCTGGGCCACCTGGCAGGCCGGTAATACAGTTGCCCCCAGTACAATGATCCCTAAAATGGTACTCCGCATGATGGTTGAGTTTGTTGATCTTTTGTGGGTATACCACCGTTATATAACTATGGTGTAAAAACCATGCCAAAAATTATTTTTTCCGCCACAATCGGCCGATCAGCTTTAATAGCTTCTTTTCTTTCTCCCAAAAAAAATGGAATTGCCCGAAAATAAAACCGAATGCCAATAATAAGACCTGGTAAACCGGAAAGATCAGGACGGCATACACTATTATATATAAGCTCCGGGGTAATTCCTCCTTTAGACCGGTCCACCCGAGCAGCCAATCGCCGACCTTTAGCACCGACGAACCGGTTACGGCAAAAACCAACAGGATCAGTAACAGGTCGATATCCCTCTTGATGCCCCATTTTTGTTTCAGATGCACATAACCTTTATTTAATTTTTCCCACATTCGGTATTGAAATTTTAGTGTAACCGGGACTTACCTAATACACCTCTTAATTCTGATAGCCAGTGTTCTCACCGGCGAGTTATTCTGGTAGCCGGTGTTCTTTTTGATTCACTTTGGTAGCCGGTGTTCTCATCGGCGATTCCCATTATGCTGTAAAATTATAAGATCCAAGCTCAACCAGTTTTTGGTGATAACACCAAAAGCTGGGTTGGTTAATGTCCTGGTGAAAATCCCAAAAGCCGAGACATGTCAATATCGTGACAACACCAAAAACCGGGTTAATGTCTAAGCTCATCTCAGCGCAGCCGGTGTTCTCACCGGCGATAGTTAATGCCCCTGTTCTCACCGGCGATTCCCATTATACTGTAAAATTATAAGATCCAAGCTTAACCAGTTTTTGGTGATAACACCAAAAGCTGGGTTGGTTGATGTCCTGGTGAAAACCCCAAAAGCCGAGACAGGTCAATATCGTGATAACACCAAAAGCCGGGTTAATGTCTAAGCTCATCTCAGCGCTAATCAGGGTTGCCGGTGTTCTCACCGGCGATAGTTAATGCCCCTGTTCTCACCGGCGATTCCCATTATGCTGTAAAATTATAAGATCCAAGCTTAACCAGTTTTTGGTGATAACACCAAAAGCTGGGTTGGTTAATGTCCCGAGACAGGTTAATATCGTGATAACACCAAAAACCGGGTTAATGTCTAAGCTCATCTCAGCGCAGCCGGTGTTCTCACCGGCGATAGTAAATGCCCCTATTGATCCCTACCCAATTTTACTTCAGATGGGTATAAACTTTTTTTAATTTTCCTAAATCCCGGTTTGCAAATTTAATGGATCAGTGGCTCAAAAGTACTTTCGAGTGTGTTGTATAATGTAGACCAATTCTTAATAAAGAGAAAGTTCGCAAAAAAAATACCTTTTATTAAAACAATTAAATTCTAAATTCTAAATTTGTCATGATTTTGTAAAAAATAAGTGTTTTCAAACACTAAAACCACTTTATAAATCAATGAGAATCAGAGCCTTGAACACCACCTGTCTTGTATTGGCTCTTCTTTCCTTTTCATTTCTTTCAATACAAGCGAATGCTCAGCCGGACGGCAAGAAATTATTCAAGCAGAACTGTGCGAGCTGTCATAAACCGGATAAAGTTTTAACCGGCCCCGCCCTCCAGGGATGGGCTGACAGGGTCCCTGACAATCCATGGATCTATGATTGGGTACGCAATTCCCAAAAGATGATCCAGGATGGAGATGTTTATGGCAACCAAATCTACAAAGAGTACAACAATACGGAGATGACTGCCTTCCCGCAGTTGACCGATGAGGAGATCGACGCCATTATGCTTTACGTCGATAACTGGACGCCTCCTGTTGATGAACAAGGGCCCGTTACCGGTGATGCCGAAGCAGAAGCCGGCGCCTCTCCCACCCTGCTGCTCTTTATTCTACTTGCGCTGATCGTTCTTTCCCTGATCCTGACACGCATCGTTAATGCCCTCGACAGGGTGGTGAAAGAAAAAATGGGTGAACCGGTTCCCGAACCGTTGCCGATGCACAAACAGATCCTAAATGCCAAGGTCAAAGTAGCAGCCGTCATTGTATTGATCGTGTTGGCCGGCTATAAAACATTTGACTTTACGAGCAAGCTGGGACGGCAGGAAGGCTATGCACCGGAGCAACCGATTGCCTTCTCCCATAAGATCCATGCCGGTATTAACAAGATCGATTGCCAATACTGCCATTCAGGGGCCTGGAAGAGCAGAAATGCCGTTATTCCTTCGCCGAATGTCTGTATGAACTGCCACCGGGCGATCCCTGAAGGCCCCAATACCGGTACTTCCGAGATCTCCAAAATATATGCTGCCGTCGGCTGGAATCCTGAAACCCAGAAATATGACGGCGAGCAAAAACCCATCGAATGGATCAAGATCCATAACCTTCCCGACCATGTGTACTTCAGCCATGCACAACACGTGAATGCAGGCGGACTGGAATGCCAGGAGTGTCACGGGCCGATTGAAGAAATGGATGTGGTGCGCCAGCATTCCCCATTATCCATGGGCTGGTGTGTGAACTGCCACAGGGATACCGATGTCCAGTTCGACAATGCCTACTATTCCACCTACGAAAAGCTGCACGAGCAACTGAAAAATAAGGAGATCAAGAGCGTTACCGCAGAGAGTATCGGCGCTACGGAATGTCAAAGATGCCACTATTAATAGAATAGCGAAGCAAAACCATTATACATGGAACAAAAAACATACTGGAAAGGAATTGAGGAACTCACTCAAGACAATGCTTTCGAACAAAAGAAGCATAACGAATTTCCAGAAACCCTGCCCATCGAGGATGTCTTCAGCGAAAACAATCTGGGTAAAACTTCCAAAAGAAGGGATTTCCTGAAGCAGCTTGGCTTCAGCCTGACAGCAGCTACGGTTGCTGCCAGTTGCGAAATACCGGTTAAAAAAGCTATCCCTTATGTCGTTAAGCCCGAAGAGATCACTCCCGGAGTAGCCAATTGGTATGCCTCTACTTTTTACGACGGCACCGAATATTGCTCCATTTTGGTAAAAACCCGTGAAGGCAGGCCTATTAAGATCGAAGGTAATACCCTATCGCCCGTAACCCGGGGCGCAACCAATGCCAAAGTACAGGCTTCCGTACTCAACTTATATGATGTAAACCGCCTCCGCGGACCGCGCAAAGGCGAAGAAGATATTAGCTGGGAGCAGGCCGATAAGGAGATCATGCAAAAGTTGTCCGGCATCGCAGCCAACGAAGGAAATATCCGGCTGTTAACCGGATCGATCATCAGCCCGTCAACCCGACAACTGATCAATGAATTCAAAGCCCAGTATCCCACCACCGAACACATAACCTGGGACGCCGTGTCTCATGCCGGGATGCTCGCTGCCAATGAAAATTATTTCGGCAAACGCGCCTTACCTACCTATAACTTCGATAAAGCCCAGATCATCGTTAGCTTCGACGCCGACTTCCTCGGCACCTGGATCTCTCCATCCGCTTTTACCAGGCAGTATATCCAAAACAGGAAAGTTGCCAAGGGCAAGGCCAAAATGTCGAGGCATTATCAGTTCGAACCCGGATTATCGATCACCGGTTCCAATGCCGATGTGCGCGCCTCTGTAAAACCCTCCCAGCAAGGACAAGCCATATTGAACCTATATAATAAATTGGCGGTACTGGCCAACGCTTCCGAAGTGGGCAGTGTCTCCAAGCTAGACGGCAAAGCCGGAAGCGCTATTGCTACCGCTGCAACCGAACTCTGGCAAAACCGGGGCCGCTCGCTGGTAGTAGCCGGTTCCAATGATACCCATATACAATATGTGGTCAATGCCATCAACGAAATGCTGAACAGCTATGGCGCCACCATCGATATGGACCATCCGAGCTATATCCTGCAAGGCAATGATAAAGCGGTCATGGACCTGGTTGCTGAGATGAACAGCGGCAATGTCAGCGCTTTATTCCTGCATAATGTTAACCCGGCCTACGATCATCCCATGGCGGACAAGTTTGCCGCCGGATTGAAAAAAGTAGGGCTGACCGTTTCTTTTAATGAAAGAGCCGATGAAACCGGTTCCATGTGTCAGTTCAGCACACCGGATCATCATTACCTCGAGTCCTGGGATGATGCCATGCCTATTGCGGGCCACTACAGCCTGAGCCAACCGACCATTGCCCCCCTGCATAAGACCCGGGCCTTCGCCGAAAGCCTGCTGGCCTGGATGGGCAAGGATGGCAATTATTACGATTATATCAAAAAATATTGGGAAGAAAATCTTTTTCCCCAACAGTCGAAATATACTAACTTCAACACATTCTGGGATAAATCGCTCCATGATGGCGTTTTCAATAGTAGCGCCGGGAGTGAACCGATGGCAGATGCAACTGATGCTGCAGACGAAACTACCGAAGAAGCCGGATCGGCAGCTTCCGGTACCGGTATCGATGCCGCAGCTTCCGCGATCAAAAGCCATCAATCCAAAGGGGATATCGAGATCAGCCTCTATGAAAAGGTTGGTATCGGGGATGGTAAGTATGCCAATAATCCGTGGCTGCAAGAGCTGCCGGATCCTATCTCCAAAGTTACCTGGGACAATTATATAGCCTTATCTCCCAAATATGCGATAGCAAAAGGATGGAAACAAGGCGATATCCTTAAAATTACTGCGAACAACCATTCGATCGAACTGCCGGTGTTGTATCAACCCGGTCAGATGCAGGGTACGGCTTCCATTGCTCTCGGATATGGGCGGAACAAGGTAGGCAAAGCCGGAAATGGTGTCGGACAAAATGCTTTCCCCTTTGTTTCCTGGCATAACAACAGCCACGCCTATTATATTACCGGCGCCACGGTCGAGCCGACAGGTAAGCACGACGAATTAGCGCAAACACAGACCCACCATCATGTGGAAGGTCGTCCTATCGTAAAAGAAACCACGCTTGGCGCTTATGCCAAAAATCCGGTTGCCGGTAATGAAGACCGGGCAAAGGTTCAAAGTCATATGGTTACCCTCTACCCCAAAGAATTGAGCGATTATAAAGGAAATGGCCCGCATTGGGGAATGTTGGTCGACCTGAACTCCTGTGTGGGATGTGGCGGATGTGTGGTCGCCTGTAATGCGGAAAACAATGTCCCTGTCGTGGGTAAGGAAGATATCCGCATGGCCAGGGATATGCACTGGATGCGTATCGACCGGTATTATACATATGTGGATGATAATGGCAATGCCATTAACAAAGAAAAGGCCTTTGGCAAAGACCTGGCCAATATCGCTGACGATGCTGCTGTTGAAGTGATCTTCCAACCCATGCTTTGTCAGCACTGCGATAACGCTCCCTGTGAAAATGTTTGTCCGGTAGCAGCTACCAGCCACAGTTCGGAAGGACTGAACCAAATGGCTTACAACCGCTGTATCGGAACCCGTTATTGTGCCAACAACTGTCCTTATAAGGTCAGAAGGTTCAACTGGCGGGATTATACCAATACCGATGCCTTCCCCTGGAACGAAATGCCCGGAGCGGAAGAAATGCTGGAAGACCTGACCCGTATGGTGCTGAACCCCGACGTAACGGTTAGATCCAGGGGTGTTATGGAAAAATGTTCCTTCTGTGTGCAACGGATCCAGGATGCCAAGCTGACGGCCAAGCGCGAGCACCGGCCTTTGAAAGACGGAGATGTTACTGTTGCCTGCCAGCAGAGTTGTCCTGCCGAGGCTATTGTTTTCGGAGATATGAACGATCCGGAAAGCAAGATCTCCAAGATGGGCAAAGATGAGCGGAACTATGCGGTGCTCGAAGAATTGCACGTACTGCCCTCGATCCAGTATCAAACAAAAGTGAGAAACAAAAAAGCATAACCAGAAATAATTAACAATGGTTGATTCAACAATTACACCGGAAGCTGCAACAGATCACGGACATGCCCATCATGGCCCGGTAGAATCGGTGATCAGAGAATCCCTGATCGATGGTAAAAAAGATTACCATCAGATCTCAGAGGATATTTGCCGTTCTGTTGAAACAAGGCCTCCGCTTTTATGGCTGGCTGCTATTACCGTTAGCAGCGCCGCTTTGGGTTTTGGCTTGTTTACCATCGGCTGGACCATCTGGTTCGGGATCGGTGAATGGGGCCTGAACCGGACCATCGGATGGGGTTGGGGCATTACCAACTTTGTATGGTGGATCGGGATCGGCCATGCCGGAACCCTGATCTCCGCGATCCTCTTATTGTTCAGACAACGGTGGCGGACAGGGGTGAACCGGGCTGCGGAAGCCATGACCATTTTCGCGGTAATTTGCGCCGCCTTATTCCCCGGGATCCACATGGGCCGTTTGTGGCTGGGATTCTACCCACTTCCTTACCCCAATACCAGGGGTTCCTTGTGGCCTAACTTCGATTCCCCGTTGTTGTGGGACGTTTTTGCGATCAGTACCTATTTTACCGTTTCCCTTTTATTCTGGTATACCGGTCTGATCCCTGATTTTGCCACAGTACGCGACAGGGCCAAATCCTATATCCGGAAGTTCATATACAATGTGCTGAGCTTCGGATGGCAGGGTTCCGCCAGGCAATGGGCCCGGCATGAGATCCTGTCGCTGATCCTGGCCGGTCTTTCCACACCGCTGGTATTATCCGTGCATACCATTGTAAGTTTTGACTTCGCCACCTCTGTGATCCCCGGCTGGCATACCACCATTTTCCCGCCCTACTTCGTTGCAGGGGCTATCTTTTCAGGGTTTGCCATGGTATTGACCCTGATGATCATTACGCGGAAAGTGCTCAAACTGGAAGAATATATTACCATCGGCCATATCGAAGCCATGAACAAGATCATTATCCTGACCGGATCGATCGTCGGTATCGCCTATATAACGGAATTTTTTATCGCCTGGTACTCCGGGATGGAATACGAGATGTATGCCTTTATTAACCGGGCTTTCGGTCCGTATTGGTGGGCTTATTGGTCGATGATGACCTGTAACGTGATCTCTCCCCAGTTGTTCTGGATCCGGAAATTACGCAGAAGCGTTTGGTTTACTTTTTTCCTGTCCATCGTGATCAACATCGGGATGTGGTTCGAGCGGTTCGTGATCATCGTTACTTCCCTGCACCGGGATTACCTGCCCTCTTCCTGGGCCATGTATTCCCCGTCATGGGTAGAGGTCGGCATCTTTGTCGGAACGCTGGGCTTATTCTTTACCTGCTTTCTCATTTTTGCCAGGGTTGCACCCGTGGTAGCTATTGCGGAAGTAAAATCAATTTTCAAGCTATCCAGCGCTGAGGCTAAATCGAAACAAGGAAATCACTAAACAAGGCTAATAAATACATTGCCATGAGTAAAAAATATCTGATCGGTCTGTTCGATGATGATCACAAGCTATTGGAAGCCGTTAAAAATGTAAGGGCTGCCGGCGTCAAGATCCATGATGTTTATACCCCCTACCCCGTTCACGGCATGGAAGATGCCATGGGTTGGGGCCGGTCGCGGATCCCGACGGCAGGCTTCGTATTCGGCGCCTTAGGAACGGTAACCGCTTTGGGCGGTATGAGTTGGGTCTTCGCTTCCGATTGGCCGACCAATTTCGGTGGAAAACCTTATTTGGCGATCCCTGCCTTTATTCCGATCACCTTTGAGCTGACCGTTCTTTTTTCCGCCATAGGTATGGTGATCGTGTTCCTGGCCAGTTGCGGGCTGGCCC
>JANQFB010000063.1 GCA_028278085.1 Chitinophagales bacterium
AGCACCAGGTCGCTGGTAGCCTGGAATGCCTGCTGATATAAGGAAAAGGCCTGGAAATGCTTTCGCAGTTGAACATTCATTAAATTCAACCCGATCGCGATAAAGTCAAGGATATCCTCTCTTTCGGACACAAATGCTTCCCTGGAAAAATCCAGGTTGGCAATGGAAGTCATCATGTGCATCAATTCATCCCTGCGTTCCTCTTCCGGGTCAGGTGCAGCTTTTTTATAGACGATCGATCCAAGGTCTTGAATGCTGTCGAGCAGCACCTGGTATTCCTTTTCGCTGATCATATCAGCGATCTGTTCCAAATTGTCAGAATCCTTTAATTTGTCAACTAATGCAATGATATCCATGCCGGATGATTTACCCATAATTTATCGTTTCAAATAAAGCCAACACATGAACAGTTAGTAGCGTTCCAGGCGGGCAAAAAAAACGAGGGAAGATACAAAATTCCAATGACAAATCCAAATATAAATTACCTCTGTCAGCGGCCGGGAAGTAACGCTAAACCGGTCATTATAAAGCCCGAATTTATTTATAGATTTACAATTAATTTGCTAACTTTGCAGTCCTTTTAAAAAGATGCAACCGCAAATCAAATTACTATCCGGCAGCAGTTCCATGTACCTGGCCCGTAAAATTGCCGAGTATCATGGACAACCCCTGGGGCATGTTTCCATCCAAAAATTTTCGGACGGAGAAATGCAGCCTAATATCCTGGTATCTGTCAGGGGAGAATATGTGTTCTGTATCCAATCGACTTTTGCCCCATCGGATAACCTGATGGAATTATTGTTAATGATCGATGCGGCCAAGAGGGCATCTGCCGGTTATATCACAGCGGTAATGCCCTATTTCGGGTATGCCCGGCAAGACCGGAAAGATAAGCCGAGGGTATCGATCGGTTCGAAGCTGGTGGCCAACCTGTTAACAGCCGCCGGAGCCAGCCGGATCATGACCATGGATCTTCATGCACCACAGATCCAGGGCTTTTTTGATATCCCGGTCGACCACCTGGATAGCTCGGCCATCTTTATTCCCTATATCGAAGAACTGAACCTGCGTAACCTGGTGTTTGCAGCTCCTGATGTCGGCAGTACCAAAAGGATCATGCCCTATATTAAGTACTTCGATTGCCCCCTGGTGATATGTGATAAACAACGGACTTCGGCCAATGAGGTTTCCTCGATGACGGTTATCGGCGATGTGAGCCAAAAAGATGTTGTATTGATCGATGATATAGTCGACACCGCCAATACCCTGACCAAAGCTTCCAATTTGTTGCTCGATCAGGGCGCAAATTCCGTACGGGCGCTTTGTACCCATCCGGTATTATCCGGCAACGCTTATGAAACCGTAGAAAATTCTGCTATGGAAGAGTTGGTGGTATGCGACACCATCCCGCTTACCAGGGAGTCCGAAAAGATCAAAGTGCTGTCGGTGGCCGAATTATTTGCCACCGTGATCGACCATACCTATACCAACAAATCGATCAGCACATTATTCATAAAAGACACGAAAAAATTACAAACCATAAATTCCTAAATGATGAAACCCATTACACTTGAGGGAAAGATCAGGAAAGATACAGGTTCCAAAAATGCCAAGCAGTTGAGAAACGATGGCATGATCCCTTGTGAATTATATGGCGGAAAAGAAAATATTCATTTTTCCGGACCGGTTTTAGCGTTCAGAGATCTCATTTATACGGATAAATTCCGTCTGGTAAAGCTGACTGTCGACGGCAATACTTATGATGCTTTTGTGAAATCGGTTCAATTCCACCCGGTTACAGACAGGATCCTGCACATCGATTTCCAGGAATTGCAACCTGGTAAAATAATCACTACCGAGATCCCGATCAAATTGACCGGAATGGCAGCAGGGGTAAGAGATGGTGGAAGTGTGATCCAGAAAACAAGGAAACTCCGGGTAAAAACCCTACCGGAAAACCTGGTCGAGCAATTCGAAGTGGATATTACCGAATTGGAAATGGGTAAGTCTATCAATATCAGTGAGGTTTCGTTCGAAGGCATTGAAGTTCTCGATCTTCCGGCAACGCCGATTGCCCGGATACCGGTTCCAAGAGCAGCCATTGTGGATGAGGTTGAAGAAGTGCTTGAAGGAGAAGAAGGCGCCGAAGGAGCTGAGGGAGCCGAAGGAGGTGAAGGCGAAAAACCGGCTGAAGGTGGTGAAGCCAAAGAAGGTGAAAAACCGGCAAAAGAAGCTGCTGCCGAATAATTTTTCCTTTGAAATATCTAATTGCGGGTTTAGGGAATATAGGGATCGAATACGCGCATACCCGCCATAATATTGGTTTTGATATTGCAGACGCCCTTGCCAAAGAGGCCGGCGCGTCATTTGAACCGGCCAGGCTTGCCGATCATGCAAGCTTTAAATTCAAAGGAAGAACGCTCCACCTCATCAAGCCGACAACCTACATGAACCTTAGCGGAAAAGCCGTTCGTTATTGGCTGCAATACCTGAAGATCCCTCTTTCCGGGCTGATCGTAGCCGTCGACGATATTGCCCTGCCCTTCGGCAAGATCCGCATACGGCTCAAAGGCCAGGATGCCGGTCATAACGGGCTAAAGGATATCGGCCTGGTCCTGGAAAGCACACAATATGCCCGCCTGCGGTTTGGCATCGGCAGCGACTTCCATCAGGGCATGCAGGCCGATTACGTGCTTAGCACCTGGACGCCGGAAGAGGCCCGGGAGCTGCCAAAATTCATTGAAAATGCTGCCAATGCCATTAAAAGCTTTTGTACCATTGGCCCCGAACGAACAATGAACCTGTACAACTGACCCCTGATGAAAATTTTAGCCATCGGAAGAAACTACGCCGCGCACGCCAAAGAGTTGAATAATCCTGTTCCCGCCGAGCCGGTTATCTTCATGAAACCCGCCTCTTCACTGATGCGGGATGATAAACCTTTTTATTACCCCGACTTTTCCAAAGACATTCATTACGAAGTAGAGGTCGTCCTCAAAATATCGGGTAATATCAAACATATCGAAGAAAAATTCGCAGCCAAATATTACCAGGAACTGTCATTGGGGATAGATTTTACCGCCAGGGATTTGCAGCAAAAATGCAAGGAAAAAGGCTTACCCTGGGAGATCGCCAAAGCCTTCGATAAGTCGGCGCCCGTAGGCAATTTCATAGACAAATCATCCCTCGCAGATCCTTATCAAACCACCTTTCGACTGGAAAAAAACGGGGTGATCGTTCAGGAAGGCAATACCGCCAACATGCTCTTCAATTTCGACAGCCTGATCAGCCATTTATCCAGGTATTTCACGCTGAATACCGGCGACCTGATCTTCACGGGTACGCCCGCCGGCGTCGGCCCGGTGGCTATCGGCGACAAATTGGAAGCCTACCTCGAAGATCAACTGCTCCTGACTTGTGAGGTCAGGTAAGCCGGGCATTAACATTTCCCGGTTTTTCCCGTAGTATGGGATGATGATCACACCGGTGGAGGCGCTCAAGCCGGGAGATATCATTAAGATCTGCAAGAGGCCTTGGTTACGCGGGATATCAATTTTCAGCAAATTTTAAATTCTAATCGATATTAATTTTATATTTTTATGCATGCGGGGATATGGCGCATTTCTCCCCCAAAGGACAATACTATGAAGCCTGATTATATTTGTTAACCTGATCTTTAAAACTAAATTCAGACTATGAAAAAGATTTTACTTGTTGTCTTCGTCCTCTTATGCATCAGCCTCCAAATGCAGGCGCAATTTACCGGTTGTGCCGACGGATCGGAAAATCCTACCGTACAAAATGCAGCCATGGAACAAGATCTGCTCGACCTGGTCAATGCGGAAAGAGCAAATGTGAGCGCTCCTCTCCTGGTCAGAGCCGACCAGTTGGACCGGGCTGCCCGTTACCATGCGGAAGATATGGCTGAGGAAGGATATTTTCATCATGATTCTTACGACGGCAGTGTCCGGCCTAGTACCTGCATTGCCGGCGGCGCCATGGGTACCAAGCAATGCAACCGGACCACCCGGATCAATAACTTTTATTTAGGTACGAACGTAACGAATGAAGAGAATCTTGCAGCCGGTTGGAGTAGTCCGGATAGTGTGGTACATGCCGCTAATGAGCTCGGCTGGATGACCCACGCGCCCCATCGGAACATCATGCTCGATACGACCTGGACGGAAGTGGGCGTTGCCTATTATTTCAAGTCCGGAGATAGTTACTGCACCCATTATTGGGTCATGAATTTCGGCAACCGGGATGGTGCCATCTCTTCCGTTGCTTCCGACGAACCTGCGGATTTCAGTATCTCGGATCCAATACCTAATCCATTCACCGATCAAAGCACTTTTACCCTTAACATCCGGGAATCACAGGAGATCCGGGTGGAGTTGTATAACCTGTTAGGACAACAGCTCCGGCAAATCCACCAGGGCAACCTGGCAGCAGGCAGCGATCATACCCTGGTTATCGATCGTAACGAGCTAGAAGAAGGGGTATATTTTTGCCTGATCAAAGGGGAGCGTTTTGAAACCGTTAAAAAGATCCTGGTCAGGGATAATTAACTGTGGGTACGGGAACCATTACGCCTAAGAAAATCACCGCAGGCCTGGAACACGGCCATTTGTTAAAAACCTACAAGCTCATGTGTACGGCCCGGGAAATGGCCGTATTATATGAAGCGAACAAGGAGGTATGCAGTAAATATGTGCATGCCACCTCGAGAGGCCACGAAGCCATTCAACTGGCTACCGCAGCCCAACTGCTGCCACAGGATTATATCGCCCCCTATTATCGCGATGATGCTATTCTGCTGGGCATGGGATTCACGCCTTACGAATTGATGCTACAATTGCTCGCCAAAAAAGATGACCCTTTTTCCGGGGGGCGAACCTATTATTGCCATCCCAGCATCAAACGGGATGATATGGCTAAGATCCCGCATCAATCATCAGCTACCGGAATGCAGGTCATTCCTACAACGGGCATTGCCCAGGGTATAAAATACAAGGAAGGACAAGGACTTTCCGATTACCAGGGAGAACCGGCTCCGGTAGTGATCTGCTCCCTTGGCGACGGCGCGATAACGGAGGGAGAAGTTTCGGAAGCCTTCCAAATGGCAGTATTGCACAGCTATCCTATCATCTACCTGGTCCAGGACAATGAATGGGATATTTCCGCACATGCCAGCGAGATCAGGGCCATGGATGCGCCCGAATATGCCCGCGGATTTAAAGGTTTGACCACCAGATCCATCGAAGGTAACGACTATGCGAAGAGCTATGCCACGATGAAAGAGGTGGTGGAAACGGTCAGGGTCAAGCGGAAGCCCTTCCTCGTTCATGCAAAAGTTCCTTTACTGGGGCACCATACTTCCGGCGTCAGGAAAGAATGGTACCGTCCGGAAGCGGATCTGAAAGCTCATGCCCGAAGGGATCCCATACCTAAATTCAAAAAATACCTGTTGGATCATAAGCTCGTGGAAGCTTCCATCCTCAGCGAGATCGAAGAAAGCGCCAAACAATTGGTGGCGGAGGATTACGAACGGGCGCTAAAGGCGGACGATCCGTCGCCCGAAATGCTGACCGACCATATTTTCGTACCGACGCCGGTTACCGAGGAAAAAGGGGAACGGCATCCCAAAGACGGTAAAGTAACCGTGATGGTTGACGCTGCCTTGCATGCCATCGACGAGATCATGAGCCGGGATCCGGAAAGCCTGTTATATGGCCAGGATGTGGGTGGTGAATTAGGGGGCGTATTTCGTGAAGCGGCGCTGCTGGCCAAGAAATACGGCGACGACCGGGTATTTAACACACCGATACAGGAGGCCTATATCATCGGCAGTACCGTCGGTATGTCGGCGGCCGGCTGCAAACCGATCGTGGAAGTGCAGTTTGCGGATTATATCTGGCCAGGGCTCAATCAATTATTTACCGAAGTCAGCCGCTCCTGCTACCTCTCTAATGGGAAATGGCCGGTACAATCGCTGATCCGGGTACCCATCGGTGCCTACGGTAGCGGTGGTCCATATCATTCCTCCAGTGTCGAAACGGTGGTATTGCAGATCAAAGGCGTAAAGGTGGTCTATCCCTCCAACACAGCCGACATGAAAGGCTTGTTAAAGGCCGCCTATTATGATCCGAACCCGGTGGTTATCTTTGAACACAAAGGCCTGTATTGGTCGAAAGTTCCGGGAACTCTCGACGCCAAAACCGTCGAACCCGACGACCAATATATTATACCGCTCGGAAAAGCACGGATCCATCAACAGGCATCTCCCGAACAACTGGAAGCCGGCCATACACTCACCATCATCACCTATGGCATGGGCGTTTACTGGTCGCAGAATGCCTCCAGGGCTTTCCCGGGCAGTGTGGAGATCCTCGACCTGAGATCCCTGAATCCGCTGGATTGGGATGCTATCGTTAGTTCGGTAAAGAAACATAACAAATGTATCGTGCTTACGGAAGAAGCGGTTACCCATTCCTTTGCCGAAAGCCTGGCCGGAAGGATCGCCAACACCTGCTTCGAATGGCTCGATGCACCTGTCGAGATCATAGGCTCGGTCAATACACCTGCTGTCCCGTTAAATTCTACGCTCGAGCAAGCCTTATTACCCTCCGCTGAGAAAGTCAATGAAAAAATTGAGGCACTTTTAAATTATTAAGTGGATTAGTTCCATTTAATTTTTTAATTTTGCAATTACCACGTTTTCATTAATTTTATTTTGCAAAATTTAAGATATGCCATATTTATTTACATCCGAATCCGTTTCTGAGGGTCATCCGGATAAAGTATCGGATCAGATCTCAGATGCTCTCGTCGACAATTTTCTCGCTCAGGACCCGGACTCAAAAGTTGCCTGTGAAACATTGGTAACCACCGGTTTGACCGTGTTGAGCGGTGAAGTCAAATCATCCGCCATTATTGATCCGCAGGAAATCGCCCGCGACGTGATCAGAAATATCGGGTATAACAAATCCGAATACAAGTTTGACGCCGATTCCTGTGGCGTTATTTCCGCGATCCATGAACAATCCCCTGATATTAACCAGGGTGTAACCGCCGGAAAAGGCTTACACACAGAACAAGGCGCCGGTGACCAGGGTATGATGTTCGGCTATGCCAGTAATGAAACGGACAATTACATGCCTTTACCCCTGGAATTGTCGCACCTGTTATTGACCGAGCTGGCCGATATCCGGAGAGAAGGTAATGAAATGAAATACCTGCGCCCCGACTCCAAGTCACAGGTTACCATTGAATACGATGATAATAACAAACCGGTCAGGATCGATGCGATTGTCATTTCCACGCAGCATGATGAATTCGATGAAGAAGGTAAGATGCTGGAAAAGATCAAAGAGGACATGATCAATATCCTCGTTCCGAGAGTAAAAGCGAAATTACCGGCCAGGGTGGTCGAGCTATTCAACGATCAGATCACCTATCACGTGAATCCGACCGGTAAGTTTGTGATCGGCGGACCTCACGGCGATACCGGACTCACCGGCCGTAAGATCATCGTCGATACCTATGGTGGTAAAGGCGCTCATGGCGGCGGTGCATTTTCCGGGAAAGACCCCTCGAAAGTCGACCGTTCCGCAGCCTATGCCACCCGTCATATTGCCAAAAATATGATCGCCGCCGGCTTAGCCGACGAAGTGCTGGTACAGGTAGCTTATGCTATCGGTGTTGCCGAACCGATGGGATTATATATCAATACTTACGGAACGGCAAAAGTCGACATGAGCGACGGCGAGACCGCTGCCAAGACCAGCAAGATCTTCGATATGAGGCCGGCCGCCATTATCGAAAGGCTTAAATTGAAAAACCCGATCTATTCCGATACCGCCGCATACGGCCATATGGGGAGAAAACCTCAGGTAAAAACCATAACTTTCCAGTCAAATGGGGAAACCATTCAAAAAGAAGTGGAAACCTTTACCTGGGAAAAGCTGGATTATACAGACAAGATCAAGCAGGAATTTGGATTGTCATAATTTCCGGAACCTCAACATCATTAGAAAATGCCTGTTATTTATAGCAGGCATTTTTTGTTTATATATTTCCATTTCCTCATCTGCCTGCCGGCAACCCTTCCGGTCGATCGATGAAAAAACTTACGCCGATACTTCTGCTGCAACGGAGATCTATGCACCTGCGGTCAAAGAAGATACCTCGGACCCTATCTTCACTTTCGATGAAATGTTCGATCCGCCCGGCCACCGGCCTAAAAGCCTGGCGGCTATCGACACCCTGCTGGTGGATATAAAATCCCTGGATTCCACATTCATCCTGGATCTCCAATATGCTACTCCCTTTAATTTTGTGGGAGAACCTTTATATGAATGTCCGAAATGCTATTTTAAGAAGGGTTTTGCCGAAAACCTGGTCAAAGCTCACCGGGAGGCCAGATCCATGGGGCTTCGCTTTATCTTGTACGATTGCTACCGCCCGCATCGGGTTCAACGCAAAATGTGGGCCATCGTTCAAAACCCCACCTATATTACCGATCCGGCTGTTGGATCCATGCATAACCGGGCTTCCGCGGTCGATCTTGGCTTAGCAGACAGCGCCGGGAATCCGCTGGATATGGGGACAGCTTTCGATCATTTCGGCCCTGCTGCACGCCCCTCCTACCGGAACCTTCCCAAGGAAGTTATTGAAAACCGGAGATTATTGAAGTCGATCATGGCCAATGCCGGCTTGACCGGGATCAATTCGGAGTGGTGGCATTTCTCCATGGACTACGAAAAAGGCGATTCGGTGATCGATCTGATGTGGGATTGCGAGTAGCACCAATGCCGTGAAAGCTTCAAATGATCTGGATAAGAATGTTGAATGAGAAATACTGAATGTTGAATGATGAAGTAAGAAGGTTCTTTGTCAAAAACTTCTTTATTCATCATTCACCTAGTTCATCATTCTACATTCAATTTGGAATTTTCGGGGCAGCAATGATTGAGTTAGGCTAATTAATTATAATGCGGCAAATAGGAATACTCACGGGCATAATAGAGCATTTGCTCGGTAAAATCATCCGGGTATTCCACGATGATATCGACAATCTCCCCGTTTTCTTCGACCGCTTTAAGCACCGGATTGATAAAGCCGCTGTATGGAGCGATATTTAGCTTTTTATACCTTGCCAGGATCTCGGTATGCAGATCAGGATCGACTTTAACGCCATAGTTTTCTACCAATGCTTTGCCGGCTTCAAAATCTCCTTCGGATTTGATCCGTTGGGTTTCCCGCAGCAGCCTGCCGAAGATCTCCCGGAGCTTCATATAGTCATTCACCACCACATAGGTTTTGCCATCTTTCTGTTTCATCTCCACCACATTTTCGGCCTTACCTTGCTCGTACGACCATGCTGCTACTAACTGCCTGTTGCGCATATGCGCCTCTTCCAGGTGCTCACCTGGCTTTAAGCGTTTTAATTGCAGCATCAACCCGTTTTTCATATATGATTCATATTGCGACCGGCCTACATCCAGGGTTTCCATCACCCCGATCTCGATCAGCTTTTCATCCATCAAATAATAAAGGGCTACGAGGTCGGCACGGGCTTCCTCCAGGGTTGAAGCATAGTTTTTCAGGGTTTCCTTAGGGGTACCGACGCCTTCATTGATCACCCCGGAAGCATGACCGATCACCTCATGCAAGTCAGTATGCAGGTTATCTGATAATGATCCATGGTCTTTGGCCCGCTGGATCTCCGCTTCATCATAGGAAAATTCTTCCAGGGAACCGCTCCCGGCCGAAGCCTCATCATAGGCCCCTACGATATTGCCCAAATTCACGGACTTGGAGCCATGTTCGGCACGGATCCAGTTCGCATTGGGAAGATTGATCCCGATCGGTGTGGAGGGTGAAGCATCACCGGCCTCTCCGGCAACGGTGATCACTTTGGCGGAGATCCCTTTCACATCCTTCTTCTTATGCTCTTCTATCAAAGGTGAATTGTCTTCAAACCATTGGGCTTCTTTGCTGATGGCCGCGATCCGTTTGGTCGCTTCCATATCTTTGAACGATACCAGTGATTCATAGGAGCCTTTATAACCCATAGCATCTCCGTAAACTTCTATAAAACCGTTGGTAACATCCACCATGGAGGCGGTATCTTTCACCCATTCGATATTGTATTCATCGAAGGTTTTTAAGTCGCCGGAGCGGTAATAGTCGATCAGCTTGTTAAGCGTTATCTGCTGCTGGTCGTTTTCCGCTACACCGGCAGCCTTTTCCAGCCAAAAAACGATCTTTTCAATCGCCTCACCATACATACCATCGATTTTCCAGACTTTTTCCAGGATCTCACCGTTTTCCTTCACCAATTTGGAATTTAATCCATAGGAGATCGGACGGGGATCATTTTTATCGATGATACTGGTATAATAAGCTTCCGCTTCGGCCTGGGTAACATCGGGGGCATAATAATTATTTGCCGAACCGGCCACCAGGTCAGCTTCGGCAGATAGGTTTACCCGCTTGGGGTCCACCTCAGGATCGAAGATCACGGGTGTAAGCTTGGTTAACATATCGGCCACGGTCTCTCCGTCGGAAAGGGGGAATTTACCTTGGGTAGTGGCATTGACCAGTTCTCCGAAATATTCCGCACTAAATTCCGGTTCCAGCTTGGCCGTGGAATAGTGGTGGTGAATGCCGTTGGAAAACCAAACGCGCTTGGCATAGACCATAAAGTTTTTAAAATCCTCGGTTTCCCGGTCGCCGGGATAGTGTTTGACGATCTCTTCCAGGGTTCTCCTTATGGCAAGATTGTGCCGGTAATTCTGATCCCAGATGATATCGCGGCCACATAAGCCGGCCTGTGCCAGGTAATAGACCAATTTCTTTTGTTGAAGACTCAGATCTTCAAAGCCGGGAACCTTATATCGCAGGATCTTGATATCTGCAAATTGCTCGGTTTTGTATTTGAAAGATCCTTCGGCTTGTGGTGCTTCGTTTTCGGTAGCCGGTTGGTTCATACAGGCAACCATTGACATGATCCCGGTCAAAAGGGCCAGATTTCGTAGGCGTAACATGAAAATTTGTTTGGGTTGGTAAATAGCGGGGTTTAAATTAAGTGCTCAAAAATACATAATTATCTCATATACTCCTTGCACAAAATAATTCCAAACGGAATACCAAAAAGGAGACCCCGGGCCTTCCGGAACGGTAAGAAGGGGAAGCGTTTACCGGATCATGAATTTCCTGATGTACCGGTTTCCGGAAGCTTCGGTAACCAGTACATAGGCACCCGGCGGCAGCTTGCGGGTATTGATGATCTTTCTGGTCGTAGCACTGGTAGTGGCAATCGCAAGCTCACCCAGTATATTATAGATCCTGAGGTGAACCGTTTCCGCGGCAAGATTGCCCATTTCTACGATCAATTGATCGCTGGCAGGATTCGGATAAACATTTACGAAGTGTGGGGTTCTGGGTACAACTCCCACGGTGGTATCGGGCGGAGGAGGAACGACCGTATCCCAGGTTACGAGGCCATTCCGGCTGGTGGCCATATGCGCCCGCATGATGTCGGCCTGTTCCCGGCTAAACATATTCAGGCATTCATCATTGGAATAGTCCATATAGTTTTCGATCATATCGGGCAGATCAACGGGGGAATCGGTACAGGTATTTTTACCATGATCGCAGGTAAAACCGGATTCGCTTGCCATCCTGGGCGTATCATCCATACCATCGTCCTGGGTACAACCGCCATCGCCCCACACATGCCTTAACCCCAGGTAATGACCGACCTCATGCACCCCTGTCCGGCCCATGAACAGGTCGGTATAAAACACGTTGGTGGGATTGTTCATCCCGAAAACCTGGCTATAAATGACAACACCCTGGTGGGAGGAATCTGCGAAGTTGCCGGGCGACCAATTCGGTGCATCAGTAGGTGGAAAGGCATAGCCGAGGATAAAACCTCCGGTATTCCCCACCCAAATGTTTAAATACCGGTCGGTTGGCCAGGGAGATTTCCCACCCAGAGCATCCGACTTGATATTGTCCGATCCAATGGTATAAAATCCGGGGAAGCCGGGACTCCCTTCCGTACGGGTAATTCCATCGGTGGGATTCCCTTCGGGATCTTTATCCGCAAGGTAAAACTCAATACCTGCATCGGCAGCTACCGCTAAAAATTCCTGGCGGGTATTGACGGTATCCGCATTTTGTCTTCTGAAATCCCTGTTCAGGGCAGCGATCTGGGAGTGAACCAAGCTATCGTCAAGGTTTTCATTATCATTGGTATATACAATATGGACCACTACCGGGATCCTGAACAGGGTGTCTTCTTCACGGCCGGAATGGCTCCTGGCCCGGTCTTTTGCCCGATCGAAGGCTGCCTTTACCCGGTCGGCATATCCGGGATCCTGCAGGCTTGCCGATTCGATGGCCTGGTCAAACCCACAACGTTCGGGTTGTTGTGCATACCCGGTTCCGATAAGGATGAAGCTGAAGAGCACTATCCAAAAGCAAAAATTAATGGTTTTCATGTCTGATCCTTAAGTGTATTCAATAGTCCTGATAGATAAAGATAACTGAATTCCGGCTTTAAATGACCCAAAAACCGTAAAAATCCGGCCAAAAACCTTTGCTATACCGGTACTTAGCTTACAAAAAGGATCATTTATCGGCACAGTGGACACAACGACTGCTTTCCGGCAGGTACATAAGCCTGGCGGGCGCTATGGGTTGCTTGCAGCGGCTGCAGATGCCAAAATCAGGATGATCGGTTTTGCTTAAAGCCAGTTCCAGCTTGGATAATTTGTCCCTGGCCTTTCGAAGCGCTTCTTCATTGACACTTTTGCTATTGATCGCTTCCATCCTGCTGATCCTGCCAATAGCATTTTCGGGCGGAATGGGTTTGGTGAGTTCAACAAGGTCCGCCACATTCTGCTTGACGGTTTCCATGGACTCCAGGATCCTGGACTTCAGTTGTGCTCGTTCTTCAGCAGTCATGGGTGAGGTTTTGTAGTATTAAGGTAGGCATATGCGCTCACATCTCAAAAAGTATGTGATCTATTCGAAAATTAATGTCCATTTTCCCCATTGTGCTGCTTCGGTGTTTGTCAAAATTTAAAGTCGATAATGGACTTCCAACCCAATAAATGACCGGATTCCGTTTGATAATTTTTACTTCCTCCATATACGACATATGCGTTTGAGGGATTATTGCCGGAAATTTCATTCCAGTATTTCAGGTTTTTAAAATATTCCAATGATTTTGTTGCACCTGACTTTATTTCTATGGGCGTAAGTCTTTCTCCTTTTTCCATTACGACATCAATCTCTCTGCCTCTATGATCTTTCCAAAAGTAAATCGCAGGTTCATCTCCGGCATGATAGTATTGTTTGATAAATTCGGCAATCACTAAATTTTCAAAAATGGATCCTTTTGCATAATGTGTCTTGATTTGTGCAGCTTTCTTGATGCCTAGCAGATAACTCAATAATCCGGTGTCGTAAAAATATAGTTTTGGTGTTTTCACTAATCTTTTATTAAAGTTTCGGTAATAAGGATATAACCGGAAAGCAATATAACTTGACTCGAGGATACTTATCCATGATTTTACTGTATTGACAGCAATACCGGCATCGTTGGATATTTCGGACATATTGAATAGTTGCCCTGCCCTGCCTGCGCATAGTTTGAGAAAAACGGAGAATGCATTTAGGTTACCTACCTGGGTTAATTGCCGCACATCTCGCTCTACATAGGTTTGGACATAGCTTGGATAAAAATCCTCAGGATTGATCTTTTGGTCAAATATCCTGGGATAAAAACCTTTGAAAGCTACTGCTTCGAAGGATCCGGATAACAATTGGGCTTCAGAGAGCTCCGTCATGCTAAAAGGCAATAGTTTGAGAACGCCTACACGACCAGCCAGGCTTTGACTGATCTGTGCAGATAACAAAAAATTCTGAGATCCCGACAAAACATATTTCGCCGTGCGATTTTCATCTACAACCCCTTGCAGATAAGAAAAAAGTTCCGGAGTCCGCTGTATTTCATCAAATATGGCTCCCTGGGGATAATTACTCAGAAAACTATTGGGGTCATCTTGAGCAAACTGGCGATCATCCGGATTTTCCAAAGAAATATAAGGCAAGTCATCAAAAGTATTTTTGACCAATGTTGTTTTGCCCGATTGCCTGGGGCCTGTTACCGAAACGATCGGAAATTGCCGGAATAGTTGTTTTAATTTTTGTTCAAGCTTTCTTTTAACCATATCTACAAATGTACAAATTTGCAATTGAATTGCAAATTTTCACCCCCCCTTCATTATAAAAGCCTGCAGTATTTCCTCCGGAACGACAGGGGCGTTATGATCTGAATCATAGTCCGGAATAGCCATTCTCCTTACATTTGCTAACATTTTGCTTCCGCTAAAAATAATCCCAATGGATACTGCCATACATTCCTTCCACATCCCGGTCATGGGCATCGCTTATACGATCGATACGCCGGCCAAAGTCGCCCGTTTCGGTATATCATCGGTCATCTCGATCGTAAATGACCGGCTGATCGAACAAATGCGTGAGTTTTATTGTCATAAAACCGGCGAAACCTTCGAACCGATCACCGACAAGGATATCGATCACCGGGCAAAACGGATTACCGCTTACCTGGATCTTATGCAAAGGATCGTCGATCAACAGGTCAGGCAAATGAAAAGCGAACCCTTTGAAGCGGGAAAAGATATTGTCAGGTACTTTGAAATATTGCCGGATGATTCGGAAGTCAAAAAAAGCTACCTGGAGATGCTGAAGATGAGCAGGAAAGCACAGGATGTGCATCAACAAAAACTGCGGGAAAGTATCGTTGCCGGCGCTATCGATGTCAATATCATGACGAAACTCGACAACCTGAATTATGCGAAAAACAAAGCCCCGCTGCCGGAAGAATACCGGGATGCGATGTCGGCCTTGAGAGGTTTCGGGCAAAGCCAGTTAACTTCCTCGGTCGTGTTTTCGGCAGGTCTCAACCCAAGATTGTATAACTACCTTGAAAAATTTCCGGATTTCTTCCCCGATGCTTCGGGCCGGCCAAAAAAGAAGATCATCCTCAAGGTGAGTGATTTCAGGTCGGCCATGGTCCAGGGCAAATACCTCGCGAAAAAAGGACTGTGGGTTTCCGAATTCCGCATTGAATCGGGATTGAATTGCGGTGGACATGCCTTTCCGACCCATGGGTTGCTTATGGGTCCGATCCTGGAAGAATTCAAACAAAATATCGGGACCTTGAGGGCCGAATTGCTGGATTGCTGCAATGCAGTCCTGGAAGAAAAGCAAAAGAACAAACTGCACCCCCACACCCGAATCCGGGTCACCTGCCAGGGAGGGATCGGTACGGCTAAGGAAGATCGTTTCCTGCGGCAATATTACAACCTGGACGGTACCGGTTGGGGTAGTCCTTTTTTACTGGTGCCGGAAGCTTCCAATGTAGATGATGAAACCCTGCAATTGCTGAAGCACGCCCAAAAAGATGATTATTACCTGAGCCATGCTTCACCTTTTGGTGTACCGTATAATAATTTCCGGAAAAGCTCCTCGGAAAAACAGCGGAAGGAGCGGATCGAAAAAAGCAGGCCCGGAAGCCCCTGTTATTTAAAATACCTCGCTTTCAATACCGAATTTACGGAAACACCGATCTGTCAGTCTTCGCGTGAATACCAGCAGCTCAAATTGAAGGAGCTTGCCGACCGTGATCTTCCCAAAGCGGAATTTGACAATGCTTATGCATCCATTACGGAGAAAGACTGCCTGTGTGAGGGCCTTTCCGCGCCGGCATTGCTTAAAAACAAATTACCCTTAGCCCACCGGTTAAAAGCAGTCAATATATGTCCGGGGCCAAACCTGGCCTATTTTTCCAATGTATTTTCTTTGGAAGAAATGATCGGTCATATCTATGGCCGGATCAGCAACCTGAACCTTTTGCCCCGCCAGCATTTATTTATCAATGAACTGACCATGTACCTGGACTATTTTATGGCAGAGGTCCGGAAAAGCATCCCCACCTTAACCCAGAAACAGGTGAAATATTTCGAGGGATTTCAATCAAACCTGCTGGAAGGAATTGCCTATTATAAGCATTTGGTTACCCAGATGGAGGAAGAGGCGGAAGACCTGAAAAGAAAAATCAAGGTAAAGCTGGATACGCTAGAAAAAGAGATCAGAAACATGGGTTCCGACGGGCAATGGACCTTGCCGACCATCGATTGATCTTTCGTAAGGGATACTTAAACAATACCCCTTCAGCTTAGTCGATATTGCTGATCCCCCAACCCTCCAGCTCTTCGGCGCTCCACAGATCCGGGTAGAAAATGCGCTTTTGGTACCGGGGATGCATGTATTTTTTCCAATCGCTCCCGCCCGTGGCCGCCTCGGTTTCGCCGTCGCTGTCGAGGTATTTTTCAGCGGCATGATAATGGGCCATCACCCAGCGGATATTTACGGTATGATCATAATGACGCATGGCTGCCACCAAGTCGCTGTCCTGCTGATCTTCGGCGGGGAGGGCTGTAAACCGGGCCCACAGGTTTTTTTCACGGTAGGTTTCCGCCATATCCATAAACGCCTTGAGATACCGTTCTTCAAAAAGCCTTAGGGTAAGCGATTTTTGCCGGCTAACAGGGTCATAACCGGCAGCCTGCCAGTAAACCTTGGCAAATTTATCCGCCCAGGGAGCGCCGGGATCGTAATTATCCCGGTAGCGGGCATCGATCAACCGTTTAAAATCAGTACTACCAATCTCTATCATCCGGTATTGAGCGCTTTGAAAACCACTGGCCGGGGTGAGGGTGTTCCGGAATTTCATGTATTGCGCTTTCTCCATCCCATCCATCATAATGGTAAAGGAAGAAGCCAGGACATCGAAATAACGGCTGATCCGGCCTAATCGATCCGTGAAAAACCGTTTGTCGGGGTTTTCCCGGAAAGCAACTTGCCCGATCTCCGATAGTATCATTTTGAATAGCAATTCATTGATCTGATGATACATGATAAACACGTTCTCATCCGGTATATCGGTCCGGGGCTTTTGGAGTGACAGTAAGGTATCCACTTCGATATAATCCCAGTAGGTGATGGGTTTGGCATGTTTCAAACCTTCCAGGTAAACCTCAGGGTCCTGGCCGAGCGCTTCGTACTTTCGATAAATTTCGTCGATGATATGATTGGTGGTTTCCATATTTTCAGTTTTACTACAATGATGCTACCGGATCAGGTGGTCGAGGCAGGTTCATAGGCTTCCATTATCCGGTGGATCTTTTCTTCCACATCTTTGGAGTCCCATTGATCTTTGATCTCTTCGATCGTCATTAGCTCATCCAGGATCTTGTCCTGTTCCAGGCCTTTTTCCAGGGCTTCCTTGTAAGGGGTGTTACTAAAAGAAACCATGGTATACAGGCTGGTGAATTTCTCCGGGTACATTTTTTGGATCTTCTGTTCGATCTTTTTCCGCACCAGGAATATCGGGTCGCCGACCAGGTCCCTCATCTCGATGAAGTTTTGCATCGCCAGGTCGCCGATCGCATCGGTATTGGGTTTCCTGGATGCTTCGAAGGCTTTAAAGATCTTGCCCCAATCCTCCCCGTATTCATCCATTAGCTGATCCAGTACATAGCAATCTTCGAAGCCGGCGATCATCCCCTGGCCGTAAAACGGAACAATGGCATGGGCTGCGTCGCCGATCAGGCAGGCATGATCTTTATACGACCATGGAAAACAACGGATAATACAGAGGGAGGAGGTAGGATTTTGAAAAAAGTTTTCTGCCAGGGTGGGCATCAAGTCCAAAACATCCGGGAATTGTTCTTTAAAAAATTTTTGTAAGACATCCAGATCCTTTAGTTGGGCAAAAGAATGCTCCCCATCCTGGGGCAGGAAAAGCGTGCAGGTAAAACTCTTGTCGGGATTCGGCAAGGCTATCAGCATTAACTTTCCCCTCGGCCAGATATGCAAGGCCTTGGGATCCAAAGCGAACCCACCATCCGGAGCCGGAGGGATCGATAATTCCTTGTAGGAATGATTGATATAGGTTTGCGAATAGTTGAAGAGATCCACCTTCTGCATATGTTGCCGCATCACGGAAAAGGCTCCGTCGGCGCCGAATATAAGATCACCTTCCTTGACGTACATATTGCTGTTTTGCTGATCGGCAAATACGATGCTGCGTTTTTCCAGGTCTACCTCCATGCACTTCTGATTAAACTTGTAGCTTACACCGGCGACCTGTTCGGCATAATTCATCAGGATCTTATTCAGGCCACCTCGAGAAATGGAATATATCGCCTGCCCTTCCTTGCCATAAGGCTGGTAGGTAAGCGCTCCGTCGCGATCGTGGATCATACGGCCATTCATCGGCAGGGCGGCCTGACGTACAAATTCACCTACCCCTACCTTGTCCAATGCCTGCCATCCCCTGGTCGAACAGGCCATATTGATGGATTTCCCGGCAGAAATGTAGTAGCGGCGCATATCCGGCCGCTCTTCATATACGGTAACCCGGTGGCCCCGGTCACCCAGGTAAATGGCCAGCAGGGAACCGACCAAACCTCCTCCAATGATGGTTATATTTTGACTCATGATTTATTTTGCTGACACCGGACACAGGGCAATTACAAGGTACCCCTGCGGGCCTGCTCCGCTTCAATAGACTCGAACAGGGCCTGGAAATTCCCTTTTCCGAAAGAATTCGCACCCTTTCGCTGGATGATCTCGAAGAACAGAGTGGGCCGGTCTTCCAATGGCTTGGTGAAAATTTGCAACAAATAGCCATCCTCATCCCTGTCGACCATAATGCCCAGGGATTTCAGTACGTCCAGGTCTTCTTCGATCTGGCCCACCCGTTCGGGCACACTATCATAATAATTACCCGGTACGTGGAGGAATTCCACGCCGCGCTTACGCATCTCGCTGACCGAGAAGATGATATCATGGGTAGCCAGGGCAATATGCTGGCATCCGGGTCCTTTATAAAATTCTATGAACTCTTCGATCTGCGATTTTTTCAAGCCTTTGGCCGGCTCATTGATCGGAAATTTGATCCGGCCGTTGCCACTGGTCATCACTTTGCTCATCAAAGCGGTATAGGCGGTACTGATATCCTTGTCATCGAAGGTAATGAGATTGGCAAAACCCATCACCTCCCCATAAAATTTTGCCCATTGATTCATTTCCCCTTCGCCTACATTGCCGACCATATGATCGATATATCGAAAACCCACTTCCGGGGGATTGTAATCGCTTTCCCAGGGTTGATAGCCCGGCAGAAAAATTCCCTGGTAATCTTTCCGTTCTACAAAAATGTGAACGGTATCGCCATAGGTATGGATCCCCGAACGGACTACCTTTCCGTGTTCGTCTTCTTCGGTAACCGGCTCCAGGTAAGGTTTAGCACCGCGGGCAGTGGTTTCTTCGAAAGCCCGGGCAGCATCATCTACCCATAAAGCAATAACCTTTACCGCATCCCCATGCTGACAAATATGGCGATACATCTCGCTGTCCGGATCAAATGGAGTGGTGAGTACCAGCCGCACCTTCCCCTGGCTGACGACATAGGAGGCCCGGTCTTTGACACCCGTTTCCAGGCCAGCATAGGCCAGCGACTGGAAACCAAAGGCGGTTTTATAGAAATGAGCGGCCTGCTTGGCATTACCGACATACAGCTCGACATAATCGGTACCGTTGATGGGGAGGAAATCTTTCGCTTCGGGAAAGATCTTTTCTCCGGTGTACTGGTAATTTTTAATATCGGTAAGGTTCTGCATAAGGCTTATACGGCTTCAGGTTCGAACAACCAGGATTTATAATAATCTTTTACTTCCAGCTTGAGGGCCTCTTCTGTGATCATCACCGGGTTGAAAGGATCGATCATCACGGCTGTTTCCCCGGTTTCCTTTTGACCGATACTGCGTTCAATGGCGCCCGGATGCGGCCCGTGGGGTATACCACCGGGATGCAGGGTGATCTGGCCTGGCTGGATATTATTCCGGCTCATAAAATCACCGTCCACGTAATACAGCAATTCATCGGCATCCACATTGCTATGGTGATATGGTGCAGGAATAGCCTCGGGGTGATAATCATACAACCTGGGTACAAAAGAGCAGACCACAAAATTATGCCCCTCAAAGGTCTGGTGTATGGGCGGCGGCATATGGATGCGGCCGGTTAAGGGTTCGAATTGATGGATGGGAAATGCATACGGATAATTGCAGCCGTCCCAGCCGATCACATCGAATGGATGGGTACCATAGACATATGGATAGATCTTGTTTTTCTTTTTGATGTTGATCAGGAAGTCCCCGTTTTCGTCATGGGTTTCCAGGTCATAAGGCAGCTTGAAATCCCGTTCGCAAAAAGGGCTGTGCTCCAGGAATTGCCCGTATTCATTGCGGTAGCGCTTAGGGGTACGGATCGGGCTGAATGATTCGACGATCAATAGCCGGTTGTTGGCATCTTCGAAGTTCATCCGGTAAATCGTTCCCCTGGGAATGATCAGGTAATCCCCCCCTTCAAAATCTACTTTACCATAGGGCGTGTGTAAAACCCCGCTACCCCGGTGCACAAATACCATTTCATCGGCGTCGGCATTTTTAAAGAAATACCGGTCCATCGAAGCGGTCGGCGCTGCCAGGCCAATACTGAGATCATTGTTGACCAGCAATACTTTCCGGCTCTCCAGGTAATCCTCGGTGGGCGGTAGATCGAATCCGCGAAAGCTCATGGCCTTTAATCCTTCTTCAATAGCCACTTTCGGGCGGACGGAATAAGGTTCCCCTGTTTCCTTGACCATGGTGGGCGGGTAGAGGTGATAGACCAGGGATGCTTTACCGGAGAATCCTTCGGTACCAAAGACTTCTTCCTGGTAAATACCACCTTCCGGTTTCGGATAAACCGTATGACGTTTGTTGGGGATCTTCCCTAAACGAAGGTATTGTGACATAGCTGTAAATACTGGGTGGTGTTATCCTTCGTTCTCACGAGAGGTACTGGTCATATAAACATCAATTTGGCATCTGGTCCGGACCACTCCGGTGCAAAAACACACCATATGATCCGGGGATGCGAGGAAGATGTCTGTGATAAACTCCCTGCCGAATGTTTAGCCGCTTATGATTTTCCCTCTGTTCTTCACCCTCTGCATAACACCACCCAATCTTCTTTTGTTTACTTCAAAATTACCGCCACCCGTTTTTTCAAAATATGATATCCATCATGTTTCTTCACGCAGTGCCATCCGTCCGCTGACGGGGATACGGCCATAGAAGGATGCACCCGGTTTCGTAGTTTCACTTCTATAGCCGTGTCCTCTCCTCCGGTGAGTGACACGGCTATAGAAGCGAAAGTCGGCGGGTGACACTGGAATAAGGGGAGGAAGCGAAATGGGGGAAGAAAGAGGCCAAGATTAAGTTTGGCTTACCATAGGGGCAAGCATTTGATACAGCGCATCTACCCAGGCTTCGGAGCTGTTCAGGGAGGGCACCAGGTCCAGTTGCTCGCCGCCTTTTTGGATAAACAGATCCCGGTATTCCTCACCGATCTCGATCGTGGTTTCCAGGCAATCGGCGACAAAGGCAGGGCTGAAAAACAGCAACTTTTTGTCTCCTTTTTTTGCCCGTTCCTCGACCACCTGATCGGAAAAGGGTTCCAGCCAATCTTTATCAAGGCGCGACTGGAAGGCCACGGTATATTTGTCAGGAGAAAGATCTAACCGGCGGGCAATAAGGCGAGTGGTTTCATAGCAGGTAGCTTTATAACAATATTTATTGCTTTCATTCACTTCCTGCTCGCAATTATGATGGGAGCACGGGCGATTGTCTTGGTATACCTTGTCGACCTGCCGATTCGGTAATCCGTGGTAGCTGAAAACGATATGGTCGTATGCCGATAGGTCAAATTGACGGGCATTTTCGGCTATCGCTTGAATAAATGCCGGATCATCATAGAATTGACGGATGAACTGCAGTTCCGGGATCACCCACCACCGACGGACCTCTTCAATGATCCTTTCGATAGTGGAACCGGTTGTTGCAGAGGCATATTGAGGATACAGCGGTACAAAAACAATCTTATCAAAGCCATGGGACTGCATTTCTGACAATACATCCTTCAGGGAGGGATTACCGTACCGCATCCCATAAAATAAGGTCACCTGTCCGGGAAATTTTTGCTGTAATTTTTGGGTGAGCTCCCGCGTATGTATCAGTAATGGCGATCCCTCGGGCGTCCATAATTTGCGGTATACTTTTGCGGATCTCGGTGCCCGGAACGGCACAATGATCAGGTTGACCAGGAGCTTCCGCCACAGCCACGGGATATCGATCACCCGGGGATCGTTGAGGAATTCGCTCAGATACCTGCGGACATCTTTTACCCGGGGTGAATCCGGGGTTCCCAGGTTAGCCAGCAGGATGCCATATTTTTTGGGCGCTTGCATTCTGCAAACCTAACACGTTTGTTGTACTTTTAATACCCAATTAAATCCCTGGCCGGTAAAAACTTGTTCGCTGCATGGATTACCTGACGATCAAAGCGCTTCATATTATTTTCATTGTAACCTGGTTCAGCGGCTTGTTCTACATGGTCAGGTTGCTGGTATACCATACCGAAGCCTATGAGAAAGCCGAAGCGGAAAGAGCGGTATTGATCCATCAATACAAACTCATGGAAAAACGCCTGTGGTACGGGATTACCTGGCCCTCGGCTATCCTGACCTTATTCGTGGCCTCGGCGCTGCTTTGGATCAACCCAGTATTACTGACCCAGGGCTGGATGCATATCAAACTCACATTTGTCATTGCCCTGTATGCTTATCATTTCTACACCCACCGGTTGTTTGCCGGCTTACAAAAAGATCGCCCGGGTTTAACGGCCATGCAATTGAGGATCTATAATGAAGTCGCCACGATCATTTTGGTAGCGGTGGTTTTCCTGGTCGTCCTGAAAGATTCGATCCATTGGGTCTGGGGCGTGGCGGGGATTATAGTGTTTGCCCTTTTGCTGATGCTGGCGATACGGTTGTATAAAAAGAGCCGGGAACGGTAGGTATCTTTTTAAGTGAATTTTTACACCCGCCTAAAAGGTTAAATTGTTTTCTATTCTTGAGGTATTGTTCAAATAGATAATGAATAACTTCTCGATCAAGGCATTAGATTTCTCATTTCTTCACTATCGATCGCCCAATCAACACTTTTTCGTTTGAGTCCCTTGATTAACTTTTTATCGCCTGTCCATAGCAGTGCATTCAATTCAATTGTTAATGCAACGAATGGTGCATCTTTCTCATCAATATCCTGAGTTAAAGTTTTTGCCTGATTCCAAGTGTTTTGCTGAATCAAATCATGATCAATGAAATATATCTTTGGGGTAATCATTCGCTTTAACTCTTGTAATTCATTTCTTGTAATTCCGGAATACTTTAATATTTTCTCTTCATATTTTTCCAATTCGAATTCCAGGAATTTCGGTGAAAAGAACTGGATCGGGCTTGCAGAATTCATTAATATATCGCTCACATTTCCAGCCGGACTCATTAAGGCACTGAATACGATATTGGTGTCGACGACAATATTCATTCACCTAGTTTGTCCTTATTCTTTTTCCACCAGATACTCTTCGATTCATCAGCCAGGTCATCAATTTGTTTTTGTGAAGCCTTACTTTTAGAAGCTATTTCCCGAAATCGGATGTAGTCTAAAATTCTTTGCAGTCCGGTTATGTCTGTGGAAGCTGGTATTCGAATAAGAATTTCGTTGTTTATCCTTTCAATTTTCATATGCTAAAGTTAGTCATTTTTAGCTTCATAAGTTGTCCTACTACAAGGCGGAAATAGCTATCAACAGTTATCACCCCTACACCGTCATCGAGAAAATGCGGGTGGTGGGCTGCTTACGGATCAGGCGAAGGTCGAAGGCCATACAAATATTCCGGACGAATGGGCGGGCATGCTCCGGCAGGCTTAAGGACTCCTGTTCCACCTGCACCAAGCCGTCTTCCTGCATTTCGGTTAGCCGTTCCAGTACGTTCCCGAGTTGGGGGAATTGCATAGATGGATCTGCCCAGGACGTTTCGAAATGACACATGATGTTCAGGATATGTTGCCGGATGATCAGGTCTTCCGGCGATAACAAATGTCCCCTGAATACAGGGATCTCACCTTGGCCGACCAGTGCCTGGTATTCTTCCACGGATTTATTGTTTTGCGCAAAAGCATACCAGCTATCGCTAATGGAGCTCATGCCCAGCCCGATCATCAGTTGTGTTTTACCGGAGGTATAACCCATAAAATTCCGGTGCAGCGTTTTTTCCGTCAGCGCCCGGTAAAGGCTATCGTGGGGTTGGGCAAAATGGTCCATGCCGATCTCTTCATAGCCATAATTGGCAAACAATTGTTTGCCCGTTTCATATAATTGCCGCTTTTCTTCATCCTTGGGCAGATCGGATTCATCATATCCCCGTTGACCTACGCCTTTTATCCAGGGCACATGCGCATAACTGTAAAAGGCAATTCTGTCGGGCAACAATTGGCGGGTCATTTCGATCGTTTGCCGGATGCTGTGAAGGTTTTGCCGGGGTAGTCCGAAAACCAGATCATGGCTGACCGATGTATAGCCGATATCCCTGGACCATTGCGTAACCCGCTCCACATGCTCATAGGGCTGGATACGGTTAATGATCCTTTGGACCTCCGGATCATAATCCTGGACGCCGAAACTGTTTCTGCTAAACCCCAGGTCATACAGCGTTTTTAAATGATCGTAGGTAGTATTGTTCGGACTACCTTCAAAGCTGAATTCATAATCCCCGGCTATATCCGCTTTTTCCAGGATTCCTTCCAGCAAATATTTTAAATGATCCGGACTAAAAAAGGTCGGCGTGCCGCCACCCAGATGAATTTCTTTGATCAGGGGCGTTTCCGTAAATAAGCTTCCATATAAATCCCATTCCCGCAGTACGGCTTCCAGGTAAGGCTTTTCGACCGAATGCTGCAGGGTGATCCGTTTGTGGCAGCCGCAAAAGGTGCATAGCTTTTCACAAAAAGGAAGGTGGATATATAAACTCAAGCCTTCAGAGTGGTTGCTTTCTTCAAAAGACCGGCGAACGCTGGCTTCCCAATCACCGCTGCTGATCCCGGACTCATCCCAGTAAGGAACAGTGGGATAGGACGTATACCGGGGCCCGGGAATATTATATTTTCGGATCAGATCGGCAGTTGGTTGTCCCATGTGTGGGTGGAATGGCTATCCCCGCTTCAGATGATACTTTTCCATCTTATTATACAGATGGCTTCGCTGAATGTCGATCTCTTCGGCAGTCTTCGAAACGTTCCAGTTGTTTTTATCCAGCTTATGCTCGATAAATAATTTTTCCATTTCGTCTTTGAAATCCTGGAATTTTTGAAAGCGATCGAGGTCGTTGGTGGGCGAACTGTTTTGCTGGGCACTCGCGGAAGCAAAATTTTCCACTTCCTCCTCGGTGATCTTGTCTTCACTGAGGATGATCAGCCTTTCGATAACATTCCTCAACTCGCGGATATTTCCCGACCAATTGACTTTCTGTAATTCCTGCAAGGCTTTTTGGGTGATGGTTTTTTTAGGCATTCCGTAATCCTCACAGATCTCCTTGACAAATCGTTCAGCCAGTAAGGGTATATCATCGACCCTTTCATTCAGGGAAGGCACGTGGATGAGGATAACACTCAGGCGATGGTAGAGATCCATTCTGAAAGTGCCCTTTTCGATCTCTTTGACCAGGTCTTTGTTCGTAGCGGCCACAACTCTTACATTTACGGAGATCTCTTTATCCCCGCCAACCCGAGTGATCTTGTTCTCCTGCAGCGCCCGGAGCACCTTGGCCTGCGCAGACAGGCTCATATCCCCGATCTCGTCGAGGAACAAGGTGCCTTCATTGGCTTGCTCGAACTTACCGATCCTTTGTTTGATCGCAGAGGTGAAAGCGCCCTTTTCATGGCCGAACAATTCACTTTCGATCAACTCAGCCGGAATAGCTGCACAATTCACCTCTATAATTGGACCGGCAGCCCGATTACTTTTTTCATGGATCCACCGGGCTACCAATTCCTTCCCGGTACCGTTATCTCCGGTGATCA
>JANQFB010000073.1 GCA_028278085.1 Chitinophagales bacterium
TGGCTGTCGCTGAAATCGATCTGGTTTCCGTCGATGGCATATAGATCGGGATCCAGCAGACCGGTCTCCCCATCGGTGGTGATACTCACATCGCCGATATTACCATTCTCATCCACCGGTATTTCCAGGTCTGCTTCAACATTATCATCCCCTGGCGGGAAATTGATCGTGACAATTGAAATCCCATCCGGGCCGGGCAAGCCGGTGGAAACGGTAACATCCCCGTCACCCTGTCCGATATCGGTATCTCCGGTTCCGTCTGAGGAAGCTGTTCCTTCCGAACCGGGGAACATATCGTCGATGTTAATGATAATCCCATTGTTCGCCAGGTCGTAGATATCCGACGGCTCATCAAACACCCATTGAGCAGTGGTTACATAGCTCATACCCGGGGTTCCAACCGGTGGCTTATAAACCGAGATATCCTCCAGGGGTTCCCATAGCAGATCAGGTGTCAGCCAATGACCGATGCCATTGCGAAAGCCATCTTCGTATTCAACATAGTAAATGGTAACATCTGACGGATCGCTGCCATTGGCCCGGATGATCTCATGGTAAAAGTCAGGGTTTAGCTCCACGATGCCCGGCTCTTTGGCATTCCGGTTATAACCATGAGCGCTTGGATCGACATTTACCATCCGGGCTTCGTAAATATGATCGGTTGTAGTGGATGGTGTAATTTCAACCGGCCGGTAGCGTAAAGTACCGCCGAATTGCGAGCCTAGGGGAAATAAATAAGTGTCCGTTGAATTGGTGAACCGGTGCAGCAGGCCGCCATTGTCTCCGCTGACATAACCGGATTGACGGTTAACAGCGGTTGCCGCAGGATTTACGACATGCATGATATCCAGGTTGGTGGCCAGTTCCGCGTTAACAAGGCTAAGTGATTCCCGGCAATAAGCGTCGATATACATTTTCTTAGTGCCCGGTCCGCTGAGCTTCAATTTATAGAACTGTGTAGGCTCTTCTCCCCTGATCCGCTGATCATTGCCGATAAAATCGACCGCACCGTCTGCTGTTACAAATACACCATTATCGACGTTATTGGTCCAGTCTTTCGACAATCGGATCGCGCCTTCATTCTCGAATTTACCGGGGCCATCGGCGTTTTCGTTCAATACGTTCCCGATAACATTCAATTTTGTGCCGATACCGGTAATAAAGACTTTTACCCCATAATTATTAAATGACACACCGCTGGGATCGTCGTCACCGGGCAAGCCCAGGTGGCCGATCACAAACGCCATATATTGGCTGATAGCGGATCCGTTCATTACAGTTCCGCCAATGGTTGCCGTACCGGTTACTCCGCCATTGCCATGATTTACCCAGTGGGTTCCATTAAATCCCGCTACCACTATTTCATTCAGGTCATTAGGGATATCACAACTGTTATCATGCCAGCCCAGGATAACATCCGGGGTAGCGCTTCCGGCTGACCTCACCAGTGTCCAGTATTCGCAGGGATCCAGCAATTCCAGGTCCGGATCTGAAGGATCAGGAGGCCCCAGGGATTGGCCGGTATTGAAAAATTCAGCGATAAAGGCGTCACCTGCATTTCCGGGAGCCGAAATGCCAATGGGCAGGTAAACATTTCCTTTACCCACCGGGAAGGAGAAAGCACCGGCGCCGACTTTTTGTATCGGCCCGGAAACATAACTCGCTACCGAGGCATTGGTTATTTGAACGCCATCGGCACGGATGGATAGTAATTTCGTAGCATTCGTGAAAATACGCCCATCTTCCAGGTCGAGCAGATCACCGGCCGCATTGCCCACGGTTATAGGAGCGTTCAGGATCAGGTCCGATCCTGGCTTGTCTATCCTCAATCCTTTGAAAACAGGCTCCGGAGGCGTACCAACAGCATGGATCTGCTGATCCAGCACATGATCCAGTTTTGCGATACCCTGGTTGATCCCGAAGATAACCGGGGTCACCCCACCGGTAGAAATATCTCCCCGGTAGCTGTCCTCATGGCTGGCACTTGGATACATTTGTCCACTGCCGGTGGCCTTGAAGATCACATGGGTTTCATACAGGTCAGGACTGCCTGCAGGATCATAGGCCAGGTACCAATCCCCGCTGCCGGAATTTTCCAGCGTAACAATGGCCTGGTATGTATTACCGCCCAGGCATTGCGTTACCCCGCTTCCGGTTTGTGTGAGCAGGGAAGTATATTGAAATACCCCTCCGTTGAGGTAAAAAGCATAGGCTTTGAAATCCAGGGGACCTTCGAAGACGGCGCCTGACCGGATGTAAAGACTCGCATTACCGGCTACTGTCAGATCCTGGGGGGTTAAGCCGGCTTGCCGGAAATTCCGGAAGCTCAACAGGCCGGTTCCATTAAAGCCGCTCGTGCCGTCACTGACCGTGTAGCCATCTTTCAACACAACATTCCCGGTCCCCTCGCCGAATAACACGCTGCCGGATTGATCGGCCGTAACGATGATATTGTTGTCCATCATGGTGTTGGGGCCATCCACGGAAACGATGATCCTACTGCTCCCCTGGCCTATTCCATTTAAATAGACCGGCTTTCGAAAGACCGTGTTGGTCGCATTTGCGGTATGGGCAAAAGTGATATCCCCAAAACCGGGATTCTCGGCAATCACTTCATCATTGAATTCATTGTCCGGGGTATTATAGGCTATGGCCAGGGTTCCGGCAATCGTATTTTTGAAGGTGGCCGGGCCATTGAAAATATCTTTGTTAACGTTAGCCAGGTACCAGCTTCGACCGTCATTGCTCAATACGATCGTGGTGTTGCCATTGAAGACGTTGCCCCCATCATTATACAAATGAGGAACGGATACTTCAAACACTTCCAGGAAAGCGGTATTGTTGAAAACCGAGCCATTGAGATAGATCTCGGAACAACGGTTATACAACTCCGCATTGAATTCCGTGCCGCCATAGTAAGTGACCTTGTGCTTTCGATCCAGGGTGAGCAGGCCTCCATCGGTATTATTCACCAGGCCACCGGTAAATGTTCCGTAACCTTCCGCCGTTAAATTATAGCCATTCAGATCCAGCTCGCCGGACAACACACAGATATCCTGGACCGTACGGGTTTTATCGAGGATACAAATATTCGGAGCGCTGACGATGGTAACATTATCCCCTGCGTCGGGTATCCCAACAGGCGTCCAGTTGCTTTTGAGCGCCCAGTCGGAATTCATCTGGCCATTCCAGGTATAGCTATCGCCGCTGCTGGTTTGTCCGATAATTCCAAAGGTATAGGCGATGTATTGGGTGGCCTGTTGAGCGCTGGTATACAGGAAACCATTGGTACTGCCTAAACCAAGATCTGTCCAGACATGGCCATCCCATTCGGCTATGGTTCTGTTACCGGGATTGCTGCAATCACTAAAATTGCAGGCATCGGCATTGAATGATAGCCCTACGGTTACGTTGGAAGTCGTTAGCAGATCCCTGGTCAAGGTCCAGTATTCACATTCGGCAACGGTCATGGTACCGCCGCTTCCGTAAGGTTGGTTGCCATGGAAATATTCCGCGGTAAAGTTATTACCGGAGCTGTTGGGCGTACCGATAGCCAGGGGCTTATAAAATCCATTCTTTCCCAAAGGAAATACAAAGGCCTGATCACCCGATTTCAGAACCGGGCCATTCACATAGCTGTCATCCGAAGCGCTGTTGACGGCAACATCTTTAATAATGTGCAATATATTCGTCGCGGATGTATTGATATTTCCTTTAACCAGGTTCAGGTAACTGGTGCTTGCAAATCCCAGGACCTGGATACGCGTATTCAGGGTAAGATCTTTCTGTGGTTTGTCGATGATCAATTTCCGGAATTCAGGCGGCAAAATAGCATTCAACGCATCGATAGACTGATCCGTATCGCCATCGATGATCACTTCACCACCACTCAAGCCGAATATCAATTGTTTGGCATCTATATAAATATCTCCTTTATAGTGATCGGTGAAATCATGAGCAGGGAAGATCCGACCGGCGCCGGACTCCCGGAAGGTAACATCGCTATGATAATGATCTCCGGCCGTAGTCGCCGCCAATACCCAATTGCCGATACCATTATGGTTGAGGATCACGGGGGCCAAATATTCATTTCCACCGGCGCAATTCACCTGGCTGTTACCGGTAAAAGCGAGCTTGGTGGATTTATTAAACCGCGACCCATCCAGGTGAACCGCGTTGGCCGCAGCGCTTACCTCACAACTGAATTCCGTACCGCTGAACCGTGCAACCGAAGCCGGGCCGTTTTTACCCACCGCCATTAATCCGGAAGAAGTGGCTGTAACCTGCCCGCCGGAAAAGATAGCTTTCAAATTAACGTTTAATTCATAGTTACCCAGTTTCGCTGTTCCGGATAATACCTGCAGCTCCCGCAATTCCCGGTTTTTATCCAGGTTCGGAATTCTCGGATTGCCGGCAGGAGCGCTAACGATGATCGCACAATCCTGGATATTATCTCCCGGCACACCATTGGGCGTCCAGTTATCCGGGTTATCCCAGTCGGTCGAGACACTGCCATTCCAGGTATAACAGGTCGGTTCACCGCAAAAGCACAATCCCGACTGAAGGTCTTCCTGCCGGAACTGGATGCCGGAGAGGCGGTCGCCTTGTTTGTTGATGGTTACATCGATCAGGAAATCCGGAACGATGAACTGGCCGCTTTGGGGGTCGCAGGTAAACAACGCATAGGTCTGTATGACATTGCCATTGAATTTTAATTGCATCTGGGGATAGCTCCCACAAATGGGATGGATCTGATCGGATTCGAACAGGCATAATTCCAACAGATCGCCTTTCGATACGAATATGCCCGTATTGATGATCTGGACCGGTTGGAGGATCGAGGTATTATAATGTAAAACCCCATTGATCACCCGGAAGGCATAATCGATCGTTTTCCAGCCGGCATCTTCGTTGGTTGCTGAAAGCCCAAAAGCAAATTCGATGGTTGGGTCAGTGATCTGCATAAAAGCACATTCTCCCAGGCATAGGGATGTTTTTGATGCAGCCCCGCCGGTA
>JANQFB010000463.1 GCA_028278085.1 Chitinophagales bacterium
ACGGCCAATATGGTAGATCCGGAATGCCGCTGTCCATGGCCGCCGGGAGGAGGATCGGCTCCACCGCCTTTGCAGCTAAAACCCAACTCAACGCTCACGGAAGCGCCCGATTCGAAAAACTCACCCCAGCAATCACTGACCTTTTCAAAGATGAGGCTATCGCACCCATAACCCCGTTCTACCGAAAGATTCTCAAAATAATCCATGAAACCACCCAGGATATCAAAGGTCAGGACATCAACATCGCCGTCGAAATTGACATCGACAAAGGCAGGGATGTCAATGGAACTGATATAAATGTTTTTAACCGTATCATAGTATAGGATATCCTGGAAAAGTTCGTATTGCAATCTATTAGCAGTGTCGAGGCTTGCTTTGAACACCCTGACGCCGGTAGGCCTCGAGGTATAGATATCTTCCAGGCCATCGCAATTAAAATCTACCAAAAGGGCCCAGTTTTCCATCTCCGGGAAAATACTTTGGTACTCCCTGGCATAGATGTAATCTACGGTATTGGGGCTTCCTTCATTGAGGAAAGTTAACACGGTATTGGCCTCCCGGTCGAAAACAAAAAGATCTTTGATCCCATCACCGTTCAGATCGACCGCAGAGAATTGAGGGGTATTCAATCCACCTGCCCATGGGGATCGCAGTAAGGTGCTGTTCTCCTTTACGGGAACTGTTTCGTTGACGGAAAAGTAAAACTGCGCAAAACCGGAAAAGCTGAAAAGGATAAAAGTAAGCCCTGAAAGCAGGCTCATTCTTGTATGAACAACCGATAATATCCAACGCCAGATCATCTGTAAATAAAGGGTTTGTGGAGATATAAATTTACAACGTTATTTTCACATTCTTGTTTCATCGTGAGGGAAATTTAATATTTCACCATTTTTTTATGCACGATCCTGTGTCCGGATCTCAACTGTAAATAATAAACACCCGGTGCCAGATCGTTTTGATCAAAAACCCGGCGGGTATACCGGCCTGCAATGGATAGCTTCTCCTGGAATACGGCCTTTCCGTTCATGTCAAACAAGCGGATGTCCAGATCTTCCTTGCGGAAGTCCGATCGTATGACCAACTCGAATGTTCCCGCATTAGGGTTGGGCAGAATACGGACCTCGAATCTTCTGAAGGTAGCAGGGGTAATGGACGGATCGGAAATGATGAGGGTTTGACTGGCGGTGTCGCTGCCACAGGTATTCGTACCCGATAAAGTAACGGTATAAGAACTATCAACCGAATACGTATGCAAAACCGTATCACTCACGGTGGTATCTGATAAGCCATCGCCGAAAGCCCAGGTATAGCTCGTCGCATACTCGGATAAATTGATAAATTCAACGGTACTCTTATCGATCGTAAAACTAAAATCTACTTGGGGTGGCGCCTGGGTAACCGGCACAGATTGAGTGCTGTGGTCGCTGCCAAAGGAATTGGCGGCCGTCAGGCTGACAAAATACACACCCAGGCTATCGAAGCTGAATATCGGATGCATAAGGATCGACGAATCGATGGCCTTACCCAGGCTGTTGTAGACAAACCATTGGTAGCTTTCGGCGCCAAGGGTCTGGTTGCTGAACAGGACGCTGTCACCGAGGCAAATACTTTCAAAAGTAAATTTGGCCATCGGTGGTGCATGATGAAAAAGGGACAAGCCGCCCCTTGCGTTCCCTACGATCAGTTCTTTGTCGCCATCATCATTCAGGTCGCCGGCAATAATGCTGGAATGCCCACCCACATCGATTGCGGAATAGAAGGTATCCCTTAGGGTAAAGTTGCCGCCGAGATTATCGATATCGATATAATAATAGATGGTACCCCGTTCGGAGCCTACCAAAAGGCTCAATTTTCCGCCCCCTTCCAGGTCCACGAGATGCGGGACGCTATAACCGGTCGCAAATCCGGTCTGCCTGACGTCGACGCCTCCGAGTTGAGCGGTCAGCAAGGAAAAAACCGGGGATGCTTTAGTTCCGGTATTTTGATAATAGCTTAAGGTGCCGTCCTTTTTGCCGATCACAAGGTCGAGTAATTGGTCCAGGTTGGCATCGACGATCTGGGGAGCGCTGAACTGCCCGGCTGAAATACCCTGATAATTTAATTGTGGCGCAGCAAACACGATGGGGTTCCCGGCGCCGGCGGTATTCTCGAAATAATGGATGCTGCCTGTAATATCGCCGATGATCATATCCTGGTCCCCATCGTCGTCCAGATCCCCGAAGGTCGGGGTAACACTTTCCAGGTCCAGGGATTTGATATTGGCGAAATCCCTGTCCGCCAGCTCGTAAACCGGCATAGTATCGCTTCCGGTATTGATATATAGGCCAAGTTGGGCTGTCAGGCTGGTATCCGAAAAATCGAGATACCCGGTGTTGCCAACCACCAGGTCCATGTGGTTATCGCCATTATAATCGACAAAAGCGGGATATGCCCCGGATCCGAATTCCATCATATCCATGGTCAGGAAGGTATCGGTTTGAAAATTGAAAATGGCAGAATCGGTGGTTCCATCATTCTTATACCACCACACATTCCTGTAGTTCACCGATTTATCCAGGGGATTATCCAAATGATTCGGGCTTCCTAATATATCGTCCAGGCCATCATTATTCACGTCTGCTAAAAAGGCAGCCGGGAAAATATGGATCGCGGCGGGCGTGGAATTGACCGGGAAGAGCGAATCCTGGCTCACCATCTCCGCCGAAGTGGTGTCACCGCCGTTGGTGAGGAAGATAAAATTGTTAAAAGATACATCACCCAGGATAAGGTCTTTGTCATAATCCCCGTCGGCATCGAATGCCAGGAGGGTTGTGCCGATATGCCGTTTGCCGCTTCCTTGCTTGCAGTTGTAGCCCAATTGAACGGATGGCCGCACACCATTTTCCAGGAATTTTCCCCAACATTGGTCCGAATCGTCGAAAAACATGGTATCGCATCCATAGCCATGTTGCTTGGAGAAATTCTCGTAGAACACGATGGCGCTACCAAACTGGCTGGTACCCAGGATATCCAGGTCGCCATCTTCGTCGATATCGACAAAAGCCGGGATATCCACTTCATTAACCGGTATGGGCACAAAACCGGAGGGAGAAGCAAATTCCAACCGCTCCAGGAACACGGTAAATTGTAAATGACCGGCCAGATCGTAATATCCCTTATAAGCCTTGATCACCCCCGGAGCATAGGTAAAGAGGTCGGGAATATCATCACAGTTGAAATCTTTCAGCAAGCCCCAGGCATGCATTTCCGGAAAATTGGCGGCAAATTGAGGCTCGTAGGTGTAATCCACCTGCCCGCTGGCCCCGTGGTTGATAAAGGTCAGCTTGCCATTCCCGGCCCGGTCGAAAATAAACAAGTCGTCCAGGCCATCGTTGTTCAGGTCGGCCGCGGAGAATTGGGGATTGTTCAGGCCGCCGGACCACGCATAGGCTAAGCTGCGGCCACCGATCTTCACTTCCGGGAAGTCAGTTGGGAAATAGCTGTTTTGGGCCGCCAACTCTGACATCCCGACAATGGCCATCAGGACAAAGCAGCACCGAAAAAACATATTCCTGGCATTCATCAGGTAATGAACTTTATTATTATATTAGCGGATTTGCAATCACCCACACGGGGTTCCCGGTCCTGTTGACATAACTTCATCAATGGCGAAAACATTCCATATTCCTTTATTAAAATTACAAAAATAAAGGTAATGCGTTGTTGCTTCAGCCTTTTATTATCGCTGTTTTGGTTATCGCCGGGCTTTGCGCAGGATCCTGTAACCGAGATACGGGTCACCCAGCAACAAGCCGGTGAGGCCTTTCAACTGCTGATCCAGACGGTTCCGGCCGTAGAAGGGACCTATCCCATACAAGTAAATGATGCTGCCGATTCGGTTGTCATAAAAAACGGGCGGGGAAGCCTTGCATTGGACAAATTCCGGGAGCTGGTTTATGTGAATATCCAGATCAACGGGGCATCCATTCACCGGTTTTATCGCTTCGAAAACAGCTCCGAGGGGATGCAAAAAACATCCATTCCCTTGTGGCTATCCATTTTACCGCCGCTGGTAGCGATCCTCCTGGCTTTGGTCTTTAAGGAAGTGATCATCTCTCTTTTTACCGGTATATGGCTGGGCGCCTTCATCGCTCACGGACTTAGCTTTTCCCTGTTGCTGAAAAGCTTGCTAAAGGTAATTGATACCTATATCGTTCAAGCCCTCACTGACTCCGGACATATTTCCATCATTGTTTTCTCTTTGTTGATCGGCGGTATGGTGGCAATTATTTCCCGAAATGGGGGTATGGCCGGTATTGTGGCCAAACTATCCAAATATGCCAATTCTGCCAAAAATTCCCAGTTGATCACCTGGCTGTTGGGGATCGCCATTTTTTTCGATGACTATGCCAACACGTTAATTGTCGGCAACACCATGCGGCCGGTAACCGATCGCTTCAGGATCTCCCGCGAAAAGCTCGCCTATATTGTGGACAGTACGGCTGCTCCCATTGCGGCGGTGGCTTTTATCTCCACCTGGATCGGTGCTGAACTAGGATATATTTCCGATGCTTCCAAAGACCTGGGCATTCAGCAAGGCGCTTATTCTATGTTCTTTCATTCGTTGCAATATTCTTTTTACCCCATTCTGACGTTGGCTTTTATTTATTTTCTCATTATCCAGCAAAGGGACTTCGGCCCGATGCTAAAAGCGGAATTACGGGCTCGCAGCACCGGGAAGGTATCGGATGGTGATCCGCAAGCCAATGACCCTTCAGGTGTGCTCCACCGGCTGGATCCGGTTAAAGGGAAAGCGCAACATTGGTACAATGCATTTGTACCGGTTCTGGTGGTGATCACGGTAACCATCATCGGGTTGGTCTATACCGGCCTGCAAGCGGAACCCTGGGATGATGGGGAAGGATTCCTAGCCAATATCTCCGTGGTGATCGGCAATTCCGATTCCTATGTAGCCTTGCTGTGGTCGTCTTTATCCGGTGTGATTGTCGCCACACTCATGACGGTTTCCGCCAGGATCATGCCGCTTACCCATACGATGGAAACCATGCTGGAAGGGATCAAAGCGATGATCCCGGCCATAGCCATCCTGATCCTGGCCTGGTCGCTGGCAGCGGTAACCGATGATCTGCATACCGCCAAATTTCTGGCCTCGATCTCCGAGGGCAATATCAGCGCCATCTGGTTGCCGTTGATCACCTTTATCCTGGCCGCACTGATATCCTTTTCCACCGGATCGAGTTGGGGTACCATGGCCATGCTCTATCCCCTGATCCTC
>JANQFB010000122.1 GCA_028278085.1 Chitinophagales bacterium
CAAAACACAAACCGATACGATCGATGATCCCATGAGTAAGATCCGGCAATTGGAAGGGATCTATTACCACTGGGATAGTCAAAGCTACCCGGAAAAGGAATTCAAGACCGGCCGCCAGATCGGTATGATCGGACAGGATGTCGAACCTATTGTACCGGAAGTGGTCAACGTAGACGATAATGGCTTTTACGCCATGGATTACAGTAAAATAATCCCGCTATTGATCGAAGGCATCAAAGATCAACAGGAAATAATCGAACAGCAGCAACAACAGATCGACGATCTGCAACAAACCGTCGCCGACCAGCAGCAACAGATCGATAACTTGATGGCTCAATCAGGTTCGGGTTCTTCGGATGATTGGATGAAACGGCAAAATCGAAGCCCGGGAATCCATTCACCATCACCGACCCAATCATCCTTACAACAAAACCAACCAAATCCGTTCCAAAACAGCACCCGCATTACTTATCAACTGGAAAAAGCCGGCCAGGTGGAGTTGAATATTTACAACCTGCAAGGCAGGAAAGTCCATACCTTGGTCGACGGCTACCAGGAACGCGGAACCTATCAGCTAAACTGGGCACCCTCAAATTTACCGGCCGGACAATATCTCTATACCCTTAACCTCGATGGTCAACCCCTGACCAGGAAAGCGATATTGTTGAACTAATCTGTGCATAACACCCATTGGACAATTTGCCGGGATTTTGGAGGTATACTCCCCAAGCCTTACATAAGCTGATTTATCCAAAAACTTCTACTAGGTTCCCGTTTTTTATGTATACATTTGGGCTATAATTGGTCTTTTGTCAAATGATAGGACTTTAATATGTCAGTTTACATATATTCCTATCGGAAAAGGCCGGTTTAGATCAACAATAGATACCCCATATCCCTAAAACCTCAAGCGCATGTACAACCCAAAAATTCTTAGGACCATAGCAGTCTTATTGCCTGCTTTTGTTTTGATCCTGCTCAATCCTGCCTGCCAGCAGACCGGTAACCCTCAAAAGCCCGAATCTGACGGTATGGGTACTTTGATGGAACAAAAACAAAAGATCAGAAGCGAGATCAAGGACAAGGTAATGATGAGTAAATCCGGCAGAAATGTATACCTACCCTTCCGGAATCCGGAAGAACGGGTTGCCAAAGACGGAGTGCTGGACACGGAGATCGATATTTCCTATAAGGAACATCAAATGTGGAATGTGAACCAGGGAGCGAATGTAACTGTTAAGCTGAGATCCTATGGAAAGGGTCTGGTGGGGCCGACCTTCCGGATCAAACCCAGTGATATCCTGCGGGTAAAAATGATGAATAACCTGCCTTTACTCGGCCATCAAATGCCCTGTAATCCCTTTGAAGCCCATCATCATGAAATCGCGGCGGAAGATTCCTGCAACCAGATCGACCCGGTGAATTTCAATACCACTAACCTGCACGTACATGGCCTGCATGTAAATCCAAAAGATAGCGCCGACAATGTACTGTTAAGCATTGAGCCCGGTTGTGAGTTCCAGAACCATATACCGGTCCCGGGCGACCATCCGACCGGCACATTTTGGTACCATGCCCATGTACACGGCGCTACGGCCATACAGGTTTCTTCCGGTATGGAAGGCGCTCTGATCATTGAAGGTGGCCTGGATACGGTCAAGGAGATTGCCGCGGCTAAAGAATTGATCTTTTTATTGCAGCAGGTCCCTTATACCAGGGATACGGCTGACCAGAGCCGCGAACTTTACGGTGTGGAGGATTTCAGCGATTCTTTCGGGCCCGGGGTCTGGCAGCAAGGGGTGG
>JANQFB010000478.1 GCA_028278085.1 Chitinophagales bacterium
ATATGATCATGTCGCCGATATTAATGGTGCTATTAGCTTTGATCAAACTTCTGATTATGAACTTGCAAACACCTATTTTCAATACGATGCCAGTGGGAATAAGATAAGAGTAGTTGATCCTGAACAAAAAATAACCGAATATTTCTATAACAGCCTTGGTCAACTGGTTCGTGAAATTACTCCTGATAAAGGAACGATCGACTATCGATATGATCGATTCGGCAGGTTACGTTTTGTTAAGGATGAAAAAGACAAAGCTGCCATTGCCAGTCATACAGTAGAAGATAAGTTCACCTATTATACTTATGATGTTTGGGGAAGGGTAAAAGAAATCGGACAATTTGAAGTGCCATTCGGCATAGGCACACTGTTCGACAATCCAAACAGAATCAATAGTCGGCATTTTCCTAACAGTGCAAGGCCAGGGGTTAAACTGTTCAAAGCATTTCGATATGATGGGGATAAGGCGGATAATGCTCAAGACCGCCTTACCCGGGAAACCACCTATCATGGACACCACCTGAAAAAGGGACGATTTCATGCTTCCTATACTGATAGGATTGAATATGCGTATACACGTAATGGCAAGATAAAAACAGAATTATTTGATTATTCCGATTTACCAGGCCAGCATCAAATTACCTATATCTATAATAATCAAGGGCTGGAAATATCCAGTTTGTATCAAAACCTGTCTAATACTCATTTCGATCTAAGATTGCTTACACAATATGATGCTTTGGGAAGATTGTCCAACAGGTTTAGTGGAAAAGATTGGAGTAGCCTGAAGAAAGATACGGAATTCAGATACGATGGAACCGGGAAATTGTATCAAAAAGGAATAGGGCCAAAAGGCTTAACATTCGATCCTTTTGCAGAACTACTGTCATTTACCTATGACGTCAGAAACCGTCTTGTATTTCAGCAAGGACGACATTTCAGGTATAAACTTAGTTATGATGAAAGGAGCAATATTACGCAACAATTATGGTCAAATGACCGGTTTGATAATACCACAGCAAGCGGCAGTTATCGTCAACATCAATATGATTATTATTATGACGCCAATAACAGGTTGATCGGGGCGGATTTCAGTTTCCTGACATCTGAAAATAATCCTTACGAAAAATACGATTGGGGCATTGCAGATCCCGGTCCGGGAGAGGATGAAGATGATACGGGTGAAGAACAACTAGCGAAAGTGTCGGAAGTGATAGGGGAGGCTGTAAGCAGTTTTCAAGGGGCAATAAGTCAGGGTTTGACTATGACATTATGTCAATATCTTATCCAAAATGTGCAGGAATGGCTGGCAAACGCAAATGATCCGGACAGCCGCGCTAAAGCTTTGCAAAATATTCATTGGCTGAACGTTTTTGCTCAGGCAGATATTAAAAACACGGAAAATCTGATCAAAAGACTGCAAAGGGCCATTCAATCACATCCGATGTCTGGTGAACGTGCCATTATAGCTATTGAACAGGAGCTTGAAAACGGATTGATGGTTCCTGCCGAACCTTTACCCGAGATTTATACGATACAAATAAGTAGGTCTCTGCTCCGGGATATACAGGGAATACTTGAGCAATCAGTTGAGGCCACTCAAATAACAACCCTGATCCTCGAAAAAACATCTTCCCTCGCCACTGATCTTAGCCAGGCTGGAGATCTCATCCAACGCTTAGGCGGTAGTATTAGCATTGTTCCGGTGTTGCAACCCATATGTGAACCTTTGGATAACGCTCAATATCACGTGGGCAGAGCGTATGATGCTGTTTACTGGTACGATAATTCGGGAAACTTTACCGAATTGAACCGTTTTGATGATCAGGCTGCTTTATCACAGCAGGCTTATTATTATCAAAACGGGAATAACCGGTTAGAACAAGTGGACTGGAATGAAAATGGGCAGATGAGTCAAAGCCAGTATAATTATGATCCCAATGGAAATTTGATCGATGATGCCCGATCTTCCATACAAAGCATTGTTTACGACCCCTTCAATATGCCGGTTGAAATGAATAAAACGGATGGCAGTCTAGTCCAATATCGTTATGACGCGAATGACCAAAGAATAGCCAAAATATTATCTTCTCAAGATAAGGAATATCATATCGGGCATGTTGTGGTAGGTAAGCATGGCCGGCCCAAACGCTATTCCATCCCTGATGGGTATATTGAACTGCGCAATCCACAAAACCAATTATCCAGGAAATATATAATAAAAGATTGGCTGGGTACCATGCGGTTGGGTATGGAAGCGGATGGTAGCATTTTTAGCGGCCGGGAGCACTATCCCTACGGCCTCTTAATGCCGGGACGGGTTCATGAGGCAGATGTAGAAGGAGCGCGTTTTCAGTTTACCGGCCATGAATTCGATGGCGAAACCCAATATGGATATCATGGCGCCAGGTATTATAACCGTGCGTTAGGGCGGTATATGAGTGTTGATTTACTTCAACACAATTATTCATCATGGTCAACCTATAATTATACACTCGATAATCCAGTTAGATTGATCGACCCAACCGGCAGAGGTCCACACGTATTTGTCACTGGACCTGATGCTAAAAGTGCCATGGAAGAATTGGATAAAAAAACAAGTTTACAACTAACACGTAATAAATCTACCGGGCAACTTTCGGCATCAGGTAACCCGATTTCGGAAGCCGATAAGAAATTACTGGATGCTATTAAAGATCCGAATATTGATGTAGTTCTAGAAACCACTAAAGAAAACACTGTTATATCTCAACATGATGGCAAAGAATATCCTTTAAGTAATATTGGTGTATTTGATGGAAGCAAAGTTAACACTAGTGGAAAAACAACAACACGAAATGTGATCAATATCGATCTGGCAAAAAAGGCAGAAAGTATTGGAGCAGCATCTGTTGGCAATTCGGTTGAACATGAGATATTGGAAGGATATATTGGAGGGCAATTAAAGCCTGGAGCGGGGAATAGTATTACAGACCCTGAAATTTATAAAGAAGCTCATAAACAAGCAAGAATATTAAGTCGAAGCGATGGGTTGAATATTCGGTTAAAGAAAGATTATATTATAAATGGAGTAAGAAAAACAAGATATTCCATATCTACAAGTAAAGGAGAGGTGATATTATTTGAGTTATATTGGGACAAGAAAAATGAATAATTCTAAGTATATTCTTTACACGTTATTATTCTTCCTGTTTTGTATTGCTTGCAGAATGGGAAGAATAGATAAAATTAGTGGTTATTATTCAATTAAGTCAATTGATTCATTGACACTTGAAAAGTATTATTGGATAACCTTTAGGGGAATAAAAAATAAAGGTATTATCTTATTATCAAAAAAAGATGAAATTCCCAATCACGAAATTGATAATTATGAAAAATTAAAAATTGGCCAAAAACATAGAATGTTATTGAAAAGAATGGTAATCATGGAGAATGATGATGGGACCAAATCAAATATAGAAACATTAGAATATGATGAATTATACGTAAATGGTAAACTACTTGCAGCTAGAAATCCTAAAAAGGCAATTGTTTATCAATGCCCTGATTTAAAAAGCTTGTATCTTGGAAAGCCTGATTAGAGTTCTTTGACAACGATATTATCATTAGATAATATTTTTCCAGACTGACTAGCCGCGTACTGAGACAGGTCAGATGTGTATGGAGCAAACACATAGAGACAGATACCATTTATGGCACAAATCAAAACAGGAAATATTTTACCAAAGAGAAGATCAACACTTGTTTTGTCCTATTGGGTAAGGTAGCAAGAGATGAAACATAGCAAAAGCAGATCAGGAACATCCTGTCCAAAGTAAAGATTCCGCGGATGTAAGGAACCATTTGCACACAGAGGAATCATTATAGCCAATAAAGGATAAAGCCAAAACCGAACCCATTGAAGTACTGTGGGTTTTCTTTTGGGGGTACACACAGTCAAAGCCGTGAAAATTGCCAACCGAATAAGTAATCAAACTGCGAGTCAACAGGCAGTTTAAACAATGTCGATCCATTTTGAAGCGGGGACACTAAGAGGAAAGAGATGCCCGCAAAACACGAAAATACCTTCTTCAAGCACATCTCAATACATGGGAATGTACAAAAAGTAAATATTCACTTATCACAGTTTAATTAGTTGGGAGTATTGGCCTCTTCTTAACGAATATCCCCAACAAATGAAGTAGAATAACCATAACATTTGACTCATTGAAGTATATAAAATGATTCAACGTGGTGGATTTACAATAATCAAATTGGTTTTTCATTGCACAATAATTTTATTGCAAAAATGATAATTATCTAATTCCGTTTTTACAAGGTACATCCCTTTAGCTAAATGGCCTAAATCAATGGTCCAGGTTTGTCGTCTATCGGATAATATTTTTTCATAAACCAATTGACCGTTAATATTATAAACTGATGCAACGGCACGGCCTTTCCAATTACTAAAAGGCCAGTGAATTTGGACTAAACCCTGACAAGGATTAGGATTAACGTTTAGCAGTAAAGTGGCCTGTTCAATTGATGGCGTGAAATTTACAGAGGAAATCTTCGTGATAAACAAATCCTTTGACCCCTGATTGGTTAATACATTGCCACCAACGGTAAGCGTATCTTCAAAATTGCCGGCAATATAAATATTGCTATGAGCATCGGTACAAATAGCTGTTCCCATAGTAAAGTCCGTTCCTCCAAAATTATTTACCCAAATGTTATTCCCTTCGGGATTAAAATGTGATACCAATATATCATATAGACCGATTTTCTTAACGGTATCTGAGCCAAAAACGATATCATGCGTCATATTTCCAGTTGTATAAATATGTCCGGCAGGATCTACCGCCATAGGTTGTACACGAAAAGTTAAATCACCCGGCGGGATAATCGCCCATTCCCATTTTTTTTTGTCAAGGTCGTATTGGGCAATGCCATCTGTGAATGATAAATTATGGTTTAAGATATGATTTCCGAAGTGTACATCTCCTTGATAATTTGCCAGAAAAAGGAGCTGATGATGACCATTAAAAAGAAGTGCTTCACAATTCCCATCTATAGTTGAAGGCATATGCTCCACCCACTGAAAGTTTCCTTCCTGATCGTACTTTGCTAAGAACAAGTCAGTACCCCATCCCTGATTCCAAAGATACACGGAGTCATAAATAAAATGAATGATTGTATCGAAATGGCCACCCACATAAATTGAACCTTCCTGATCAAGTGCAACACCATTTGCATTATGACGATAATAACCCATTGTAGTTCTGACCCATTGGAAAAGCCCATCATTAGAATATTTAGCTAGATAAACGTGCCTGTGGCTACCATTAATTAATATAGTATCTCCCAGGCGTATTTCTCCACTATATTCTCCGACCATATAAATATTTCCTTTATCATCGATAGACAAATCGTTTGCATTCGAAGCACCAGTTGTAATTCCTTTCCTGACCCAGACCAATTGCCCATCTGGTGCATATTTGGCTAAATAAGGATCGAAAGAACCATTTGTTGTTAAGGTTGTGTGCATATCCAATTGCATAGTATCCTTAAATTGACCGCACACATAAACATTACCCTGTTGATCTGTAACAATTCCATGGGCTCCAGCAATTCCTTGGCCTATACCACCCCTAATCCATCGGAAGGTGCCATCTGCTCCATATTTTGCAATGTATATTTCACTCAAATCTTCGCCATTGATAATCTGTCCTCCAAAATCAGTAGAATTTTCAAATGTTCCAATAATGAATATATTTCCATCCATATCTACTGTCATGCCTGTACACTTTTCATCGTAAAGGCCACCTTCATGAACCACCCATTTAACAGTTTGGGCTTCAGAAGTACATAAAATCAATAGGAATGATACCTTGAAAATTAACCTTTGCATAATAGGTAAATAATTAAATCTAAGTTACATATAATATTCTATTTGATTAATAGATATAATTATCAATTTTTTTACGAACCTCTTTATGCAGAGAATATTCTAAAAATACAGAAGTGGGATTACTTTGATTTTATTCTGATCAGGTAAAGAAACCAGTAGTTCATCATCTCTCAGATTATACAAAACTATATAGGGTTGTCTCAATTTTACATAAACTATTTCGTGTTATTTTGAATACTATTTGCTTCATTATTATCATTAAAAAATGCCAAGCCCATTTGCAATTCCCTCAAAATTTGAATCCTCGGTACAATAAACTTATATTTGAATGGTAACCCTTATAATCAGTTTCATACCATGAAATATAAACACCTGATCCTAACCATTCTTATTGTTTGTTTGTCCGGCAGCTTTTTGACTTCAACTGCCCAAACACAGATCACTTTCCATACCAATTACGGTGACTTTACAGTAGAGGTAAGAGAGGATCTGGTACCGATCACTGCCGGTAACTTTATCGACCTGGTAGATACCGGGTTTTATGACGGAATAATTTTTCACAGGATCATCGATGGGTTTATGATCCAGGGAGGCGACCCCCTTGGAACGGGCTTTGGCGGACCCGGTTATACCATTCCGGATGAATTTCATGAAGATATGCTTCATGATTCCGCCGGGGTAATTTCCATGGCCAATGCCGGACCGAATACCGGTGGATCGCAGTTTTTCATTACCCTGGATTCGACGAAGTGGCTGGATAGCGCTCATGCCGTTTTCGGTTATGTTGTGGAAGGTATGGATGTTGTATTTACCATCGGAGCGGTCCAAACGGACTTGAACGACCGGCCGGTCGACTCGGTAGTCATGGACAGTTTGCGTAAGGTTATACCCGTGGATACCACTGTTTCCATAGATCATTTGCTTAAACCAATGCTAAATAAGCCCTTTCCCAATCCTTTTCATGATTATACTTCGATCTCCTTTCCTTTAAAACAAACCGAAGCTGCGAGCCTTCAAATTTTCGATCTTCAGGGCCGTTCAATCCTTGCACGGGTTTATCCACCTGCTGATCTCGTGCCCCAAAGGGTCTATTGGAACGGAAAGAACGATAACGGCAAAACCGTTCCGCCCGGATTGTATTTTTATTGGTTAAAGACCGACGCGGAAACCTATACCGGTTCGCTGATCCGCTATTAAAACCAGGCGGTCAATCCAACCTTTGCTGCTTCACCTTCCGGTTCAGGATAAAAAGCATCAACCGGGTCATCAAAATAAATCCGACATCGGAATAGATCCAATACTTCCACGGAACATAATAGTCGCCGAAGACACCTTCCATGGGATATAAAAAAGATACCCCACCGGCTATGCCGTCGAGGAAAACATGTATGCACGAGGCCAGATAACAATAAAAGGCCAACCATTGCCAGTTGGTTTTTACCAGCCACTTCGAAAGGATCAATATGACCGGAAGAATACCCCCTAAAAACCACAAGGTATGCGTCCAACTGGAATGCCGGTCTGCAATGGAGAAATGCGGAGACAATATATCAGGCAGCAAGGCAGCCAATGCGATCAACCAGAGCTGCTTATTGGTGATCAGCCTCGGCTGTTGCCGACTCACCCGCAGGGTATCGATCGTCGTTACTGTTAATACGGGCAGACAGGCATGCGTTCCCCAATACATCTATATACCGGATTTAATTTCCTGCCTGGAAGCGGGAAGAACCATGTTCCCGGAACTTAATTCTTGGGCTCGATCCGGCAACTGAACATCCAGTTGAAACCGTATTTATCCTGAAGCATTCCGAATTTATCGCCCCAAAAGGTCTTTTCAAGTGGCATGGTGATTTTGCCGCCGGCGCCCAATTTGTTAAATACATCATCCATCTTGTCCGCATCTTCGAAATTCAGGCTCAAATGCACATTGCTGCCGCCGGCGTTGTCGGTAAAACCGGCGCTTTCCATATGATCGGAGGCCATGATCGAACCGCCCCAGAAATCCATGCCCGCATGCATGATCCGGTCTTTATGAGACTCCGGAACTTCCATGGGAGATTCACTGTATCGGCCCAGGTAGATGATCTCGCCGTCCAGGCAATCTTTGTAAAAATTAATGGCTTCTTCACAATTGCCATCGAACATCAGGTAAGGGTGTAAATGACTCATGGTTTTTGATTTTTCATAGGTGACTTCGGGAAGCGCAGTTTCCCGGAATTGTATCGGGAAAAATAATAAATATATCGCTGTTGTGAAACGATGCGGCTGCCAAAAACGCGGATAAAGCCCTAAACGCCGTTATTTTTCCTGACCAACGACCATAAGCTGCTACCGATGCCTTTCATCGAAAGGATATTCAAAGGGAATTCCAATAACAAATGCAAAAAACTGAGGCTCAATAAAACATAAAAGCCAAGCTGGTAATTGTAGCCATACAGGCATACCGACAAGATCCAAATGATCCCGATAACCACCGACCGGGAAACGGAAAGATTTTTATGCCAGCCGATAATGCCGGTTTTGGAAAACCAATTCAGGTAATGATAGGTATAGGCAAAGGCGATGAATATCTGCAGCTTCAGCTCTATGGTGGAATAAAAAAAGAAATGGGTCCCATCCGACAGTCCCAGGAATTGGGCCATTTTGGTATTCGTTACGTGGAAATTGTTGTCGGTAAAGATCTGTTTGATCATATCGGGGAAAACATAGCTTTCCGGATGAATGGATGCAAAAATGATCACCAGGGGACAGATCAACACCAGGATCACGGCAGCAAAACCCGCCTTGCTTTTAGCCCGGATAGCGCCATATAACATAAACAGGATGGTGAACACATATACGTGGATCACGGTGGGTAATAGCAAGCCCACCAGGAAAATATAAGACGGCAGGGTATTCAGGAGCACCGCCCCTAATACTCCCGCGCCAAAAAGCGCTAACCGCCAACCGTTGGATCTAAGCAGGATAAGGCTGGCCGAAATAACCAGCCAGATAAAGATCAATCCGTTCGACCATTGGTTGAATGTTTCGGCAACAGCAGTGATCACAGGAAGACCCAGGCGCTCCGAAATGGACGGCTGTACCAGGTATTTCGGGACCACGATAAACAACACAAAGCTGCTAACGATCCACAACCAGCGATTATCATTGACAAAATATTTCTTTTCCCGGAGCCAGTTGATCTCTGTCAGGTAGTGTAGCGGACCGAGTATGGCATATGCATAAATGAACAACTGGAAAGGCATCCAAAAAGCCATTGCCAATGACAAAATGATCAACAGGATGTTGAGCCAATTGATTTTTTGGGTAAGCAAGGGAAAAACTTCTTTAGACCAATACTAAAGATAAGCGGAATTCTATAAATGCCAGGATCTTAAAAGGCCCGGATGGCAATTATCGGTGGTCATATTGACGCGGATGGATTGTATCCCGGGTCAGGTGGATTTGGAAAGCAGGTCCTTTCGGCCGATCACCACAAAAACGGATAAGGCCAGCAGGACAATATTAGGTATGATCATTTCATTTTCACCCCGTCCCAGATGGGTGATTATAGCGCCGATCATCGTTAAGGCAAGCCCTACGCCGGCTAAAGGAACAAAAGCCCGGAGTTTTTTAAGGATCATCGGTAGCAGGATGCCGATCCCGCCCAAGGCTTCCAATACGCCGATGCCGCGAACCTGCAGCTCGCTAAAATCTTCCACCCAACCCATTTGTGACGAGAGCTCCGAAATAGGCATCATAATTTTGGAAAAACCGACCATGCAAAAGACAATAGCTAGTAATACCTGAACGATCCAAAGCGCAATATTCATGAGGCAAAATTTTTATGTAAAAGATAGGGAATAACAAATATAGAAAAACTTTCCTTCTTCGCCAGAGCAGCCGATTATTTTATCATTCCGGCGGATAATATTCGTAGGTATACATGATCTTTTGCCATAGCTGATCCTTCCGGTAAGCCCTGAACTCCAGTAACAAGCCCTTGTCGTCGTATATTTCCGTTTTGGTGGAGGTATAGGTTTTTTTCTTGTTGCCAGGGTAAACGGAAGGGGGCATTCCTTTGATGAATCTGCCCAGCTTGTCGGTCCAGGAAACCTTGATGATCTGACCCAGGGAATCATATTTATACACCTCATGGTGCCAAAAACCATCGATGGCTTTGGTAACCGTACGCCTCACCAATCGATCTTCTTTATCGAAAGTTAATTTAAAGGGAACCGGTTGGAAGTGGTTGGACAAAAAACGGAGCTCGGAAGTCTTCAATTTTCCATGTTCATCGTAGGTGTTGTCGTATACACCGAGGCTCCGGCCGCATTTGAAATGATCCGTAAACCTGGTCAGCCTGCCATGCTCATCAAAAACAGCAATACCCTGCACACAGGTATCTCCCGGAACCCCTTTTTTGAAGATCACCTCATGGCCGGTTTGGGTTTTGATCCTCAGGGCTTTAGTGTGTTCCTGGTAATCATTGGGTTTCATGTTTTGCGATAGGGCCGTCAATTGGATCAGGCAACAGCAGAGCAGCAATCGAGTAACTTTTATCATTTTTGTCGATTTCATCGGATCGGAAATTGGTGCCAACATAAAAAACGATGCTGTCTTCAAAAGTCGATAATTTGACAAAAATTTGACAGATGTGTTTATTAACCCATCCCTACACCCTTCCGTAGGAAGGGATCAGAGGTGTCAAATTTTTGTCAAAAGAACCAATCCGTAGCGACAGCCTCCTTCAAAAAAATTTCTTTTCAAAGGTACAATATTACCCGGTGTAATATAATCCGGCGCTTTGGTTAGCTATGCGCGGAAGATTCCAGTTCCAGGTTAATGAACATGATCTTTTCTTTGGCATGAACCTGGTTGCCGTCCATTTCCTCATAGGCGATACCGAAATCAAAAAGATTCACCTTCCCTTCGATCACCAGGCGGATATTTTCACCCTGGGCTACCGGGGTCATCCGTAAAAGTACCGACTGCGAATGGCCGCAAATGGTAAGGTTTCCTCTCAACTGGTACCAATTATCGCCCAGCCTGAAATTATCGGTACATTGAAAAGTCATCAACGGAAATTCATCCGTATTGAAGGCCTTTTCCGAACGGATATGCCGGGTATAGGCTCCGTCCTCTTTGATATTGGCGATCAGGGAGGTCATATCGATCTCAAAGTCTACGGTAATATCGGAAAGGTCTTCCTGTTGGCTCTGCACCCGGGCTGCACGGATAATTCCTTTGATCGGTAAATTACAGTGTCCGTGACTCAAGGCCAACTGGGCGCTGGAGGTATCCAGGTTAACCTGCTTTTCAGATCCCGGGAAACAGGCGATAAAGATCCCGGAGATAACTGCCAGTGAACAGGCATACATTAAAGTCTTCATAAGTCTTGATTTTATCGGTTAATGAATTTTGATCTTGTGCATCATGTATCAACAGCCGTCAGGCTTCTCCGTGATCCGGACCAGGGCTTTGTGCTTGTCACTACCCTCAAATTCTCCGGATTGATCCAGGCCCAGCTCGATCGCTCTGATGGCCGTTTCCATAGCATTTTGATAATCATAGCGTTCCAGTAGCCTGACTTTTGTCGATACATTATTAAAATTTTCATTCAGCCGGATAGACCGGTCGATCCATCCCAGGGCTTTTTCCAGGGATTGCCGGTCGGAAACTTGTTGTTCGGATTCCCTTTCGATCACATAGGCTGCGCTTAGTAATAATAGTTGCCAGTTATCCGGCTGCTCTTCGATCATTTTTTCGAAGTCTTCTGCCGCCAGGTTCAGCGCCGAGCCTATGGGAACAGCCGGATAGCGCTCCAAGCGCTCGAATGCTCCGGATTCATCCCAATAGGTCCATGTTCCTACCCGGATACCCTGATGATATTTACCCAGGGCCATTTGAGTGCCGTCGTTATACCAGGCCTTCCATACACCCTGGCGTTTGCCCTTTTCCGTTGATCCCTTTTCCTTCAGTTTTCCGTTTTTCCAAAAAGTACGGGCTATACCAGGTGGCTGACAGCCCATTGATGCGGTTTTTGTCGCTGGTTTTTCAATTTCTCCGGAATAGATGAAAAGCATGGCCATCATGCCTAGGACTACTGGTGTAAAAAGTTTGAATGTTAGCTTTGATCTCATGATTATTTGCTTTGGTGTAATACCACAAACATAAACACAGACCTGGCGAAACACTGTTAAACAGGCGTAAAAAACTGTTAAAGAAATGTTAAAAGTTATTTTACACCGGGATTTAGGGATAGATTTGTAACTAATGAAATGGAAAAAGATCCGGCTGATCATTTTGCTGGCAACCCTTGCCATTGGCGGGATGCTGTTTACCCAGGGAGTTTGGTTTAAGCGTGCTTTCGATGTGCAGGAGCAGCAATTTGACCTGAAGGTAAACCTGGCGCTGCGGCAGGTAGGCGATAAGCTTTTGCTGGTGAGCGGCGATTCCCTATCACGGATCCCTCCGGTAGAAAAAAGATCGTCCAATCATTATTACCTCGCTATCGGATCGGAAGTCAATCAACATTTGGTGGATTCACTTTTCCGGTCGGTATTTGCCCTTTTCGACATCCGGAACGATTTCGACTATGCCGTTTACCAATCGGATACCCTGGTGTGGGGGAATTATGTGAGCGACGACCTGGAAAAAACCGGAGAACTAACAATGGCCTGCCTCAACAGGAATTGGGATAATGGTCGTTTTGACATCGGGGTGACCTTTCCACATAAGACCGCTTATCTTGCCGGGGAATTAAAGATCTGGTTCGTTTCGGCCATCGTTTTATTGCTGGTGATGGCTTTCTTTGTATACACGCTGGTGGCTATCCTGAAAGAAAAGAAGCTGTCGGCCATGAAAACGGATTTCATCAATAACATGACCCATGAATTTAAAACCCCGATCACTACCATATCCATGGCCAGTGAGGTGCTAAAAAAACCCAGCGGAAAGGAGTCACACGAGCGGCTGGAACGATATGCCACCATTATTTACGAAGAAAACCAGCGGCTGAAACACCAGGTGGAAAACGTGCTGCAGATTGCCGCTATGGATCGTAATGCCGTAAAACTGAAAAAGAAATCGATCAATGTCCGGGAAATTATCGAAAAGGCGGTCAAACATATACAGTTGGCGATCGATCATCAAAAAGGCAGTATCGTATGCCACCTGGTGGCCAGGCAACATACCATAGAGGCCGATAGGGTGCATTTGACCAATATCATCAACAACCTGTTGGATAATGCCATCAAATATTCCGGGCAAAAACCGGAGATCCGGGTAAGCACGGCAAACCGGGATGAGGGGATCCACATCATGGTAAAAGATAAAGGGATCGGCATCAAAAAGGAACAGCAAACCCAGATATTCGAGAAGTTTTACCGCGTGCCTACCGGCGACCGGCACGATGTCAAAGGGTTTGGCTTAGGCCTGAGCTATGTCAAAATGATGGTGGAAGCGCATGGCGGCAATATCGATGTCGTCAGCGAACCGGGTAAAGGAAGCACATTCAATGTATATTTACCTTTTGCCAGTTGAATCATGATCAAGATGCCGGAAGCGGATCAGCAAATAACCGTTTTATTGGTCGAAGACGACGAAAACCTGGGCTTTATCCTGGAAGATAACCTGGAGATGGAAGGATACCGGGTTGTCCGTTGTTTGGATGGAGAGGCCGGATGGGTGGCCTTTCATGAAAATACCGTGGATCTCTGTGTATTGGATGTGATGCTGCCCAAAAAAGACGGTTTCAGCCTTGCGGAAGCTATCCGGAAGCAAAATAAAGCCGTTCCGGTGGTATTCTTAACGGCCAGATCCATGAAGGAAGACCGCATCAAAGGCTTCCGGGTCGGGGGTGATGATTATATTACCAAACCCTTCAGTGTGGAGGAGTTTTTATTGAGGGTCGAGGCGATCCTGAAACGCACCTATCAAACGCCGACCAAAGCCGATCAACACACCAAATTCGAATTAGGGACCTTCGTTTTCGATCCGGATAATCAATTGTTGATCCGCAAGGGCAAGGAACAATCACTAACTACCAAAGAAGCCAAATTATTGCGGCTTTTGTGCCTGCATAAAAACCAAACCCTTACCCGTGAAACGGCTACCAAGGTCATTTGGGGCGACGACGACTATTTTATGGGCCGCAGCATGGACGTGTATATTGCCAAACTGCGAAAATACCTCAAAGCCGAACCCCAAATAAAGATCAACAATGTGCATGGGGTAGGCTTCCGCCTGGAAGTGTGATGGTGAGAGGCCCTGAACAGTTGCTCACAAACCTTCCCGTTCTTTCTTCAGGAGTTTTTCATATTCCTTTTTAACCATATCGCTTTCATCACTAACGTAGGCATTATAATAGTGAAATACCAGGCCTACACCCCAACCGAGGGTACACCAGGCGGGCCACATATTCCCGGTATTTCCGGAAGTCAGCAGCCACATGCCCCATAAAAAGCCATTGATGATAATATAGCTGGCCAGGTGACTTTTAAAGGACGCCCTTTTTTTGGCTATTTTCCATAATTGTTCGTCCCGTGGTTCTAATTTTTCCATAATCTTTATTTTTTAAGTCCGATATATGCTTGTAAAGAATTGACATAACTCTCAAAGGAAGTGATCCCCTTTTCGGTGATCCTACAGATCGTCAATGGATAATTGCCCCGGAATTTTTTTTCAATACTAAGGTATCCCGCATCGTTCAGCTTATTGATCTGTACGCTGATATTGCCGGAAGTTGCCCGCGTTTGCTCCTTCAAATATTTGAATTCGGCTTCTTCCACACTCACCAAAATGGAGATAATGGCCAACCTTAGTTGGGAATGTAAAAGCGGATCGAGTTCTTTAAACATGCGTATCCTTTGCTGTTAGGATATGACCGGGAATGATATACGAAAACAATAAAGCCATGGCTGTGGTGATCAACTGGTATTCAAAAGGGATCATGAATGAAATAGCGGCCAGTAACCAACAACTTACCCCGCCCCAGATCAGCGGACGAAAACGCAGCATACCGCCCGATACAAAGGCCCCAAGCCCGTAAAAAATAATAATAACAGGATAAGCTACTTCCGGCCCTATCTTGAACATGAAGGCCAGAACGATCAGCAAAGAGATCATAAAACCGCCCCAAAGGTAGCCCATGAATGTATTGATCTGGTTTTTTACCGTTTCTGTTTTGCTGCTCCGGTAACCGTAAATAGCGGCGCTGATCCCGCCGATGGTCATCAGGATCGGCCAGGGTAACCAGGGCCGTTGGTAATCGGTGAGGGTCAGCAGAATAAAATGAGTGATCGCAGCCGTAAATGCCAGCCATCCCCATAATAGAAAATAAAAGCTGTTGCCTTGTAAGGAGCTCTTGGCCGTTAGGATCATCTCCTGGATAAGCTGCAGGCTTTCTTCCGGAGTGAATTGCTTTTCTTTGGTTGTCATAATGGAATTGATTATTGTAAACTTATTGCAAAAATAAACTAGTTTATAGTATAAACCAAATTATTTGAAGATTAAAATTATCCGGCATAGTTGTGTTCATGGATAACCGGCAGGAATGATTTTCCGGAGTTGACAGGGACATCATATACCTGGGGCGGCTTTTATGCGTTAATCAATGGATACACCCGTGTCCGATATAAAAATTTTTCCGGCTGTAACTTTTAGGGATGGCCGGTTGTATTACCCTTAGATGACCGTTGAAGAATTCAATACTTGTGTGCGAATGTATTCCAACCGGGTATACCGGTTTATCCTAAAGCAACTAAAGGATAGCAGCGAAGCCAAGGACATTGTTCAGAATACTTTTGAAAAGGTTTGGAACAAGCGGGAATCCATAAAATTTGAAACCAGCAAACAGTACATATTTACGGTGGCTTACCGGGATATGTTGAACCTGATCAAAAAGAACAGTAAGGTTATGCTGCTGGAGCAATTGCCGGAAACATCCAAAACCGATTCCCGCTCTTACAGTGATCTCAATGAAATACTGGACAGGGCATTGTCTACCCTTCCGCCCATACAACGGACAGTCGTATTATTAAGGGATTATGAAGGTTACAGCTATGATGAGATCGGCGATATCACTGATCTCAAAGAATCCCAGGTTAAAGTCTATATACACCGGGCCAGAAAATCCTTAAAAAATTATTTGATCAGCATTGAATATATCCTATGAAAATAGATCTACATAATTACGAGTCTTATCTGATTGAATACGTCGAGGGTAATCTTGACAAAGATGAATCCGGAACGTTGATGGAATGGGTAGCCCGGAATCCTGAAAAGCAGGTTGAGCTGGAAGTATATGAAAAAACACGATTTATACCGGATGAAACGATAGCCATGGATGGCTGGGAGCACATGATCAAACCGGGAACAGGCCAAACCTTCCTGAAACTCAATCGATATGTGTGGATACTGAATAGCCTGTTGGTAGCGACGATCATCGGTTATCTTTTCCTGGGAGGAAAATCCGTTGAGCAACCTTCACTCCTGGCAAGTGCGGTTACCTCCGAACCGGCGGAAAGGTCGCTGACTTCCACCATGCTCAACCCGGTAGTCGCGAAAGGCAAGGAATCACTGAAAAAGCCGTCATTAACCGAACCGGCGAAACAAGCAAACCACCTCCTGGCTTCTGCTGCACCAGGCAAGGTTGTTGCCGATCCTGCTCCGGTGCATCTGACGCAAAAATTATCCATCATACAGCCGGAAAAACTGAACGCACGAGCCATACGACAGCCGGAAATAATAGGGCAACCCGGCGAAGTAGAGGTCGAGGTGGTGGTCAAACGCGATAAAAAGTTAAGGATCAAACGGCAAAACAAAAGGGTTAGCTATAAGGTCAAAAAACGTCACGAATCCAGGCCGACATTGGGGCCCATGCAGCAAATGATGGTTATGGACCTCATTTATAAACAACCCAAGCCCTTCGACGAGTTCTATCGATTTCTGAAAGATTATGACCCCTGGTTTCAATCGATGACCAGGCATGAGCTCAAACGGTTTTTGAAGGGTAACCGGTTGTACGAAGAGCTACCCGTTAAACTCAAGAAAAAAGACCGGCCCAAAGATAATTACCAGAAAGCCGGGCAAGAACCGAAAATACCTGCAATCGGGGAAATCCGCCAACAGGAACCCGCTACAAGGCGGGCAGACGCCCCTGAACCTAGCCAGCATTAAGATAATTTCTAATTAAAAAAATGAAACTGAAAAGATTCATCATGGGATCAGTATGTCTGCTCCATACCACAATTTTGCCTGCCCAAAAAGTGATCAATTGGGGGATCAAAACCGGATGGAACGATGAAGGCCAGTTCAGCCAATGGATCGGCTTCGACCGATTGTCGACGGTTCCGGCCTTGCAATCCGGCTTGTTCCTGGCGCATAACCTTTACCGCTTGCAGGGAAATGTCGGCCTGAAAACGACCCGATTCAAGATCAAGCTTTGGCAGGTGAGCATGGCTATCCAATATATCTATATCCCGGTTAGCTCTTCCCCTTCAAGGCCGGAACAGCAGGCTAACCGGCAAATGATCAACCACGATCTGAGTGCCACGCTGACCGGCCGTTTCAACCTGTTGGGAAAAATGGCCAAAACCTGTTCTCCGGCCAAATGCTGGATCTCTTATACCGGTATTTACGCCCTGGCCGGACCTTCTTACCAATGGGGCCTCTATCGCCGGGTAGCCTCATCGCCGGAAAGATCGCCCATTCAATTAACCTATGGCATTGGTTTTAAACTCAAGCGAAGAGGGGCCGTGGAAACCCGGTTCCAGTATCCCGGGCTCAATACCTATGCGGTTAACGTCTTGTACCATTTTAACAATTGATCATTATTGCTGAGATAGAATGACAATGCTGAAATACACTCATAAAACAATTCCGATCACTGCCATAATACAGGGCTTTTTTTGGATAAGCCAGATCCTGGCAGGGGTTCCATCCAATGGTCCGGACAAAGTAAAGAGATCCCTCGAGGCTACCCGGCTATCCGCCCAACCGGTGATGCTGGCAAAGGAGAACGGATCCTTACCGGTTGCCGGTGGGTTTGTGCAATACGCTCCCAATCCCGGCCAACCGGCTAGCCAGCAAACAACTATCCGGCTGGCTTATGACGATCATGCGATTTATATCGCGGCTATCTTATACGACACCGCGCCGGATAGCATATTAAGGGAATTGGGCCCTCGTGACAGGACGGATGTAAACGCAGATTTTTTCGGTGTTCAGTTCGATACCTATGACGATGATCAAAATGCCTTTGCGTTCCGGGTATCGGCGGCCGGGGTGCAATTCGATGGAAAATTCGCCGCCAATTACCTGGATTGGAGCTGGAATAGTGTCTGGAAAAGCAAAGTTTCCCTTCATGATTCCGGGTGGTCGGTTTACCTGGAGATCCCTTATGCCGCTTTGAGGTTTCCTGCAAAAACAACGCAACAATGGGGCCTGAACTTCCTGCGGATCATCACCAGGAACCAGGAAATTGCTTATTGGAATTTTGTGGATCCCGAAGTGACCGGTATGGTACACCAGGCCGGTGTTTTAACCGGTATCGATAGTATCCGATCACCGATGCGTTTGTCGTTAACCCCTTATTTATCCGCAGCGATCGAACATTATCCTTATGATGCGGAAGGGCTGAGCAATTATTCCCGCAGCTTCCGGGGAGGGCTGGATATGAAATACGGCCTCAGTGAAAGCTTTACCCTGGATATGACCCTCATTCCCGATTTCGGACAGGTGAGGTCTGACCAGGAAATATTGAACCTGACCCCATTTGAAACTTATTATGAAGAAAACCGGCCCTTTTTTACCGAAGGAACCGACCTGTTTCAAAAAGCGGGTATTTTTTATTCGCGGAGGATCGGTGGCATCCCTGATCATTATGAGGAGGTTTACGATAACCTGGAAGAAGGCGAAACCCTGATCCATAACCCCACTGCCAGCCAACTGGTCAATGCTTCCAAGGTTTCCGGCAGAACTGCCGAAGGGACGGGCATCGGTATTTTCAATGCCCTGACCGCCAGATCTCTGGCTACCATCAGGGACAGCGCCGGCCAACTGCGGCTATATGAAACACAGCCGATGACCAATTATAATATCCTGGTGTTCGACCAGGCTATGACAGAAAACTCCAGGATAGGTATCATCAATACCTATGTGAATCGCTTCAACAGTACCCGTAATGCAAATGTTACCGGGATGGATTTTGTTTTGGCCGATACTGATTTTAACTACGGGATTTTCGGCAGCGGTGCGATCAGCCAGGTGTGGTCACGGGCGAATACCGATGAACATTTCGATAATGAACTGGGGTATTATATGGAGCTAAGCGCCGGCAAGGTCAGTGGAAACCTGGTTTTTCTGTATACCTATTATGCGGATAATGAGACTTATGACCCCAACGATCTGGGATTCAACGGATTTAACAATGAAACCTATCATGAAGCCGAGGTCGGCTATAATACCTATGAACCCTTTTGGAAAACGGTCACGACTACCTCAGGCTTATATGCCAGCTATTATACCCTGACCAGCAACCAGGCCTTTACCGGGTTTGAGTTGTCAATAGAGGAGGAAATAACCTTTAGTAATTATTGGACAGCAGGCCTTTATGCCGGAACAGACCCCTTAGGCAGCCGCGATTACTATGAACCCAGGTCGACAGGCCGCTACCTGGAAACTCCCCCTGACAACTGGATCACCTTGTACCTGGCCACCGATAGCCGGAATATGTTAAGGCTTGAAATGTCTTTTGGAAGCGGAAAGGGGGCCAATTATTTCGGATCGGGAGCAGCGCCTTCCTACCGAATCTTTAATTTTTCGCCTACCCTGAGGATCAACAACCGGTTGAAATTCCATCAAAGCCTGTTTTATAACCGGCAATTCAACGATGTGGGCTGGGTGGCAACAGATCCTGACAATATCTATATGGGTATGCGGACCTTTTCCCTGACCATCCACAAGCTCGGAGCCTCCTACATTTTTACCAACCGGATGTCGTTGAACGGAAATCTCTACCACAACTGGTCCACGGTGGATTACCACGGCTTTTACCACCTGGGAACCGGCAACGGCTATATTTATCCGGACGCCTATGACGGTGAGCATAACATAAATTTCAACGCTTTTACGATAGACCTCTTGTTCAGATGGGAATTCATGCCCGGAAGCGAGCTGACGGCCGTTTGGAAAAACAATATCTATCATTTCGAACATCTGCTGGAGCATCATTATTTCAGGAATCTCGATCAAACCCTGCGAGGCCCTCAAAACAATCTCGTTTCGATGAAATTATTGTATTTCCTGGATTACCAGCAAGTGAAAAAAGGATTCGTGAAACAAAGATCATCAACCGGAAAACGCCTATGAATACTCCTATTCGAATACACCCCTGCAGATTTACCCCATGGATGGCCGATTTGATCTCCTGTGAAATACTGATGTGCTTTTGCTTTGTTCTTTCCGCTTGTTGGTTGAGCCTGGATTTTGCACGGGCGAATGATACCATTGAGCCTCCGGTAGCCATGATAGCTGCCGATACCACCCTGATCCATGGGGATACCCTGATCGACCCTTATGCATGGATGCGCCATAAAAAAGATTATCGGATGATCAATTATATCGCTGCTGAAAACGGCTATACCCGCCGCATGACCAGGCACCAGGAGTGGTTCCGGGAAAAACTATTGGAAGAGATCAAAGGCCGGATCATTCCCGTTGATCGGTCGGTTCCGATCAAAAAGGACTCCTATTACTACTATACCCGCTACGAAAAAGATAAGGATTATGCGATCTATTGCCGCAAAAAAGACAGCCTGACCGCAGCGGAAGAGGTCCTGATCGATGAAAATATCTTAGCTGAAGGTAATCCATTTATCAATATCGTGGGCTACAGGGTCAGTCCCGGTCATCAGATGTTGGCATATGCGGTAGACTATACCGGAGGTAGACGGCTGACCCTGTATTTTAAAGACCTGAAGTCAGACAGCATCCTGGAAGCATATATCCACAATGTGGGAACCATGGTCTGGCAGAATGATACCACCATCCTGTATACCAGCCTCGATTCGGCCGTTCGGGCTCACCGGATTTTCAGCCATAGGCTGGGGCAGTCAAAAGATTCCCTTCTGTTCGAGGAACCGGATACAACCCTGGAGATCAGTTTATCGAAATCAAAATCCGGTAAACAAATCCTGATCGATGTCAGGCATTCCCTGTCGAACGAGGTCCATATCCTTTCGACCGATGATCCGGAACAAAAGATCGAACGGATCATTCCCCGGCAGCAAGACCGGTTGGTGTTTGTCGATGAATTCAACGACACCCTGTATATACGGACGAATTATCCGAACAAGCAGTATAGCTTACACCTGACTCCGCGCCTGGCCCCGGAAGTGGAGAACTGGACCACCCTGGTTGCTGCCCAGCCCGATGCCCAACTGGAAGCATTCGAGATCTTCAAGGACTACCTGGTCGTTACCTTGCGGGAAAATGGCTTGCTGCGCTTTAAAGTGATCGATAGAAAGACAGGGGCCGGGCATTACATCAATTTCCAGGAGCCCTCCTATGCCGTGTCGGGATTCGGTAATGAAACCTATGATACGGATAAGTTCCTGTTTTCCTATGCCTCGATGTTAACACCGCCCATAGTCTATGAATATGATATGGACGGGCGCACCCACAAGATCCTCAAGCAGACCAAGGTCCTGGGGGGTTATGATAAGGATAACTATATAACGGAACGCCGTTACGCCCTTGCCAATGACAGTGTACGGATCCCGGTTACCCTGGTATACCGGAAAGGCATGCCGAAAAACGGAAAAAATCCGGTTTTGCTATCGGGTTATGGCGCTTACGGTTCTCCTGCCGATGCCTATTTCCTGTCTCAACGGATCAGTTTGCTGGAAAGGGGTTTTATCATCGCCGAAGCCCATGTAAGGGGAGGGGGTGACCTGGGTTACCGGTGGTATGAAGCCGGTAAAATGTTCCGCAAGCAAAACACGTTTGATGATTTTATCCGGGTAGCCGAGCACCTCATCTCCGAACAATATACTGATCCGGATCATTTGATCATCGAAGGGGGCAGCGCCGGAGGTTTGCTGATCGGTGCAGTGATCAATCAACGGCCGGAACTATTCAAGGCCGCCATCCTCAATGTGCCTTTTGTGGATGTGATCAATACCATGCTGGATGCCAGCTTACCGCTGACGACTTTTGAATATGATGAGTGGGGAAACCCCAATATCGATTCCTGTTACCGGTATATGAAGACCTACTCGCCTTATGATAATGTCAAAGCCCGGGATTATCCGGCGCTACTTATCCAGGGAGGTTACTATGACAGCCAGGTCGGTGTATGGGAGCCGGTAAAATTTGCGGCTAAACTGCGCAGCCTGAAGACCGATCAAAACCCGTTGTTGGTGAATATCAGTATGGACGGAGGCCATGGGATGGTTTCCGGGCGCTACAATTACTATAAACAAATTGCATTTGACTATGCCTTTATGTTAGATCAATTGGACATGGAAGCGGATTACCGGACGATCGGCGGGTTGGTCAAGGATATTCATGGTAACCCCATGCCTTTTGTGAATATTGTGGTAGAAGGGACTTCGAAAGGCACCTCTACCAACGAAAACGGTGAGTTTTCCATGGACCTCAAACATGGCACCTATAACCTGGTATTCCAGTTTATCGGCTATAACACTCATGTACAAACCATAGAAACACAACAGTTGACAACACCCGTAACCGTGATCCTGGAAAGTGAGCACATTGTGCTCCGGCAGGTCACGGTTTCTTCAAAATATGACGATCCCGGGTATTGGATCATCAAAAATGCCATCGACAGGCGAAAATATCACCTCGACCAGGTCGATGGTTTTTCCTGTAAGATCTATATTAAAGGCGTAGACCGGCTGACCGAGATCCCCAAATCTTTCCCGCCCTTCATCCCCAAGGCCTATTTACCCGATTCCAACGATCTGGGATTGATGTACCTGTCCGAATCCGTGTCTGAATTTCATTACCAAAAACCGGATCATACCAAAGAGAACATGCTGGCATCCAAGGTCAGCGGGATCAAAGACGGTTATAGCTGGAACAGGGCCACCGATATTCAGCTTAATTTCTATGAAAACCTGATCAAAGTGGATTATCTCACGGACCGGGGCCTCGTTTCCCCGATTGCGGATAATGCCCTGTTTTTTTATAAATACGAATACATGGGTACCCTGCAGGAACAGGGCCGGGAGATCAATAAGATCAAAGTAACGCCCAAACGCAAAGCCGATCCGGTTTTTGAAGGATATGTCTATATCCAGGAGGGCCAGTGGAACCTTGCCAAGGCGGATCTTTTCTTAACCGGCAAACAAGTGGAATACTATGATACCTTGCATGTCCGCCAGGATTATATCCCGGTAAACGACAGCATTTGGATGCCGCTTTCCCTCAATTTTTTCGCACATGTGAGTATTTTCGGTTTTGCCGGAACAGAGTCCTATATCAATTTTTACGAGGGCTATGCGGTCAATCCCGCCTTCCCTAAAAAATTCTTCAATAATGAGCTTTTCCGGATCGAAGAAGCGGCCAATAAAAAGAATAATTTCTATTGGAAGGAAACCCGCCCCATCCTTTTAACAGATGAAGAGATCGCCGATTATGCCAAAAATGACAGCCTGATGGCGCTGAAAGAAACCAAAGCCTACAAGGATTCGGTGGACCGGAAGTATAACAAAGTAAACCCGACAGACCTGCTGCTATACGGCTATTCGAATTATAGTAGCTGGCACAACCGGCAGTTTGCCACCAACGCACTGATCGAAACCGTACAGTTCAATACGGTGGAAGGCTTGAACTTCTCCGGTGAATTCGAATACTATCGATGGTATAAAGAGAAGCACAAAAGCCTGACTGTGCAAAATACCTTAAGATATGGTTTGGATAACAAGCATTTCAATGGGATGATCAAGGCGCGTTTGAATAACAATCCCAAGCGATTTTCGATCATCAGTATTTCGGGCGGCCGGTATGTTTTCCAGTTTAATGATCAGCAACCCATTAGTCCATTGTTGAATTCGATCTATACCTTGATGGCGGAGCAAAATTTTATGAAGATCTATGAGAAGGGGTTTGTACGGATCGATCATCAGCGGGAGGTTTTCAACGGATTGATGTTGAATGCCGGCATCCGGTATGAGGATCGTATGCCGCTGCAAAATGTATCCGATTTTGTGCTCAACGATCGGAATACCCGGACTTATTCGACTAACGACCCCCGGGATCCCCTTAACCAGCAACCCGCTTTTGACCGGCACCAGGCTTTGATCCTGGAATCATCGTTGAAGATAAGATTCCGGCAAACCTATTCCATGAGACCCAAGTGGAAGATCATCGAAGGATCGAAATATCCGGCCCTGACCCTGGGATATAAGAAAGGATTGCCCGGTCTGATCCACAGTGCCGTCAACTTTGACCTGCTGACCTTGAGTATTGGGGATGATGTTGCCGCAGGCCTGCTTGGGGATACGAAATTCGACGTAAAAGCGGGCATGTTTTTGAACAATAATGCCCTGCCGTTTATGGATTATCAGCATTTCAACGGTAATCGAACCGCCTATCTTTACCAGGATGACGGATATTCCTTTTTCGATCAATCCGGGGCACCCTTGAATCGATTTCAACTCCTGGACTATTACAGCCACAGCAGCCGGGATTATTTTATCGAAGGGCATTGGGAGCATCACTTCCGCGGCTTTATTTTCAATAAATTCCCTTTCATCCGGAAGGCAAAGCTACATACGGTCGGTACGCTGAATGTCCTCCATACCAGTAATCATGACCCATATGTGGAATTGGGGATCGGCGTGGAAAATATCGTCAAACTTTTCCGGGCGGATTTTTTCAGCGCTTTCGATGCCAGCGGCCATAAGCTCTCCGCCGGCATCCGGCTGGGCTACCTCATGGACCTCTAACCTCCCATCCCCCCATCCGGTGTTCTCACCGGCGTTTGACCTCCCCCCATCCGGTGTTCTCACCGGCGTTTGACCTCCCCCCATCCGGTGTTCTC
>JANQFB010000484.1 GCA_028278085.1 Chitinophagales bacterium
AGTTAGATACCTTTACCAACAAAGCCAACAGGTACCGGGGATGGATGGATCCGACCTATGCGATCAATGCACCCGGTATTCCACAGATCGTCAGTACCGGCGGACAGGGAACCTATTCCTACAATTATCGAAGCGAGCCCCTGCCGCTGCGCCTGGTAAATACCAGTGGCCAGCAACCTTCCGGCACACCTGGCAACCCGGCCTATGTATTCAGCTCCACGGTAACCCGGGCTGATCCCTTAATGAATGCCCAACCGGTTGGCGGGACCCGGATCTCCAGTAATAATGACTTTACCTTTCCGGTATTACCGATATCAGCCGATATGCAACCCGGCGATCCCTATACACCTTTGTTCAGGGCCTATGAAAATGACCGGATCCAAATGCGAACCCTTGTCGGATCTCATGTGGCTCCGCACTTTTTCAATGCCAATGGTGTCAAATGGTTTTTCGAGCCATCCTGGGAAAATTCCGGATACCGGTCTACCCAGATCATGAGTATTTCGGAACATTTTGAAATGAATTTTCAATTGGCAAAAAACGCCGGTACATCTACTACGGATTATTTATACCGACCTAGTGCGGATGCGCCCGGCATGCAAGGTGGATTGTGGGGGATCATGCGGGCCTTCAATAATGATAAACCGGCTGAAAACTTAGTTCCCTTGCCTAATAATACACCTGGCGACAAAGATATAGCCCAGCAAAAATGCGGTTGTCCGGACAATGCGCCGGTCAGAAAATACAGGGTATATGCTCTTTCCATCGATCAATACAATAATTTACTGGATAAAGGAGGGGTGCTGGTATACAATGACCGGTACAAAAATTATGACAGCAGGGCGATTGCCTTTGTCCAGGATAAAGATGTCAATGATTTCAAGAACAAGCAAGGCTGGCAGGTGGAGCCTTTAATCTTACGGGCGGTAGCCGGAGAATGTATCCAGGTAACCCTGATCAACAATATATCGGAAACAGCCCTTCCCACTGCCTTACAATTCAATTATGGGACCGGGAATGATTATACGATCCAGTCTTCCTTTACCATTGGCCTTCATCCCGAATTGTTATCTTATGACGTTTCGTTGTATGATGGCACTAATGTTGGGTTGAACGCGGATCAACAGACGATAGGTCTTAAAGATTCCATTACGTATAAATGGTACGCAGGGACCTGGGAATTGCAGGATGATGCCTTTGTTCCGGTTCCCGTGGAATTTGGTTCTACCGTTTTATCGGCACCGGATCCCCTCATTCAATATATCCAGGGTTTGTTCGGGGCGGTTATCATAGAACCCAAAGGAACCACCTGGACCATCGATCAAAATACCAACGCATCGGCCAATGTCTATGATGCGGAAGGCAATTTCCTCTTTCGTGAGTTGGTGCTGTTTTTCCAGGATAACCTGAATGTACCGGCATCCGGCCAGGGAAGCCAAACACCTTTCCCGGTCAATAATGCCCTCAATTATAAGTCACAGCCGATCACCAGTGCCTATGGGACCAATAGCTTCAACCAGGTTGATGTTGCCCGGGCAACTTCCAATAGCCTGTTGGATAATTATTATCCGGAAACGCCACATTTTTACGCAGAAAAGGGAAGCCCCATGCGGTTTCGCTTAATGCATCCGGGCGGGCAGGGATTAGGAGAAGTATGGGAATTACACGGTCATGTGTGGCAGGAAGAACCTTTCCGGGAAAACTCCACGGTTTTGGGTCTCAATCCCGCATCGCAATGGCAGGGATCAAGAGGAGAATTGGGCGTTTTGAATGGTTTTGATATCCTGATTGCCAGCGCCGGGGGTGCCAACGAGATCGAGGGCGATTACCTCTACCGCTCCTATCTTAACATTAGCTTCCAAAACGGCACCTGGGGTATTTTAACGGTTAATGACGGCAATGAACAAGTGATGCTTACTACGGCCATATCCCAGGGTGACAATAAGTGGAACCTGAGCGGGCTGTGTACACCCAGTGCTAAAACCGGGAAAATGACAGCCACTTCCGTGCAACTTTTGGTGAACAATGCAGCCGTAGCTACCGCTCCGGTCGGTTTGTATGGCTCCTGGGCCTTTGAAAATGTTAGCCAGGACCAGTTAGGTGATAAATTTACGATCAAAGCTTCCAATGGGATCTCTTCTCCGGTATATCTAACCAAAGATCTGCCGGAATATGAACCGGTCAAAATCAGCGATACCGAGCAAACCGCTGACAAACCTAATGTTCAGTTGAACCTTAGCCCGGGTGAATTTGGAGCGAAGCCCGTCTCCAAACAGGTATCAAAGAAATAAGCCCTCATTCCGGGATCCGGGGGACATATCGCTGTATTTAAAACAATGTCTGGCAAAGTCATGAAATTGACCTGTATGCTTGAAATTGATCTCCGGTCGGCAAAAAAGGATAGGATGAAGTTGTTTTCGATCCTTTCCCTGGCATGTATCGGAATGATCGGGAGCATGGTAATATTTTCTTTTCCGGCGTTGGCCGGAGAAAGTACCAACAAAGGGAAGGAGCATAAGCCTTTTCAGCAATCGGTTATCCATGAAGGCATCCGGGTAACCTTAACCTTAGATCATATCGATCCCGCCAAAACTCCGGGCACCTTTAAAGAAGGCGATGATATCAGGTTCCAATTTTCGATCCAGGATACGTTGACGCAAAAAGGCCTTTCCGGCGCTTTCCCGGCAGCCTGGATGGATGCTGCTGCGGATGAAAATGGCGACAAATCGCCTTGCCTGCAAAAGATCAGCGCCTTCCTTAGCGGCGGCTTATTTCACCGGGCTGAGCTGGATCTCAATGTATATTACGTACTGGCGATGAACAAAGGGCCGTCTATCACGATAGTCGATCCCTTATTCGGTTATAACAACACCAAACTCTTAGCCCTGGTCCCGCTGAACAGCCCGGGACTGGACTGGACCTTTAAAGAAGCGCAGGATGTTTTTTATGTCAGCCTTCCGGCAACAAAGGAAATAGCGGTCGTTAATGCCTTTAACTGGAAGGTAGATCGATACATTCCTTTGCAGGCTAAACCTTCCAGGATCGTACTCCAACCCGATGAACAATACCTATGGGCAAGTTACCAGATCCCACGATTGGAAACACAGGCCTCAGGTGTTGCGGTGATCAATACGGGCGATCATACTATCCGGAAAATGATCCCAACGGGTGCCGGCCCGCATGACATCGTTATCAATGATCATAATACACATGCCTACATCAGCAACAAAGGCGACGGTTCGCTATCGGTTATCCGGATCCAGGAGGATTTCCGGCAAAAAAAGATCAGCCTTGGCGGTGATCCGTATGCTATAGCCTATTCTCCCGTAGCGGATGCGCTATATGTTACCGATAGTAAGAACGGCAGGGTTCAGGTGATAGATGGTAAGGCTCAAACCATTATGGCAACGATACCTTCGGATCCCGGGATCAGCCAGATCAGGTTTGATCCTTCCGGGCGATGGGCTATCATTGTTAATCCCGAAAACGACAAGATATACGTGCTGGATGCTGCTTCGAATAAAATTGTTCAGCAGGGAAAAGTGGGATCAGGGCCTTGCCGGGTTAGCTTTAGTGATGAGTTGGCTTATATCATTCACCGCAATAGTGAAATTGTGTATATGATCCCTATAGGCGAGATCGGAAAACCGGGAGAACCCATACCTGTTGTTGATTTCCCCGGTGGACAACATCCTCCGGGGCAAACGGATTTCCCAAGCCTGGCAGATGGTATCGTTCAGGCGCCGGGCGCCAATGCTGTGTTGGTGGCTAATCCGAAGGACCAGTCGATCTATTATTACGCGGAAGGCATGGCTGCCCCGATGGGCAATTTCAGCAACTACGGCCGGGAGCCCAGGGCAGTTGCTGTGATTGACAGGAGTTTGGAGGAAAAGACTCCGGGAGTGTATGAAACGGTAGCGAAGCTTAGGAAGCCTGGCCAATACGATATTGCCTTTTTCATGGATGTCCCGAGATTTACACACTGCTTTCCGGTTACCGTTTTGCCGGATGAACAGACCAGGATCCGGGAAACAAAAAAGAACT
>JANQFB010000265.1 GCA_028278085.1 Chitinophagales bacterium
AATTTCGTCCAGCGCAGCCAACGCCATGCCGTAATGCTCCTGCATCAGTTCGCCGGTCAGCGATTTAATGTCCAGGGCATTATATACGGCTTTAACGGCCTTCACCTTTTCGGCCGGATCAAATTCCTGCGCCGATGACCATTGGACAAGGACGGCCCGTTGCGCTTCATCGGCCAATTCGAGGGCTTTGAGCCATAAAAAGGTTTTTTTATTCTGGATAATATCTCCGCCGACCTGCTTGCCGAAATCCCCGCTTTCGCCATAGGTATCCAGCAGATCGTCCTGCAATTGGAAAGCCAGGCCCAGGTGTTTGCCAAAATCATACAGGCGCTGTGCATCGGATTCATCCGCACCACCGGTATAAGCGCCGATCTTCAAGGCTCCTGCCAGTAAAACAGCAGTTTTAAGCGAGATCATATCCAGGTATTCGGCAATGCTGACATCTTCCCGTTGCTCGAAATTCATATCATACTGCTGCCCCTCGCAAACTTTAATAGCCGTATCGTGGAATACCGCCAGCACTTGCTGCAAAACCGGTGGCTTCAGCTTGCTGATATAGCGGTAGGCATATACCAGCATCACATCGCCGGACAGGATGGCAATATTGGTATTGAATTGCTTATGGACCGTGGGCTGACCTCGCCTGATCGGCGCCTCATCCATGATGTCATCGTGGATCAGGGTGAAATTGTGGAACAGCTCAAGCGCCAGGGCCGGATCGATGGCTTCTTCTATATCCCCGCCAAAGAGGTCGCAGCCCATTAATACCAGGACCGGCCGTAATCGTTTACCGCCCAGGCCCAGGATATAGCTGAAGGGTTCATATAATTCCGGCGGATCGGCGGGAAAATTTTGCGCCTTCAGGGCCTGCTCAAATTGTTGTTGTAAGGCTTTCCGTGTATGCAATGCTTTGGGTTTATCCGTCTAATCGACCAATTCGAAGTCGAGGGTTCTTTTTTCGAGATCGGCTTTCACGACCCGGATCCGTACGTGGTCGCCAAATTGAAATTTTCGCCGGGTATGGATGCCGATCAGCGCATACTCCCGGTCGTGATATTTATAGAGGTCATCCGGCAGGTTCTCACTCTTTACCAGACCCTCGCATTTATTCTCGATGATCTCCACAAAGATACCCCAATCTGTAACACCGGAAATGATCCCGTCATAATCTTCACCGATCTTTTGGCTCATATAGACCACTTGCATATATTTTGTGGAGGACCGTTCGGCTTCAATAGCCCGGCGTTCCATGACAGATGACCGGTTACAATGCGCTTCGAGCTGTTTGGCTCCCAGGGCAGGCGCCTTTTTCAGGCAATGCTCCAGCACCCGGTGGGCCAGGATATCGGGATATCTTCTGATGGGAGAGGTAAAATGAGTGTAATACTCAAAGGCCAGGCCGTAATGTCCGATATTATCCGTTGAATAATACGCCTTTGCCATGGTACGGATGGCCAGCTTCTCCAGGATATCCTGCTCGTCGCGCCCTTTCAGCTTTCGCATCATATTGTTCAGTGAAAGCGCTATGTTTTTAGGGGAAGACCGGTCGATGATATAGCCGAAATTCGCGGCGAAACCGGCAAAGGTTGTCAGCTTTTCTTCGTCGGGGTTGTCATGCACCCGGTATACGAATGGTACTGGCTGCCGTTTGGCCGTTTGTTCACTCACCCAACGGGCTACGCTTTTATTGGCCAGCAACATAAAATCTTCGATGAGCAGGTGAGCATTTAACCGCTCCTTGGTTTTGATACCCAAAGGCTCACCTTTGTCATTCAGCTCGAAGATCAGCTCGGTGGTTTCAAAGGCTATGGAACCGTTATCATACCTGGCTTTGCGCAATTGCCCGGCCAAATGATCGAGGTGGCGCAATTCCGGGTAAAACTTTCCTTTCTTCCGGTCCAGGGTCTTTTGAGCTTCCTGGTAGGTGAAGCGGTGATCGGAATGGATCACTGTTCTGCCAAACCATTGATCGATCACCCTGGCCTGATCATCCATTTCAAAAACGGCCGAAAAGCAAAGCTTATCTTCCTTTGGCCGCAAGGAGCAAAGCTCATTGGACAAACGCTCCGGCAACATGGGCAACACCCGGTCGACCAGGTAAACCGAAGTGCCCCGGGCAGCCGCTTCTTTATCCAATGCGCTACCCACCTGCACATAATGGCTGACATCGGCAATATGAATACCGATCTCCCAATGCCCGTTATCCAATTCCCTGACCGACAGGGCATCGTCGAAATCTTTGGCATCCGCCGGATCGATGGTGAAGGTCGTAACACCACGGAAGTCCTTTCTTTCCTGCACTACTTCATCGGTGATCTCCGACGGCATGCGGCTGGTTTCCTGTAAAGCTTCGTCGGGAAAATGCATCGGAAAGCCATGCTCTATCAGAATGGCGGTCATTTCCACATCCATGCTGCCGGTCTCTCCCAGGATGGCCACCACCTCTCCTACCGGATTATCTTTTACCCGGTCAGTTCCCAATTGGATCGTGGGCCATTCTGATACCTTTACCAATACCTTATCCCCATCCAGGGCATTCCGCCGTTTGTGTTCCGGTAAGAGAATATCGAAGTCGTATTTGCGGTGATCCGGTGTGATCCAGGCCCGGTCTTTCGTTTCCCGGAAGGTGCCGATGAACTGCTCCTGGGCTCTTTCCAGGATAGCCACTACCTTCCCTTCCAGGTTCTTTCCCCTTCTTCGCTGCGCGATATTGACACGGACCACATCGCCATCGAGGGCGGTACCCAGGTTTTTCCGGTGGATGAAGATATCCTGGTTCACCTGTTTGGCGATCACAAATGCAAATCCGCGGTTTGTCATCTCCAAAACGCCATCACAGGTCGTATCGCTGAATAATGGGGCCTTGGGTAGGTTCAGCTTGTTCCTTTCGGTTTGTACCAGCTTGCCTTTTTCGATCAACAAGCCGATCGCCTGAATCACATCCTCCTTATCGGCTGATCGCTTCAGGGCTTTGGTGAGCTGTTTGTAGGAATACTGTTTCTTAGGATTCTTTTTAAAGATATTCAGGATAAGCCTGTCCAGGGAAGGCTTCCTTTTCTTTACCTTGTTCTTGTACTTTTTCTTTCTCGCTGCCATTATTCCTGCCCAACTCATTGCCCGGAAGATCCGGAAAGCATTTTATGCTTGTTCCGCTGCAGCCTGTTGGTAATATCTTCCAGGTCTCCCTTAGGAATGGCTTCGATCAGTTTTCGGGTGTATTCTTTTTGAGGGTTGTGATAAATATCGTTAGCCTTACCTACTTCTTCGACCTTGCCTTTGTTCATGACGATCATCCGGTCAGACATGAATTTTACCACGGAAAGGTCGTGAGAGATAAAAATGTAGGTGAAGTTGAATTCTTCCCGCAGGTTGATCAATAAATTCAGCACCTGGGCCTGAACAGAGACATCCAGGGCCGATACGGACTCATCACAAATGATAAAACTGGGATTTAAGGCCAGGGCCCGCGCGATACAGATCCGCTGCCGCTGACCTCCGGAGAATTCATGGGGATAACGGTAAAAGTGGCTGGCAGACAGGTTCACTTTTTGCAACAATTCCATCACCCGGTCTTTTCGTTCATTTTCGCTGGCCCCGATCTTATGGACCGCCATCGGTTCCATGATCGCCTGCCCGATATTGATCCTCGGGTTCAGGGAGGAATAGGGGTCCTGGAAGATGATCTGCATATCTTTCCGGAGATCTTTCATTTCCTCATCGGAGTTTTGCAAAATATCCATGCCTTTAAAGCGAACCTCTCCTTCCGTAGGTTCGACCAGGCGGAGGATCGTTCTGCCTAATGTTGTTTTGCCGCAACCCGACTCTCCTACCAGGCCAAGTGTTTCGCCGGGGTAAACTTCAAAGCTCACATCATCCACCGCCTTTACGAAATCCAGGGGTTTGCCGTACCAGGTTTTTTCGCGTGGGAACCAGGTTTTCAATTGTTTCACTTCCAGCAGGGGCTGCTGTTCCAGCAATTGCTCCAGTCGGATCCTGATCTTCCTTTCCGAAACCGTATAACTGTCGATCAACGTATCGATGGAAGTTTGTTTTTGATTCATCGAGCCGTCCTCGTTTTCGCTCATAAAATCACTGATCACCGGAAGCTTCGACAATTTCCGGTCAAGCGGCGGACGACAGGCCAGCAAGCCCTTGGTATACGGATGCTGGGGGTTATGAAAAATATCCAGGATACTCCCCTGCTCGACGATCTTTCCTTTGAACATCACCATAACTTTGTCGGCGATCTCGGCAATAACGCCCAGGTCGTGCGTAATGAACATGATCGACATATCGATCTCCTCTTTGAGCTCTTGCATCAGGTCGAGAATGGCTTTTTGAACCGTTACATCCAGGGCGGTTGTCGGTTCGTCGGCTATCAGGATACTGGGATTGCATGACATGGCCATAGCGATCATAACCCGTTGTTTCTGACCACCGGACAACTGGTGGGGATAGCTGTTAAATACCCGTTCGGCATCGGAAAGCTGCACCTTCTCAAACAGGTCGAGGGTCATGGCGTCGGCAGTGGTACGGGATACATGCTGGTGCAGCATTATGGCTTCATTGACCTGTTCTCCGCATTTGAATACCGGGTTCAGGGAAGTCATCGGTTCCTGGAAGATCATTGCCAGCTCGTTGCCGCGGTAGTTTCGCATTTCTTTTTCGCTGAGCTTGGCCAGGTCGACCGGATCGCCTGATGCCGGATGATAGATGATCTCACCGGCTTTGATCCTACCGGGCTGTGAGACCAGCCGCATTAACGACAGGGAGGTTACCGACTTTCCCGATCCGCTTTCGCCAACCAGGCCTATGGTTTCACCCCGACGGATCGTAAAACTGATATTATCAACCGCCAGAATGATCCCTTCCTCCGTCATAAAATCCGTAACAAGCCCTCTGACTTCGAGTAGTGTTTCGCTATCAGCCATTGGCAAGGATCAGCTTATGGAATAAGTTAACGATTGTTGATAAGGATCGGTACAATGGAAATCCTGGAAAATGAACCTAAAATTAATTGATATACCGATTAGATGGTAACATTAACAGGAAAAATGCAAGGGATTAAATTGCCGGACCTGCTATTCGGCAATGGTGATCTGTTCTTCTTCGAGCAAGCGCTTGCCTCGTAGCCGAAGCAACAACTGTGCCACGGTGATAACATCTTTGATACAATAGGTCTTTATCCGTTCCAGATCGCCATCTTTCCAATACACCCGGCCAACATCACTGCCGTCGATATCATCTTTCGGGGTCGGGATATTCAACAAGGAAGCCAATAAATGCAGGGAGGTGTAATTCTTATAATCGCCGAATTTCCATAGCTGCATGGTATCGATCAGCGGTACCTCCCAGGGTTTGAGACCTGACAGATCCAATAATTTCGGCAGTGGGATCTCATTTACCAGCATGCGCCGGCATAGGTAGGGCACGTCGAACTCCCGGATGTTATGGCCGCACAATTGATATTTTTGGATATCTCCGTAATACTGATCCAGCATCATGGCGAATTGCTGCAAGATCGTTCTCTCTTCGTCGCCGGAAAAGGATTTCAGCCGGAGTTGATACTGGCCGGTGGCTTTATCCCGGGTGAAAATACCTACGGCAATGCAGATCACTTTTCCGAATTCGGCAAAGATCCCGGCATTTTCGAAAAAATAATCTTCCGGAGCAACTCCCTCCTCCCGTTTTTTCCCGGTTTTTCGTTCCCATAACTGCTGAAAGTTCTCATCCAGTTCTCCGAGACCGGCAACTACCGGTACCGTTTCAATATCAATGCATATAACATGCTCATATGTCAACTGATCAAGCATCTTTCATTCGTTTTTTTCCCGTACCGGCCGGAAGGAATGGCTTGTCAGGACGATCCATCCGGGGTTTTGGGGATTAATTTGATAAATAATTCTCTTTGGGCTCTGGGTTCAATGGAATTATAGCATGTTTCCATGATCGCTATGTCGAACCACGGTGCAAAGCAAGACCTATATGCTTCCCGGGTGCCGCCAAAGGGAGGCCCATCACCATCGAATTCATCATCGAACAGC
>JANQFB010000269.1 GCA_028278085.1 Chitinophagales bacterium
TTGTTGAAAGCTGTTGGCGGCGCTCCGGTGCAGTTGGACCTGAATGCCCGTTTTATCTTCAAACGGATGGTTTCCCTGGGAACATCCTACCGTACGGGAGATGGCCTGGCTATTATTGCCGAATTCAACTACAACGACGAATACCGGATCGGTTATGCCTATGACCTCACGTTGTCTGATTTTAAAAATCATCAAAACGGTTCGCACGAGATCATGTTCAATTATAATTTGAAATTACCTGAGCCCCCAAGAAAGAAAACCATTGATCCGAGATATTATTATTAATTCAACAATTAAAAGTCAAAATAGGGAAAGCATGAAAATTATCCACATGAGAAAAAATGCCGGCCCGGTTCGATACAGTCTTTTATTTGTTTTTTTATTGACCATAAATTTTTCCTTTGGGCAGAAAAACCTGGCCAGGGGTGACAAACTATTCGATCAGAACAGGTTTGCCGAGGCGATCGTATTCTATGTGAAAGAAGCCAAGGAAGGTCGGGGCAATTACCGGAAGCTGGCCATGGTAAAACTTGCCGATGCCTACCGGCTCAACAATCAATTCGAGGAGGCGGAAGAATGGTATAAAAAGATCATGAAACGCAAAAAGCGGGAGCCGCAGCATATTTTCAATTATGCATTGGCTTTGAAAAGCGCCGCCAAATATGCGGAAGCCAAGGAAATGTTCCTGAAATACGCCAAGGTGGTTCCCGACGATCCCAAAGGTCCTGCCTATGCCGCTTCTTGTGATTCTTCCCAGATCTGGCTGGATAATCCCGCCAATACGGACGTCAGGGAAATGCGATTTATCAACACGGAAGGACGGGAGTTCAGCCCTGTATTTTACAAGGATGGGATTGTCTTTTCTTCTGCCAGGGACGATAGTAAGCGGAAGTTTATCCGGGTAGGATCCGGAAGTGATGAGATCCTCCTGGACTTTTATTTTACCCCTATCGACGGTACCGACGACAATTTAATGCCTCCGGCGCCGCTGGAAACATTGAATTCACCCTTTCACGAGGGCCCTGCCACCTTTTCCAAAGATGGGAATAAAATATTTTATACCCGAACGGTCGAAGGAGAGCGAAAGAAAAACCTGGTGATCAATACGCTCCAGATCCTTAGTAATACCAAAGAAGGGGATAGCTGGGGAAAAGCCACCAATTCATTAGCCTTTAACAGTAGCAAATATTCCGTAGGCCATCCGACCCTGACCCACGACGGTCGTCATTTGTTCTTCATGTCTAACATGGAAGGAGGATTTGGTGGAACGGATTTATATGTCAGCAGCTTACAGGACGATGGAACCTGGAGCCAACCGAAGAACCTCGGTCCGGAGATCAATACTTTCGGTCATGAGTTGTTCCCGTTTATCCATCCTGACGGAACCTTATATTTTTCTTCCGATGGCCATCCGGGTATGGGCAAGCTGGATATATTTTCCGCCAAATACGATATGGACGAGGAGAAGTGGACACAGGTTACGAATCTTTACCCGCCCATCAATGGCATTTTCGATGATTTCGGCATTTCCGTGGATGAAGAAGGCGATAGAGGTTTTTTCAGCTCTAACCGCTACAATGGCACCGGCGCCGAAGATGTTTATAGCTTTTTGTTCAAAAAGCCTTTAAAAATGACGATCGACGGCAGTGTGCTGATGGTGAAAGACAAGAGCTTGTTTGACGGGATCAAATACAAGTTGTACAACGAAAGCGGAAAAATGGATGAGGCCTTTTTGCCCGTCAAAGGTACCTACACCTTCGAGCTCGAGGAAGATATCGAGTATTCCCTGATCGCCCGGCAGGAAGGGTTTAAATACGATAAGGTCAAGCTAAAATTGGTTCGCCACACGGATAATGAGATCCTGAAGGTGAATGTGGAACCGGAGCGCTATCCCTGGGAGGTTGCAGGATATGTGAAAGAAAGGATGGAGAAAGAGGTTACACAAACTATTCCTCCGGATCCTGCTGATAGTAATGCTGTTCCGCGGGATACCGTCATTATTGAGATCGAAGAGAAGGCCATGCCCGGCATCAGAGTCCAGCGTATCCTGGAAAATAAGATGATAGAGGAAAAGAATACCGGAAGAAAAGGAGATTATTCTTTTACGATCATCGAGGGTATAGAACAGCTCATATATGTTTCCAATGATCCGGGATCCGTATGGGTCGAGCCGGAACAGGAAGATACCATGCCCTCAACGCCGGTGGCGTCGATAGATACCGTGGTGGAGGAGCCTGCTGAAGTTGAAGAACCTGTCGTAGCTGAAGAACCGGTCGATACGATGCCTGCGGAAGAGCCTGTAGCTGTTGAAACCCCGGATTCCAGCGATCTGGTGGCAATGGCACCGGAACCAGAGCCGGAACCTGAACCCGAACCAGAACCAGAGCCGGAACCTGAACCTGAACCCGAACCAGAACCAGTGCCGGAGCCTGAACCTGAACCAGAGCCCGAACCAGAGCCTGATGTGGAAGTTCCCCCGGAGCCCATGGCCACTGACCGGATCATTCAAGTCAAGGGTTTGATCAAAAGCGGCGGTAAAAGCATCGGTTTTTCAAAGGTTATCCTGTCGATCAACGATGAGGTGATCGATGATCAGGTCGCGGATGTAAACGGGACCTTTGCATTCAACCTGAATGAGAATGAAAATTATACGATAGCTGCCCTGAAAGACGGCTATACCACCAATAAAGCGCTGGTTTCGACATGGGATCTCAATACAAACGTGTCGGAAGTAGAGATCGAGCTTCAAAAATCCAAGGTGGTTACCTTGATGGGTAAAGTTACCCATGAGGGTCAGCCGGTCGGAGGTTCTCAGGTGGAATTGTTATCTGACAGAAAAGTAACGGATAAGGCTGTTTCCGATGAATCGGGAGATTTCGCCTTTAAGGTATTCCTGGATGAGTCTTATGACGTGATGGCTACGAAGGAAGGATATTTCCAGAAGGAAATGGCTTTTAATACGGCCGATAACAGTCCGGGAGATGAAATAGACATCGAATTGAGCCTGGAAGAAATAGCCGTCGACAAATCCATCGAATTGAAGAACATTTATTATGATTATGGCAAAGCGACCCTGCGGCCG
>JANQFB010000273.1 GCA_028278085.1 Chitinophagales bacterium
TACGCCCGCCAAGACTAATGCGGAATCTTTTTTGAGCAGTTATGAATTGGAGCAGTACAGAAGAGTGCCCTGGCAAAATGATCAGTTTTCTCCAAAGCATGATGACAACGCCAATGAATTTCATGCAAAAGATATTGAACAGGCGCCTGCCGGAGATTTGGTAGTAGATGTGTATCCAAATCCCAGCAATTCCGGGATTTTTCACCTAAAACTTAACAATCGCCAAACTAAGGTTAATGTTCGGATTATCGATATGCTCGGTCAGCAGGCTGTGGTTCAGCCGGAAATTACAGGAATCATAGACCTTTCCGCAAAACCCAAAGGCGTGTATTTTATCCGCATAAGCAATGGAACAAAAGAAGTCGCGAGGAAGATCATATATCAATAACTTGTATACAATCATTGAGTAGCAGGGGAAAATCCCAAAGTAGAAAAAAGGCTCCGCGGCCAAAGGAAGCTGGGCCTTTTCCAATTTATAACCATCCTTTTTCAAAAGATCGCTACTTCCTTAAACCGGACCTCCAGGAAGCCGGATCTTAGGTTTTCCGGGGCCCATTTCGATGATTTTTATCATCATTTGATAAGGTCGATTTTTGTTGAACCTCTCCGTCAACATACAACGATTATTAAAAATTTGTTATTCCATAAATTAATTGCAACCTACATGCAGATTAGTTATTTTTAGTGAACAAGTGGCAGTCATTTAACAGCCCCTTGCAGCGAATACGAAACATTTATTGCCTTCACGGCTACCTTAAAAAAACAGAACAAATGGAAACAACAGCGAAACAAGCAACTTACACCTCATCGGCTGAGGTTATCGGACAATTGAAAGAAAAGCTAAAAGAAGATCCTCAACTCCGGGATTATTTGCTGGAGTCATTGAACCAGGCCAATATCACGGCTCAAAAAGAACTGGACGCCAAATTGTACAAAGCTCTGGATTGGCCAACGGATGAAGCCGGTTACCTGAAGTATCTTACCGATTTCTCGACCTACATTCCGCAACAAAGTATGGATCCGGCCTGGACCGATCCCGGTACCGACGAGCAGCAGGAGGTCTATGACCGTTTATGTCATTTTTATTACCTGATCGATCAGCCGGTAGGGCCCGATGATAAGATCATCGTACAAAATATCGAATGGTTCAGCGACTGGTTGATCACCTATGCCGACCTGTGGGGCAGCTTTTTGAACACCACCGATTCCTTCAATGATGAAATTCTGAATTCGTTCAAGTATGATTCGCCGAAATACCGGGTGCAGGATTCACTCATTGGCGGAACCCTGGATGGCCGGCCCAATTCGCCCAGCGGATGGCTCACATTCAACCAGTTTTTTGCCCGTGAACTGAATCCCGGCCTGCGACCGGTGGCCAGCCCGGGTGATAATACCGTGGTTACCTGCCCGGCAGATTGTACTTTCAAAGCGCAATATGGTATCGACGCCAATTCGGCTATCCCGGAGATCACTATTAAGAAGACCCACAAGTACGCCAACATAGCAGATCTGCTGGAAGGCAGCAAATACAAAGATGCCTTTGCCAACGGCACCTTTGTCCATTATTTCTTAGGGCCTTATTCTTATCATCGCTTTCATACCCCGGTATCGGGTGTAATGGAAGAATGTTACCCGGTCAAAGGAAAGGTATACCTGAATGTGAATATCACCGATAACCAGTTTGACGCCCCTGACGGCTCCGAAGATGCTTATGAATTCACCCAGGCGAGGGGTGTTGTTACCATGGACACCACTAATTCGCCTTTTGGTAATGTCGGGATAGTGGCCATTATTCCAATAGGTATGGCCCAGGTGTCTTCTGTCAATATGACGGCTACCACCGGAAAAACCTACCTTAAAGGGGATGAGTTCGGATACTTCCTGTTTGGTGGTTCCGACATCATCGTATTGTTCCAGGAAGGTGTAAATCCGCTGATCGATACCAACCTCAACTACCGGTTGTATGGCACGCAGATCGCCAGGTGTACGACCCTGTATTGATCAATTTTCCATGGCCGATAGTCAAATTAATTGGTCGATTTGTTCATTCAAGTGATCGAAAATTTGAATTGTTTTTTAAACACTTCGATGGATAGGGGATATTTGCCGAAGATATCGTGATACTTTGCATTTTCTTCTGTCATTCGATGCTTGGTGATGGCCACCGAGAGTGTGAATAGCCCCTTTTTACGGAGCTTGTGATGGAAAGCATAGGTCCTTTCCTCCAGGGGTTTAAGGTTATTATCCGATAGCTTTTTAGCCACGGGATACCATTGCCAATGTTCACCTATTCTATGGGTTTCCTCCCGAATGGTGTTACCCCGGCTATCTTGCAGGCGGAAGGTGATCAAAAAGAACCGTTCGGGATCTCCGGTAGGGATGGCATGACCGGCAAAGCTGTTCTTGATCTCGAGGAAGTAGTTAATGGTATCCCCAACGGCATAGCTATCATCCAGCCTGCTCTCCTTGATCTCCATGCTTACCAGGCCCTCAGCCTTGCTATCCTGAAATTTAGGGATACCGGAACCCGGGAAATGATGGACATGTGATCTCCTATTGTCCATTCCGGCAGCGATGGGGCGTTCTGTTTCAGGCATATGGCAGGAAATACAGGTTTTGCCGGCTTTTTTGGCCCAGTTGTTATTCCACTCATCACCGGTCTCAAAGGTGCAAACTAAAACGGGGTTCAACTCATCGACCACATTATGACAGCTAATACAGATCTGTTCCGATAGCAAGGCGACATCTTTTATTGTTTTATGAGGTGCATTGGTATGCCCGATCGTACCGATCACATGGCCATCACGAACATGGCAGGTAGCACAGGTAATGCTTTCCAATTGCAAGGCCTGATCAAAATGAGGGTTAGGTTCCTTTACAGGAGTTTTGTGGTCGCCGTTGATGAATCCTTTCACGATAAACGCTTGTTGGTTTTGTAAAGGGGTATGGCAGTTCAGGCAGCTAATAATACTGTCTTTCTTCCATTCAGCCTGAAACTGCAGATCCTGTAAAGCAACGGCGTGGGTAGATCGCTTCCACTCCTCGTAGATCTCCTGGTGGCAGGCCCCGCAACTCGCCGCACTGATGGAGCTAAGTCCTTCCGGTATTTCCTGGTGGGGGATCGGAGATTCCCAATGCCTGGTTAAAGGGATGGTATCATTTTGTTGAATGGTCGATGGATTCCGGGTGTTATCACAGTCCGTCAGCGTACTTGTGATCATAACGATACTGATGATCGTCAACAGGATTAGGATACTTTTTTGATTCATGCCACCGCATCATTTTCTGGTCAGGTATCCCACCAACCCGCTTCCCAGGAATATGAACACCGTTGCGGCCAAACTGCCTATGCCCAATAATGGTGCAAATGTTAACCCATGTCCTACGGTACAACCGGCGGCAACACTGCCGGATATGCCTAATCCTAAACCTCCCAGCAATCTTCTGGCGATTATTTTAGGTTCGGGAAGGGTAAATCGCTTTTCTTTATTATTGCGCGTACTCCAAAAAGCGCCCAGGGGGATCCCGGTAACAAAT